>NZ_JBSHGZ010000014.1:0-225590 GCF_053618075.1 Embleya sp. NPDC055664
GGGGCCGGGGGGCGGTTCGCCCCCCCCCCCGCCCACCGCCGATCCGTTGTCCGTCCGTGCGTCTGTCCGTGGGACGGGCGAGTATGCCGACCCGCGTCGACGAATCGGCGCGTCACCGCACCGATCGGGTCGAGCGGGTCGACCCGGTGGAGATCAGTACCGGTACGCGTCCGGCTTGTACGGGCCGTCGACCTGCACGCCGATGTAGGCGGCCTGGCTCTCGGTGAGGGTGGTGAGCTTGACGCCGAGCGCGTCCAGGTGCAGGCGCGCGACCTTCTCGTCGAGGTGCTTGGGCAGCACGTACACGCCGATCGGGTATTCCTCGGGCTTGGTGAACAGCTCGATCTGGGCGATGGTCTGGTTCGTGAAGCTGTTCGACATCACGAAGCTCGGGTGACCGGTCGCGTTGCCCAGGTTGAGCAGGCGGCCCTCGGACAGCACGATCAGCGTCTTGCCGTCGGGGAAGGTCCAGGTGTGCACCTGCGGCTTGACCTCGTCCTTGACGATGCCCGGGATCCTGGCCAGGCCGGCCATGTCGATCTCGTTGTCGAAGTGGCCGATGTTGCCGACGATCGCCTGGTGCTTCATCCGCTGCATGTCGGACGCCATGATGATGTCGCGGTTACCGGTGGTGGTGATGAAGATGTCGGCGATCTCGACCACCTCGTCCAGCGTGGTGACCTGGTAGCCGTCCATCGCCGCCTGGAGCGCGCAGATCGGGTCGACCTCGGTGACGATCACCCGGGCGCCCTGACCGCGCAGCGACTCGGCGGAGCCCTTGCCGACGTCGCCGTAGCCGCAGACGACCGCGACCTTGCCGCCGATCAGGACGTCGGTGGCGCGGTTGATGCCGTCGATCAGCGAGTGGCGCACGCCGTACTTGTTGTCGAACTTGCTCTTGGTGACCGAGTCGTTGACGTTGATCGCCGGGAAGAGCAGCGAGCCCTCCCGGAACATCTCGTACAGGCGGTGCACGCCGGTGGTGGTCTCCTCGGTGACGCCCTTGATGCCGGGAGCCATCGCGGTCCACTTGCCGGGGTTCTCGGCCAGGTTGGCGCGCAGCAGCGCCAGGAAAACCGTGTACTCCTCGGAGTCGTCGGCGGTCGCGTCCGGGACGGCGCCGGCCTTCTCGAACTCGACGCCCTTGTGGACGAGCATCGTGGCGTCGCCGCCGTCGTCGAGGATCATGTTCGGACCGTCGTGCCCGGGCCAGTTCAGCGCCTGCTCGGTGCACCACCAGTACTCCTCCAGGGTCTCGCCCTTCCAGGCGTAGACCGGCACGCCGCGCGGGTCCTCGGGGGTGCCCTCGGGGCCCACCGCGACCGCCGCGGCGGCGTGGTCCTGGGTGGAGTAGATGTTGCAGGAGACCCAGCGCACCTCGGCGCCGAGCGCGGTCAGCGTCTCGATCAGCACGGCGGTCTGCACGGTCATGTGCAGCGAACCCATGATCCGCGCACCGGCCAGCGGCTGGGCCGCGGCGAACTCACGCCGGATCGCCATCAGACCGGGCATCTCGTGCTCGGCGAGGGTGATCTCCTTGCGGCCGAACGCGGCAAGGGAGAGGTCGGCGACCTTGAAGTCGCCGTCGAGCTGCGAAGCCATGTTTCGATCCTTCTGCAGGGGGTGGATGGGACTGGAGACACACCGGTGCCGGGGGCGCCGATGACGTGCCATCCAGTCGGACACTTCTGTGCCTACGGGCCCGAGACCCGACCGCCCTCTGCAGCGACTGTCGTTGTGCGCCAACGACGTTAACACCTCATCCGGTTGGCGTGTGCGGGTACTTTCCGCCAGGTGTCGCCTCGGGATCGGCGCCGCGGGCGGCCTCGTCGGCCCGGTATATGTCCGGTTCCAGGTAGATCGCTCGGGCGATCGGGACGGCGGCGCGGATGCGGGCCTCGGCGGCGTCGATCGCCCGGGCCACGTCGGCCGCCGTGTCCTCGTGGCGCACCGCGATCTTGGCCGCGACCAGCAGTTCCTCCGGGCCCAGGTGCAGCGTGCGCATGTGGATCAGCCGCTCGACGTCGGGGCCGGCCACGATCGCCGCCTCGATCTCGCGGACCGTCTCGATCCCGGCCGCCTCGCCGAGCAGCAGGCTGCGGGTCTCCAGGGCCAAAACGATCGCGATCAGCACGAGCAGCACGCCGATGCACAGCGTCCCGATGCCGTCCCAGACGCCGTCGTCGGTGGCCACCGCCAGGCCGACGCCGCCGAGCGCGAGGATCAGGCCGATCAGCGCGCCGAAGTCCTCCAAAAGCACGATCGGCAGTTCCGGCGACTTGGCCCGGCGGATGAACTGCGCCCAGGTCAGCGAGCCCCGGTGCCGGTTGGACTCCTTGATCGCGGTCCGGAAGGAGAAGCCCTCCAGGACGATGGAGAACACCAGCACGCCGACCGCCCAGTACCAGCTCTTCAACTCGTGCGGGTGGGCGATCTTCTCGTAGCCCTCGTAGATGGCGAACATGCCACCGACGGAGAACAGCACGATGGAGACCAGGAAACCGTAGATGTAGCGCTCGCGGCCGTAGCCGAACGGGTGCTCGGGGGTGGCGTCGCGTTCCGCGCGTTTGCCGCCCACCAGGAGCAGCACCTGGTTGCCGGAATCGGCCATCGAGTGCACGCCCTCCGCCAGCATCGACGAGGACCGGGTGAAGGCGAAGGCCACGAATTTGGCCACCGCGATCCCCAGGTTCGCGGCCAGTGCCGCCACGACCGCCTTGGTACCGCCGCCCGCACTCATCGATCGACTCCCGCCCGTTGGTTGACCACCGCCGTCGTCACCGGCCGCCTGTGTCGGCGATCAGTGTGTCATCGGGCCGGCGTCTACCCCGGCAGACTTGCGGTAAGTGCACCCGGCCGCGCTCGGCCGCGGCCGCGCTCAGCGGCAGGGCACGGTCGCCCGGAAGACCAGGCCGCCGGCGCCGTCGACGGTGACCGCGACGCGGGGTTCACCCGCGCGGATGTACACCGACCGGCCGCGCGCCAGGTCGAGGGTCGTTCCGGCCGCGCCCCCCGGCTCGCGCTCTTGGCGCACGGTGGCGGAGCCGCGTACGCACAGCAGGATCTGCGGGCCGGCGGTGTCCAAAAAATGCGGTCCGCGGCCGGGTCCCGCGGGCAGCCGGGACAGGCGGAAGTCGGCCACGGGAGTCGTGTAGACCTCCTCGCCCGGGTGCGCCGCGCTCGGCTCGGGGCCCAGGATCTCCACCGGGCCGGCCCGGAAGGCCATGATCCGCAGCAGCTCGCCGACGTCGATGTGCTTGTCGGTCAGGCCGCAGCGCAGCACGTTGTCGGAGTTGGCCAGGATCTCGACCACCACCCCGTGCAGGTAGGAGTGCGGCATGCCGGCCGCGAGGAAGACCGCCTCGCCCTCGCGCAGCCGGATGTGGTTGAGCAGCAGCGCCACCGCGACACCGGGATCGCCCGGATGGCGCTCGGCCAGACCGGCGACCGCGGCGCACGCCTCCGCGTAGGGCGAGCCGTTCGCGGCCAGTCGGCGGCAGGCCGCGGCGACCGCGTCCACCACCGTGGTGCGCAGGCGCTCGGGCAGCATCAACACGTGCGTGGTCGCCGCGCGTAGCGCCGCCTCCTCGTCCGGATTGCGCAACGCCCGGGCGAACGGGGCCAGTTCGGGCACGTCGAGGGCGTCGAGCAGCTTCAGCGTCTCGGCGATCTCGCGGTAGCCGACCAGGCCCTCGAAGTCGCCGAGCGCGCAGATCATCTCCGGTTTGTGGCTGGAGTCGCGGTAGTTGCGGTGCGGCGCGTCGATCGGGACGCCGCGCGCCTCCTCCTCGGCGAAGCCCTGCCGGGCCTGGACCGCGTCGGGGTGCACCTGGAGCGACAGCGGCTCCTCGGCGGCCAGCACCTTGAGCAGGAACGGCAGGCGCGGGCCGAACCGGGCGGCGGTGTCCGGGCCCAGCTCGCCGGCCGGGTCCGCGGCGATCAGTTCGACCAGCGAGCGGGCCCCGGAGCCGCGATCGACCTCGGACGGCGCGCCCGGGTGGGCGCCCATCCACAGCTCGGCCTGCGGCTCGCCCGTGGGGGCGACGCCGAGCAGTTCGGGGATGGCCGTGAGCGAACCCCACGCGTTGGCGCGGATCCGGTTGAGAAGGCGGTCCATGGCTAGCGGGGACCACCTTCGGTCCAGGGGAACAACCCCGGCGCGGCGGGACCCACGCCGGTGCCCAGGGCCAGGTAGACGGCCGCGAAGTCGGTGACGGCGATCAGCTCGGCCAGCCGCTCGACGGGGCTGCCGCCGCGGGCGCCGACCTCACCGACGGCCGCCCGGCCCAGCGCGCCCAGGGTGCGGCGGGCGTGGTCGACGGGCGCGGCGGCGGCCGGGTCGTCGTGATCGACGAGCAGCACCGGGTACATCCGCACCGGGTCGGGCTCGTCCACCCGGTCGCGGAAGAAGTCGTCGGGGTCGTCGGCGGCACCGGTCTCGCCCGCCTGGAAGACCCGGTCCATGTAGCGGCCGGCGATCGGCAGCGGGCCGGACAGCGCGGGTGCGGCGGCCACGCCGGTGAGCATCGTGGCGAAGCGCTCGGCGGCCACGCCCGCCACGGTGCCCGCGCCCCACACGACCGGGATGGTGCCGGCGATCGCGCCGGCCAGGCCCTTGGCGGGGTTGAGGTACGCCTCGGCGGCGGGCCGGCAGCGGGTGCTCGTCTCGTCGAGACGGTCGGCCATCGCGTCCACGCTCGCCAGGCCCTCGCCGGGGGTGAACGCACTCGCGCCGCACGCGCCGGTGATCGCGAGCAGCGCGGTGAACAGCGGCCAGAACGCGGTCTGCGCGGCGAACACGGTCTCGTCGGCGTAGCCGGCCGCGCCCACGGAGCCGGTGTCGACGGGGACCCGGACCACCACGCCCCGGCTCTGCTGTACGGCGGCGTCCAGGGCCGACCCGCCGGGCGTGGCCGCGACCGTCTGGCAGCCGCGCCGGTAGGCCTGGCCGGCGAGGTCGATCAGGCCCGGCTCGTCGCCGCGCCCGGCCGTCAACACGAGGTCCATCGGACCGGCCCAGCCGGGCAGCGTGCCGCCCGCGCCGAGGATCACCGGCAGCGCCGCGTCGGCGCCGGTGACCGCGCGCAGCGCATGGCCGAGCGGCCCGTACGCGGGCGCGGCCAGAATCACCGTGCGCGGCCGGTCCCGGGGCGCGATCGCGGCGGGCAGCGCCTCGCGCGCGGCCTGCACGGCCCGGCGGACCTGGGCGCCGGCACCGGCCAGCGCCCGCAGGGTCTCCGCCGTATCGGCCCGGGCGATGCCGTCCTGGTCGTCCAGCAGGGCCTCGTCGAGGATGTTCATGCCCGATCGGTGCCCGACCGGCGAGCCTCGTCCACGAGCAGTACCGGGATGTCGTCGACGACGGGGTACACCAGCCCGCAGGAGGAGTTGTCGCAGGCCAGCGCGGCGTCCCCGTCCCGGTGCAGCGAGGCGTGGCAGACCGGGCACGTCAGGATCGCCAGCTGCGACGGTTCCAGATTCACGACATCTCCCACATTTCCGACTGTTCGTACCGTTCGTACCTGCTCGTCCGGATCCGGTGCGGCAGTCGTCCGATTGAACCCATCACCTTACCGAGCCGACCGGTCAGTCCCGGACGAGTGCCAGCACCTCGTCGCGGATCGCGATCATGGTCGGCTCGTCGTCCGCCTCGACATTCAGCCGCAGCAGCGGCTCGGTGTTGGACGCGCGCAGGTTGAACCACCACCGGTCGGCGACCACGGTCATCCCGTCCAGGTCGTCCACGGCGACCCCGGGCCGGCCCGCGAACGCGGCCCGGACCCGCGCGGTCGCCGCCGCCTGGTCGACCACCTCGCTGTTGATCTCGCCGGATGCCGGGTAGCGGTCGTACTCGCTCGCGAACTCGGACAGCGGGCGGTCCTGGCCGCCGAGCGCGGCGAGCACGTGGATCGCGGCGAGCATCCCGGTGTCGGCCCGCCAGAAGTCGCGGAAGTAGTAGTGCGCCGAGTGCTCGCCGCCGAAGATCGCGCCGGTCTTGGCCATCTCGCCCTTGATGAACGAGTGGCCCACCCGGGTACGCACCGCCTCGCCGCCGTGCTCGGCGACGATCTCGGGCACCGCGCGGGAGGTGATCAGGTTGTGGATGACGATCGGCTTCGCCTCGCCGTTGGCCTTCGCGCGGGCGATCTCGCGGACTGCGACCAGCGCGGTCACCGCCGAGGGGGACACCGGGTCGCCGTGCTCGTCGACCACGAAGCAGCGGTCGGCGTCGCCGTCGAAGGCCAGGCCCAGGTCGGCGCCGCTCTCGCGGACCTTCGCCTGGAGGTCGACCAGGTTCTTCGGGTCCAGCGGGTTCGCCTCGTGGTTGGGGAAGGAGCCGTCCAGCTCGAAGTAGAGCGGGACGATCTCCAGCGGCAGCCCGCTCGCGGCGCCGAGCACGGTCGGCACGGTGTGCCCGCCCATGCCGTTGCCCGCGTCCACGACCACCTTCAGCGGCCGGATGCCGGTCAGGTCGACCAGGCCGAGCAGGTGCGCGGCGTAGTCGGCGAGCACGTCGTGCTCGCCGATCGTGCCCGGGGTGCCGGCGAAGTCGGGCACACCGGCCTCGGCGAGCGCGCGGATGTCGGCGAGGCCGCTGTCCTGGCCGATCGGCGCGGCGCCGGCGCGGCACATCTTGATGCCGTTGTACTGCGCGGGGTTGTGGCTCGCGGTGAACATCGCGCCGG
Organism: Embleya sp. NPDC055664; assembly: GCF_053618075.1. Taxonomy (NCBI): domain Bacteria; kingdom Bacillati; phylum Actinomycetota; class Actinomycetes; order Kitasatosporales; family Streptomycetaceae; genus Embleya; species Embleya sp. NPDC055664. The sequence continues at coordinate 6,687 of NZ_JBSHGZ010000014.1, forward strand.
GAAGGTCCAGGCTGCCACTGGCGAAGTACAGCTCGTCGGTGGAGGCGAGCCCGATCAGCGTGACGTCGGCGCCCTGGGCCGCGGCGCCCTCGGCGAACGCGCCGGACAACTCGGGCGAGGAGGGCCGCATGTCCCGGCCGACCACGATCGCCGCAGCCCCGGTGACCCGAACGAACGCCGCGCCCAGTGCCCGCGCGGTGTCGGCGTCCAGCTGGTCGGGGACCACGCCCCGCACGTCGTACGCCTTCACGATCTGGGAGAGGTCGCGCACCCGAAGACTCCACTCGCTCGACCGCGGTCCCGATTCGCCGCGGTGTTGGCCGTTGTCCGTCGACCCCTGCCCCGCGGACGACGCCTCAGACCCTATCGGCCGGCGGTCAGCTCTCGGGTGAGCGCAGAACACGCAAGTGGCCCCGGCGGCCGGTCTCGGGACGGCCGTCGCGGTCCGGCGGCTCGGGCGCGGGCTGCGGGGGTTGCGGCGGGCGGGCGGCCTCGCGCACCGCGTTGGCCAGCGCCTCCAGGTCGTCGCTGCTCGGCTTGCCCGCGCTCGGATCCGGCGCCAGGCGCACGACATCCCAGCCGCGCGGCGCGGTCAGCCGCTCCGAGTGCTCGGCGCACAGGTCGTAGCAATGGGGCTCGGCGTAGGTCGCGAGAGGGCCCAGGACGGCCGTGGAGTCGGCGTAGACGTACGTCAACGTGGCGACTGCGGTTCGGCCGCAGGCGGTCCGCGAACAGCGACGTACAGGGCTCACGACGATGGACGGTACCGCAAGCGGGCCGAACCCGCGTGGTATCCGGGTGCGGTGTGACTCACGTGTCGCTCCTCACAGGATGTCGGCGGCATGGGGACACCCGTTCGGGGCGGTCCGCGACGTCCATCGACGGAGCGGCGCGGACCGGTCCGGATCGGGCGGCCAGGCCCTAAGCTCGTGCCGTGCACAACGAGCACTCGGTCCCCTCTTCCCCCCGCGAGCGCGACTCGCGCCGTCGCAGTCGGCGCGACCGGCACGGCCGCGGCATGCGCGGCCCGCTCGCCCCACCCCCCGTGCCGATCGCGCTGACCCGCGCGCAGCGGTTCGACGACCTCGCCGCCGATGTCGTGGAACGGCTCGCCAAGCGCTGGCCGCAGTTGGAGGAGGTCCGCTTCGCGGTCCTGGACGTGCCCGAGGCCGAGACGGCGGTGAACGGCGACGAGGCGGTGGCGCTGGGCCGGCTGGTGCCGGCGACCAAGGCCGTGCCCGCCACGATCATCCTGTACCGGCGCCCGCTGGAGCTGCGCGCGGAGGGTCGGGCCGAGCTGGAGATGCTGGTCAACGACGTGCTGGTGGAGCAGGTCGCGGACCTGTTGGGGATGGATCCGGACACCATCGACCCCGACGACTGAGCGAGCCGGAACCACGAAGGCCCGGACCCCCGCAGGAGGGTCCCGGGCCTTCGTCGTTTCGCGAGCGTGCGGCTACCGCTGCGGGACCAGCAGGGACAGGTCCTGGCGGGCGTTGGGCACCACCACGGTCTCCACGCCGGGTACGAAGGGCTGCACCGTGAACGCGGCGGTCTTGTTCATCGTCTCGGTGACCGTGCGGGCCAGGTGCACCGGCTGCGAGCCGGGTTGCGGTTCGGCGACCAGGGCGAACCGCGTGGCGCCGGCCGGGGCCGGGGCGTTGACCTGGACGGTGGTGCCGGCGGGTACCTCGACGTCGGCGGAGACCGGGTCGCCCTTGTCGCCGAACGCGGTGAGCTTGACCTTGGCCGGGCCCTTGGGCGCGGTCAGCGTGACGGTCGTGGCGACCGCGCCGCCGGTGCGGTTCTCCGCGATCACCGCGCGACCGGTCAGCTCCGGAGTGGCGCTCAGGAACGCCACCTCCGCGTCGGTGCCGCCGCCCTGCACCACCCGGACGCCGGCGATGATGTCCGCGCGGCCGGAGACCAGCCGGAGCGCGCCCGCGTCGCCGCGGTTGACCGGGCCGAGGTCGAAGACGGTCAGCTTGTTGCCCTTGACCTCGGTGGTCTCGTGCTCGACCGGCTTGAAGGTGTTCACCTTGCCCGCGACGGACAGTTGCACGTCGGTGCTCTCCCCGCTCGGCGAGAACAGCATCAGCTGCACGTTGCCGGCGTCGCCGGTGATCGCGGGCAGGCCGGTGATCACCAGGTTGCGGCTCGGGGCCCCTGACGAGGGCAGCCAGTCGGTGCCGACCGCCCCCTCCTGGTCCCGGATCGCCGCGCCGACCCGCCCGGAGCGCGCGATCACGTGCACCGCCAGGCCGGGCTCGATCGCGCTGGGGTTGAGCGTGCGCAGCAGGATCGCCGTCGAGGCGCCGGGGGCCAGCGACATGCCGCGGCCGGCCTCGGACTCGATCGGGCCGTTGCGCCCGAACAGTTCCACGTCGACGACGGCGGGGGTGTCCCGGCTGTTGGACAGGTACAGGTACGCCTCCCGGTTCTCCGTCGTGGCGGCACCGACGAACCAGCGGTCGGTGGTGGACCCCTCGCAGGTGACCCCGGCCAGGCCGCGGCCGGCGTTGCTGGGCACCCTGGTGACCGCGCCCGCGCCGAAGCCCGGGGCGAACGCGCCCGAGGCGGTGCCCAGGAGCGGCGGCACGTCGGTGTTGTCCACGCCGATGCTCGCGAGCTTGCCCGGGGCCTCGACCTTGGTGCGCACCTTGGTCCGGTCGCCGAGTTCGACGACGTTCGCCTCGCCGCCGCTCGCCCCGGCCTGGGCGGGCGGGGCGAGTGCGGAGACCGCGGTCGAGCTGCCGGGCAGCTGGCGCACGAACGGGCAGGACACCTCGGCCTGCTGCACCGGCACCCGCGACGCCGCGGGCGGCGGCGCGGCCTTGCTCTCGGTCGGGCGGGTCACGACCGCAAGGCCGACGACGACGGCCAGCAGCGCGACGACGGCGGCCAGGGAGAGGGTGGTGCGCTTCACGGGCGGTCTCCCTGCGGGGACGGCGGCCACGGATCGTCACCCGAGCGCGGCTCGGGCGGCCGGCCGGCGGCGGGATCCTGGTAGGCGGTCGGGTCGTACTGCTGCGGTGGCAGCGGGTTGCCGTACTCGTCGTAGGCGGGTTGCTGGTGCGACTGGTGTGGTTGCCCGGTCCAGCCGAAGGAGCCCGCCGCGTCCGAGCCGTCCGGCGCGCCCTGGGCCGGCATGCCCTGGGCGTGCTGGTCGTACTGGTACCCCTGGTAGTCCGGATAGCCCTGGTACTGCTGCCCGTAGTCCTGCTGCGGGTATTGCTCGTACGCCGGCGTCGCGGTGCCGTCGTAGGGCGTGCCCTGCCAGGCCTCGACCGGCACCGGCGCCTCGGCCGGGTCGGTGCGCTGTTCGGGGAACTCGGGGAACCCGTACGCGTCGAGCCCGTCGGCGGCCACCGCGACCGGCACCGCTTCCGGCGCCTCGACCGGCTCGGCCGGTTCGGCCTTGCGTCGGCCGCGCCGCCCGCCGCCCTCGCCGGCGCCGGCGGCCGCGACCGGCGTTGCGGCGGCCTCGGGCAGGTCGTCGTCGGTGCCGCGCCGGCGGGCGGGCAGCGCCATGACGAAGACGACGAACACGAACACGCCCTGCACGAGCAGCCAGATGCCGTGTCCGCCCGAGGAGTGGGTGAGTTCGAGCCGGCCGGCCTCGGGGCGCAGTTCGAAGCCCTGGGCCCAGCCGTCCAGCGTGCGGGCGGTGAGCTTCCTCCCGCCCTGGGTGGCCTGCCAGCCGGAGTCGGCGCGTTCGGCGAGCCGCAGGATCCGACCCTGGGGACCCGCCTCGATCCGGGTGGACACGCCCTCACGGGTGGTCGGCAGGGCCTTGGCCTTGCCGTCGGGGTCGACGATCAGCGCCCGGCCGACCGGGTATTGCAGCCGCCAGAGCGTGGCGCCCTGGGTGGCACCGACCCGGGCCAGGCCGGGGGTGCCGTCGAGCCGGGCGGTCAACTCGCTGCCCACCGGCGGCTTGAGCTGGATGAACTCGATGCCGTACGGGGCCAGCATGCTCGCGTCCGCGCCACCGCCGCCGGCGATCAACTTGCCCAGGAAGGTGTTGAATTGCCGGTAGGTGGACGCCTTGGGCGCCATCTCGGCGTCGCCGAGCGCCGGACCCGCGCCGCGCACGATCGTGTAGCTGACGTTGCCCGGTTCGGGCGAGGTGAGCACGAGGGTGCGCGGGTGGCGCGCGCCGGTGGCCTCCTCGGCCACGAACGCGGGCACCACGACCGGGTCGCGCCGCTCCAGCGGGCCGTCGGCGCCCTTCCACAGCCAGGTCCCGGCGGCCAGGAACGGGGCGGCGCCGGCGACCACGGCCAGCACCACCGCGGTGGGCTGGCGCCAGCCGAAGCTGCCGGCCGCGACCCGGGTGCGGGCGTCCTCGGCGCCGACCATCGCCGCCATCACGTAGCCGAGCGCGATCACCACGACGGCCGCGCCGGGCCACGCGGGCACCTTGGCGCCGGTCGCCTCGACGGTGATCTCGGCGTGGCTGACCACGACCGCGAGCAGCAGGCCGACCAGGGCCACCGCCCACGCGCCGAGCACGGCGGCCCGACGTGAGTCGCGCAACAGCGCGGCCAGCGCGGCGACCAGCAGCGCGCCGGTGAGCCAGATCGGCAGTGTGCCGGGGCCGCCCGGGTCGAGCAGCAGCAGGCCGACCGGGCTGGTGCCCTTGTCGGCCAGCGCGTCGCCGGCCAGGCCGGGCTCGCTCAGGAACAGCGCCGGCTTGCCCGCGAGAGCCAGGGTCCACGGGCCGAGCAGCACGAGCGGGGTGCCCAGCACCACGCCGACCCGCAGCAGCAGGCCGATGCCCGGACGCGGGCCGAGCAGCCCGGCGAAGCCGGCCCCGACGGCGATCAGCGCGAGCAGTGCGGTGGCGAGCCAGAGCAGCGGGGTGAACGCGGCGACGACCGCGAGCACCAGGCCGGTGGCCCAGGCGGCGCGCATGGACGCCTTGAGGTCGCCGGCGCCGAGCACTTGGGCCGCGCCGCGCGCGACCACGGGGGCCAAGACGAGGGCGACGGCGGTGCCGATCCGGCCGGCGGCGATCGCGCCGGTGGCGACGGGGGTCAGTGCGTACGCGGACGCCCCCCACACCCGCACGCCGGGCGCGGACACCAGGCGGCGCGAGCACAGGTAGGCGCTCATCCCGGCCAGCGGGACGCTGCCGATCAGCAGTACCGCCACCGCCGTGCCGGCCTTGCCGAACAGCAGCGTGGCGAACGCGGCCAGCGCGCCGACGTAGGGCGGCGCGCTCGCCGCCTCGCCGAAGCCGACGCCCTGCCAGGTGTCGGCGTAGCGGTCCCACAGGTCCGACGCGCCCTCGGGCGCGGGCAGCAGGGCGCCGCCGAACAGGCTGCCGCCGGAGAGCAGATCGCGCGCGGCGAACAGGGTGATCAGGGTGAGCGCGACGGCGAGCGAGAGGCCGGGGCGGCGCATCAGCATGCGCAGCTTGACGAAGTTCTCCGTGTCGAGCGACTCGGCGTCCTCGTCGACCGGGCCCGACTCGGCGCTGCTGTGCCGGCCGGACCGGTTCTCCGGTTCCTCGCTGCGCCGCAGGTTGCCGATCAGGCCCTCGGCGGCGTGCCGCACGGTGGCCGCGCGGCTGGGGAACAGGTCGCCCAGGTCCTTGTCGGACATGGTGCGGGTGCGGGCCCGGGCCCGCCGCGCGGACAGGAAGCCGGCGGGGCGGAACAACACCGAGACGGTGCCGAGCAGTTCGTCCAGCGCCATGCCGGGCAGCTTGCCGAGCAGGTAGCCCAGGCTGCGGAACAGGCCGCCGAACAGCAGGCGGAACCACAGCAGCGGCCAGCCGGCGCCGGTGGTGTTCGCAAGCAGCGTGAAGGCTGCGCCCGCGCGGTCCACGCGGTGCGGCCGGTCGGCGGCGACGTCGATCGGCCGGCGCTCGCGTGTGGCCGCCTCGGCGTGCTGGATCACCGCGTCCGGGACCACGACCACGCGGTGCCCGGCGGCGTTGACGCGCCAGCCGAAGTCGGTGTCGTCGCGCGAGAGCGGCAGGCGCGGGTCGAAGCCGCCCAGGCTCTCCCACACGTCGCGGCGCACCAGCAGGCCGGCGCTGGAGACGGAGAGCACGCCGCGGATCGCGTCGTGTTGGCCCTGGTCCTGCTCGCGGCGCTCCAGGCCGGTCCAGCGTCGGCCGCTGCCGGTGAGCGTGGTGCCGACCTCGAGCAGTTGCCTGCGGTCGTACCAGCTGCGCACCTTGGGGCCGAGCACGGCCACCGAGGGCAGTTCGTCGGCGGCGCGCAGCAGCAGGTGCAGGGCGTCGGGGGCGGGTTCGCTGTCGTCGTGGAGGAGCCACAGCCACTCGACCGGTTCGGTCGACCTCGGCGGGCGGTCCTCGTCGGTGTCGCCGTACGGATCCGACACGTCGTACGTGTCGGTGCGGTACGGCAGGGACGCGGGGTCGAGGTGCGGCGCGGCGCGCAGGGCCTCGCTCACGGCGGCACCGAACGCGGTCCGTCGCTCGGTGTGCAGCACCGAGTCCCGGCCGAGGGCGTCCTCCAGCAGACCCGCCGAGGCGTCGGTGCTGCCGGTGTCGACCGCGACGACGCGCTGGACCGGGCGCTCCTGACCGAGCAGGCCGGTCAGTGTGCGGGGCAGCCAGCGGGCCCCGTCATGGGCGACGAGGATCGCGGTGACGATGTGCCGTGGGAAAGCCGGAGCTTGCGCGTATGCCGACTGATGGCTGAAAAGTGACATCGAGTGCGGGGACCCCGGGGGGCTCGTAGCGGCGTGGTACCAGCGGTCCGGCATCCGGCCGAACGGCCCACACACTACGCGACGGGCACCTCGGCCCCGCCCGGATCGGGCGCGGGCCCGAACCGACGACCGTCAGACGGCCGCCTTCTTGAGGCGGCGCCGCTCGCGCTCGGACAGTCCGCCCCAGATTCCGAAGCGTTCGTCGTTGGCCAGCGCGTATTCCAGGCACTCGTCGCGCACCTCGCACGCCAGGCAGACCTTCTTGGCCTCCCGCGTCGAGCCGCCCTTCTCGGGAAAGAAGGACTCGGGGTCGGTCTGGGCGCACAGGGCGCGCTCCTGCCAACCGAACTCCTCCTCCTCACTCTCGCCGTCGGCGACCAGTAGCTGGAACAGCTCGCCCATCGCGTGCCTCCTCGACCCGTTTTTGCGTCCCCGTGATTAAGCCGTTACCGGTAACGGTTCACGACGTGTGTGAAATTACAAGCGCGTCGTTGCTGCGACGTCAAGCCGGGCTCTGCTATTAGGGCGGGGATTCACTCCCCGGGACCACAACAATCCGGATTGACCACATAAATGGACACATCCGGACAACCTGTTGTGCCGCGTAATCGCCTCGACGTTCCGGGCGGGGAGCGTACCGGCGGGAGGCGCGACGCCCTTCGATGCCAACCCGTGATGACCTCTACGAGGGACTACGCCTCGCACCATCCACGCAGTTCCCGGGCGGGACCGGAAAACCGCGATGATGACCGACGTCACACGGAAATGGGCCTCCCCGTGCCCCGCGAGCTTCAATCCCTTCCCCGGATTCCTCACCCGAATCGGCCAGCGGTCGGCCGAGTTCGCCGCCTCGTGGTCCGCCTGCGCCGGCGACTCGTGCCCAGTCTTGTCCACCGTCCCGGTTCATCCGTGCCCGCGACCCCGGTCACCCGAATCGGGGACCGGGGGGCGTGGCGGATCGCGGCGAGTTGACAGGGCCACCCCCCAGACGGTGTCCTTTTCCCATGTCCGCACGCTGCAGCCTGTTCCGGAGTCGTCCTGTCGACGCCCGTCGGGTCTTCTGTGCGCTGTGTCCGCCGTGTGACCACGTGTACAGCTGTTGTACCGGCTGTAACGCCTGAGGACGCCATTTCGGCAGTCCTCCGCGCAAGCGGCGGCACTCATTGAAGGGGCTTCTCCCCCTTTCCCCCTTTATCGACACGACCGTTCGATTCGGTCGATTGTCCGTTCGGGTCGCCGTCTGCCGCTCGCGTGTTCGTTTTCGATCCGCCGCGTTCGCCAGATCCGCCGCGCGTGAGATTTCGCGCAGACATCCCGAAGGACTCCCCCTTATGTCCAGCGACATCACCGTCGCCGGCGACCCGCTCGCCGCCCCCGCCGTGCTCGCCCTCCCCGTCGCTCCCCCGGTGCGTCCCGCCGTCGCCCGGCTCGCCGCGCTCGCCCGGCAGCATGCCGGCCTGGTCGCCGCCGAACTCGACCAGGTCCGCTACGACCCGATCACCCGCTGGTACAAGCGGCTCGCCGCCACCGAGGACCTGGAGGTGTGGCTGCTCAGCTGGCTGCCCGGCCAGGGCACCGGTCTGCACGACCACGGCGGCTCGTCCGGCGTGTTCACCGTGGTCTCCGGTGAGTTGCACGAGCGCTCGCTCGTGGTCACCCCGCTGCGTCGGGCCGGCGCCCGCGAGCGCGTGCTCGCCCCGGGCGCGACCCGCGTATTCGGGCCGACCTACGTGCACGAGGTGACCAACATGGGCACCGAGCCCGCGGTCAGCGTGCACGTGTACAGCCCGCGCCTGGCGTCGATGAACCTCTACGACGCGGCCGAGGACATCGACCGGCCGAGCTTCGCGCCGCTGCGTCGGGTCGGCGTCGAGCGTTCGGGAGAGCAGTGGTGAGCGCCGTCGACCGACTCCTGGACCTGGCCCGGGCCCGGCTCGTGCGGGTGAGCCCCGAGCAGGCGCACGCCGCGTTCCACGACGGGGCGATCCTGGTGGACACCCGCCCCGACTTCCAGCGCGACGCCGACGGCGCGATCCCCGGCGCGTTGGTGATCGAGCGCAACCATCTGGAGTGGCGGCTCGATCCCGAGGGCACGGCCCGGGTGCCCGAGGCGACCGGCTGGGACGTGCGCGTGGTGGTGTTCTGCGACGAGGGCTACGCATCGAGCCTCGCCGCGGCCTCCCTGGTGGACCTGGGGCTGTCCGGGGCGACCGACCTGATCGGCGGCTTCCAGGCGTGGAAGGCGGCGGGGCTGCCCGTGGTGCCGTCCGCCGGACGCAGCCGGCGCACGAGCGCGGCGGCGAGTACGACGAGCAACGCCACGCCGTAGCCGATCTGGTGGGTGGCGCGGACCTGGTCCGGGGACAGGTCCAGGCCCCAGGTGAGGTAGAGCGCGTAGCCGGCCGGGCCGAGCGCCAGCCACTCCCACCGCCGGCCGTCCAGGGCCACGAGCGCGACCACGAGCAGCGCGTACCAGGGGTAGGCCGGGGTGAGTACGAACAACATGCCGCCGGTGAGGGTGAGCGCGCCGTGCCAGGGCCGGTCGGGGTCGGCGCGGGCGATCACCGCGGCGGTGAGGGCGAGCAGCACGACAACGGCGGCGTACGGGGCGGCCTCGACCGGCAGCACCAGGCCGAGCAGGCCGAACCGGGCGCCGTCGTCGTAGCGTTCCTCGGCCAGGTAGCCGGGGAGGTAGCCGAGCACCGCGTGCCCGGCGGCGAGCACGTGTGGCAGGTAGACCAGCACGACGGTGAGCCCGGCCGCGCCGAGCAGTCGCCCCGGGGCGCGGCGCAGTCCGGCGGGCAGGGCCGCGGCGGGGAACATCTTGGTCGCGACCGCGCCGCCGAGCAGTACGCCGCCCAGGATCGGCCGGCGGGCGGCGACCGCGGCCAGGCCGAGCACCATGAGCAGTACGCCGAGCACGTCCACGTGCGCGTTGTTGCCCGCTTCGAGCGCGACCATCGGACACCACGCCCACCACACGGCGTTCCTGGGGTCGCGCCCGAAGCGGCGCAGCACCAGGAGCAGGGTCACGGTGACCGCGACGGCGAGCAACGCGGCGGCGGCCTGGACCGGTTCGTGCCCACCGGGCGGGGTGGCCAGGTGCACGAGCAGGTAGTAGGCCTCGGCCACGGGTGGGTAGATGGTGTGCACCTGGGGTCGGTTGATCCGGGTGCAGCCGCCGTCCGGCAGCGGGTGCCGGAACCATCCGACGCACTCGCCCTTCGGGAACAGCCAGTCGTCGCGGTAGCGGGCCACCTCCGGGTCGGCGGGGGTGTGCGCGTAGGGCGAGTGGCCCGCCGCCTGGACCCGGCCGTCGAAGGCGTAGCGGTAGGCGTCGTCGCTGGTGCGCGGTTCGGCGCCGGTCGCGAGGAAGGGCAGCGCCATCGCGCCGAGCAGGATCAGCGGCACCGCGCGGCGCACGGGAAGCCGGCGTACGAGGTGGGCGCCGAGGGCGAACAGCGTCCAGGCGACGCCGTGGACCACGAATACGCCGATGTTGCCGGGGTGCGTCCACGGCCCGTACACCGCGCAGCCCACGGCCGCCGCGAGGGCGAGCCCGGTGCCGGCGGCGGCGATCGTGGTCGCGGGGCCGGGAGTCGCGGGTGTGCGGGTGGGCGTGGTCGCGTTCGTGGTCGTGGGCGGCGGGCTCGGTGGCATGTGGCGAGTCTGTCGGCGGGCGGGCCGTTTTCGGGGCATCCCGGGCCGACCGTCAGCACTCCGTAAGGCGGTCAATGGGGGCCGGCGGCGGGTTTTGCGCGTTGGCTGGACCCATGAAGCTCGACATCCGCCTGCCGGAGCCGCCCGCCGCGTTGCGGCGGGGTCCGTTCCGGGCCGGGGCCTTCCGCGACACGCTGCACGATCCGCGCACGGCCGTGGTGGTGGGCCGGTTGCTCGGTCCGGCCTTCCTGATCTGCTTCCTGACCGGGCTGTACAGCCATGTGCTGCAACATCAGCCGCACTGGCTCGCGTTGCCCGCGCGACCGGTGTGGGGGTATCGGCTCACCCAGGGGCTGCACGTGGCGACCGGGATCGCCGCGGTGCCGTTGCTCCTGGTGAAGTTGTGGGTGGTGTATCCGCACCTGTTCGCCTGGCCGCCGGCGAAGTCGGTGGTGCACGCCCTGGAGCGGTTGTCCGTCGCGGTGTTGATGATGGCGGCGATCTTCGAGCTGGGTACCGGGTTGTTGAACGTCGTCCAGTGGTATCCGTGGCCGTTCCCGTTCGTGCCGGCGCACTACTGGATCGCGTGGGTGGCGGCGGGGGCGATCACGCTGCACGTGGCGGTGAAGTTGCCGCTGATCGTGGCGCATTGGCGCCGGCCGCGCGGGGCGCCTGCGGATCCGCAGGGGCCGTCGCGGCGCGGGTTGTTGACCGTGCTCGGCGCGGGGGTGGGTGCGGTCACGCTGGCCACGGTGGGGCAGACGGTGACGCCGCTGGGACGGGTGTCGGTACTGGCGCCGCGGCGGGCGGATCTGGGTCCGCAGGGGCTGCCGGTGAACCGGACGGCCGCCGCGGCGGGCGTGTTCGCGGCGGTGCGTGATCCCGGGTGGCGGCTGGAGGTGGCCGGGCCGCGGCCGTTCGCGCTGTCCCGGGCGGAGTTGTTGGCGATGCCGCAGAGTCGGTCCGTGTTGCCGATCACGTGTGTCGAGGGCTGGAGCGCGTCGGCGCACTGGTCGGGGGTGCGAATCCGGGATCTGCTGGAGCGGGCGGGCGCGGCGCCGGGGGATCGGCTGCGGGTGTTCTCGCACGAGCGGTTCAGTCCGTACTCGGTGATGGACATGCCGGGCGAGTGGACCGACGATCCGCTGACCCTGCTGGCGCTGATGCTCAACGGCGCTCCGCTGGCCGAGGATCACGGGTATCCCGCGCGGATCATCGCGCCGAATCGGCCGGGCGTGTTGCAGACGAAGTGGGTCGCCAGGATGGAGGTAGTGCGATGAGTACGGCCTTCGAGCCGCCGCCGGTCGCGCCGCGTACGGGGCGGGTGGTCACGGTCGTTCGCCTCGTGCTCGGGGCGGTGGGCCTGGCCGGGATCGGGTGGGGTGTGGTCGGGGTCCGCGACGACCCGTTCCTGCGCGATCGGGTGGGTCTGGCGAAGTGGCTGGTCGGTGGGTTGCTGCTGCACGACGCGGTGTTCGCGGTGGTGGTCTTCGTGGTCGGCGCGCTGGTGATGCGGGTGCGGCCGGGGCCGCCCGCGTGGGTGCGCCGGACCGTGCTCGGCGGGCTCGCGGTGGGGGTGGCGGGCACGCTGATCGCGCTGCCGGCGCTGTTGCGGCCGCTGCCCACGCAGAATCCGTCGGTGTTGCCGCTGGACTACGCGGACGGGCTGGCGATCGTGTGGGGCGTGGTGGTGGCGGGGACGGCGCTGGTGGTGGGGTGGGGGTACGTGCGCGGGCGGGGGCGCGGCTGAGCGGAGGCGGACGGGGCACGCGGGCGCGCGGGCGGGCTCGTGCCCGACGTCGAGGGTGGGGCCGGTACAGCGGGCCGGCAGGGTGTCGTCGGCGGCGGCCGGCTCGGCGCACCGGCGGGCCGGTTCGAGGCGTTGCCGCCGGCCGCCGTGCCGGCGCAGGTAGAGCGCGCCGCCGTCGCGCAGCGCGACCGCGTAGGGGTCGGCGGCATCCGTGTACGGATCGCTCGCGGCGTTCGTCCCGGGCGTCGGTTCGTGGACCAGGGTCATGCATACACCCCGTCGCCGAGCAGCGCGCGGGCCACGCCGGCGCAGTGTGTGCCGGGGATGTCGCGGGTGACGGCGGCCAGGTCGTCGGCCGTGTCGATGTCGGTCAGGGTGGGCAGGTCGCGCACGGTCAGGCCGGCGGCGAGCAGCCGGGCGCGCTGTACCGCGCCGGTCTCGGGCACCGACATCGGCACGCCGGGGAAGACCGAGGGGTCCGGTCGGCGCATGCCGATCGCCCAGAACCCGCCGTCTGTGGCCGGGCCGAACCACGCGTCGGCGGCCGACCAGTCCACGCTCAGCAGGTCGGGGGTGATCTGCGGGGTGTCCATGCCGACCAGCAGGGTCGGCCCGGTACAGCCGGCGAACGCGGCGGCGAGGCGCAGGTCGAGGCCGCCGCCGTGCTGCGGGCGCACCTCGAAGCCGGGCGGCAACCACGGCCCCGGCGCGCCCGCGAGCACCAGGACGCGGCGGCGGGCGGGCGTGGCCAGCACCGCCGCGAGCGTGTCGACGAGTGCGGCCTCGGCCACCGCGGCGGCCTGGTCGGGGGTCAGCGGCGGGGTCAGCCGGGTCTTGACCCGGCCCGGGACGGGGGCCTTGGCGATCACGAGCAGCGTGGTCATGCGGGCCGCCCGGGGCGGACCAGTACCGCGCTCATGTCGCGCACGGCCGTGACCGTGCCGCGTACCGTGCCGGTGACCTTGGAACGGCCCGTGCGCGGGTGGTACAGCACGTCGACCTCGGCGATCCGCCAGCGGGCGTCGGCGGCGCGGACCACCGTCTCCAGCGGGTAGCCGGAGCGCCGGTCGCGGACGTCGAGGGCGAGCAGGTCGGCGCGCCGGGCGGCGCGCATCGGTCCCAGGTCGTGCAGGCGGGCGCCGGTGCGCCCGCGCAGTCGGCGGGCGAGCACCGCGTTGGCGAGGCGGGCGTGGATCGGCCAGGCGCCGAGGCTCTGCGGGCGGCGGCGGCCGAGCATCAGATCCGCGTCGCCGGCGCGTACGGGGTCCACCACCTCGGGCAGTTGGGCGGGGTCGAGGGACGCGTCGCAATCGCAGAAGCAGACGATCGGCGCGGTCGCGGCGAGCAGCCCCGCGTGGCAGGCGGCGCCGAAGCCGCGCCGCTGCTCGACCACCACCTCGGCGCCCAGCGAGCGGGCCAGGTCGGCCGAGCCGTCGCGCGAGCCGTTGTCCACCACGAGGGGGCGATATCCGGCCGGCATCCGTGCGAGCACCCAGGGCAGCGCGCGGGCCTCGTCGAGACAGGGCAGCACCACGTCCACGGTGTGGGCGGCAAAGGGCGCCGCCGAGTGCATCGTGGCCGGCTCGGTGGAGTGGGCTGTGGAACGAGCCGCGGAGTGCGTGGCGGCCGGCTCGGCGGATCGCGCCGCGAAATGGGCCGCGGATTGCTCTGCGGCATGTGCTGAAGAGGCGTCCATGCGGCTCACGCTAGGTATGCGTGCGCCGCGTACCCAGGCATGACGTGCTTACGAAGTACTGACGTCGCGTCGATACGGCCGTGTGGGTTACGGGCCGCTTACGGATCCGACCCGCGCCGGAATCGTCCACCTTCGCGCACCTACACTCGCCGGCATGAAGGTGCTCGTCGTCGACGACGACCCGACCGTGGCCGAGGTCGTCGTCGGCTATCTCGAACGCGCGGGCTTCCACACCGCGCACGCCGCCGACGGACCGTCCGCCCTCGACCTGGCCGCCGCCGACCCGCCGGATCTCGTGGTGCTCGACCTGATGTTGCCGGGCATGGACGGCCTCGACGTATGCCGGCGGCTGCGCGAGCGCGGCCCGATCCCGGTGGTGATGCTGACCGCGCTGGGCGACGAGGGCGATCGGGTGCTCGGTCTGGAGGTCGGCGCGGACGACTACGTCACCAAGCCGTTCAGCCCGCGCGAGTTGGTGTTGCGGGTGCAGTCGGTGCTGCGCCGCGTCGCGGGGCCGGTCGCGGCGGCGGTGCCGTCGGTGCTTCGGCACGCCGACGTCGAGGTGGACGTGCGGGCCCACCGGGTGCTCCGCGCCGGCCGCGAACTCTCGCTCACCGCACGCGAGTTCGACCTGCTCTGCTTTTTCCTGGCAGCGCCGGGCCGGGCCTTCACCCGGGAGGAGTTGATGCGCCGGGTGTGGGGGTGGGAGTTCGGCGACCAGTCCACGGTGACCGTGCACGTACGGCGCCTGCGGGAGAAGATCGAGGACGACCCGGCCGCACCCCGGCTCCTGGTGACCGTGTGGGGCGTGGGATACCGCTTGGAGGTCGAACCCGGGTGCCGGTGAAGGATTTCGCGCTGATCTGCCTGATCGCGGGGGGCAGCGGCCTGGGCGTCACGCTGCTCGGGCTGCTCGGCCTGCGGGGGTTGCGCAACCGCTCGTTGTCGGTCGCGCTGGCCGCGATGTCGGTGGTGACGATAGCCGGCATGGCGGCGGGCACCGTCGGCGTCTCGCAGGCGATGTTGTTGTCCTCGCACGACCTGACCGTGGTGATGGTGGTCTGCGCGGTGTCGGCGGTGCTGGCGATCGGCGTGGCGATGGTGCTGGGCCGCCCGGTGGTGGCCGACGTACGGGCGCTGCGCGGCACCGCTCGGGCGCTCGGCGGTGGGCCGCCCCTGCCCGCGCCGCCGCGGCAGGTCTCGGCCGTGGCCGAACTGGCCGAACTGGGCCGCGAGTTGGAGCGCGCCGGGGTACAGCTGGCCGAGTCGCGCGCCCGCGAGCGCGCGGTCGAGCACGCGCGCCGCGAGTTGATCGCGTGGATATCGCACGATCTGCGCACCCCGCTGGCGGGCCTGCGGGCGATGGCGGAGGCGCTGGAGGACGGCCTGCCCGAGGACCCGGCGCGCTATCACCGGCGGATCCGCACCGAGGTGGATCGGCTCAGCGGCATGGTGGACGACCTGTTCGAGCTGTCCCGGATCCAGGCGGGCGCGCTGAAGTTGTCCCCGGCCCGGGTCTCGCTCTACGACCTGGTGGCGGACGCGATGGCGGGCACCGAGGAGTTGGCCCGCTCCCGCGCGGTCCGGGTGGCGGGCGAGGACATGGTCGCGGTGCCGGTGCGGGTGGACGGCCGGGAGATGTCCAGGGCTTTGACGAACCTGCTGGTCAACGCGATCCGGCACACCCCGTCGGACGGCACGGTGGCGGTCGGCGTGCGCACCGCCGCCGGCGAGGTGGTGGTCTCGGTCACCGACGCGTGCGGCGGCATCCCGGAGGAAGACCTGCCGCGTGTGTTCGACACGGGCTGGCGGGGCACCCACGCCCGCACCCCGTCCCCGGCCGGCGGCGCGGGTCTGGGCCTGGCCATCGTCCGCGGCATCGTCGAAGCCCACGCGGGCCGGGTCGCGGTCGCCAACACGGGCACGGGCTGCCGCTTCGAGGTGCGCCTGCCGGCGGGGTGAGGGCGGGGGTGCTCCGGGCCCGCCGGCGGGTCGCTCACACGTGGGCGAATTGGGCCATGCCGTCCGCGAATTCGATCTCGGCGCGCCAGCCGAGTTCGGCCTCCAGCCGGGCCGCGGAGGCGGTGATGTGGCGTACGTCGCCCAGTCGATACTCCGCCGTGGTGATCGGCGTCGGGCCGGCGTGCGCGGCCGCCAGGGCGAGGGCCATCTCGCCCACCGTGCGCGGCACGCCGGTGGCCACGTTGTACGCCCGCAGACCGGGCGCCGACCGCTCGAAGGCGGCCAGGTTGGCCGTGGCCACGTCCCGTACGTGCACGAAGTCGCGCCGCTGGCCGCCGTCTTCGTACACCCGAGGCGGCATCCCGGCGCGCAGCATCGAGCGGAAGATCGCGGCCACGCCCGCGTACGGGGTGTCCAGCGGCATCCTCGGACCGTAGACGTTGTGGTAGCGCAGGGCGGTGGCCACGCCGCCGGTGCTCCGGGCCCACGCGCCGGCCAGGTGCTCCTGGGCCAGCTTGGTCGCGGCGTAGACGTTGCGCGGGTCGGGCGCCGCCTCCTCGGAGATCCGTCCCGGCGTCACCTCCATCCCGCACACCGGACACGGCGGCTCGAAGCGCCCCGCCTCCAACGCCTCGATCGGCCGCGCACCGGGCACCACGTCACCGTGCTCGGCGCACCGCCCCAGGCCCTCCCCGTAGACCACCATCGAACTGGCCAGCACCAGCCGCCCGATACCGGCGCGCCCCATGGCGGCCAACAACACCGCGGTACCGAGGTCGTTGCAGCCCACGTAGTCGGGCGCGTCCCCCAGATCCAGCCCGAGCCCGACCTTGGCCGCCTGATGACACACCGCGTCCACACCGACCAGCGCCCGCGCCACCGCATCCGCGTCGCGCACGTCCCCGACCACGGAGTCCACACCCTCGACGGACACCAGATCGAACACCCGCACCTCGTGGCCGGCCTCGACCAGGCACTCCACGACATGCGACCCGATGAACCCGGCTCCGCCGGTGACAAGGATCCTCATACCGCCCAAACTAAGTCGCTCCGCACCCCCGAATCCCCCCACACGCCCCGATGTCACCCGTTCGTAAGACCTGCCGTGCCGGCGCGTCGGGTTCGCCCACCCCGGCGCTTCGGTGTCGGGTGCTGCGAGACTGGTTTCATGCGCATCGTTGTACTGGCCGGCGGTATCGGCGGGGCTCGGTTTCTGCGGGGGCTCAAGGCGGCCGTTCCGGAAGCGGAGATCACCGTCGTCGGCAATACCGGGGACGACATCCACCTGTTCGGGCTGAAGGTGTGTCCGGACCTCGACACCGTCATGTACACGCTCGGCGACGGCATCAACGAGGAGCAGGGTTGGGGGCGTCGGGACGAGTCGTGGAGCATTCGCGAGGAGATGGCCGCCTACGGGGTCGAGCCGACCTGGTTCGGGCTCGGCGATCGGGACTACGCGACCCACATCGTGCGGACCCAGATGCTCGGCGCCGGGTATCCGCTGTCGGCCGTCACCGAGGCGCTGTGCGCGCGGTGGCAGCCGGGGGTGCGGCTGATCCCGATGAGCGACGACCGCGTCGAGACGCACGTGGTGATCGATGATCCGGACAAGCCCGGCACCCGCAAGGCGGTGCATTTCCAGGAGTATTGGGTACGGCTGCGGGCCGCGCCGACGGCGCACGCGATCGTGCCGGTCGGGATCGAGACCGCCAAGCCCGCGCCCGGCGTGTTGGAGGCCATCGCCGAGGCCGACCTGATCCTGTTCCCGCCGTCGAATCCGGTGGTCAGCATCGGCACCATCCTGGGCGTGCCCGGCATCCGGGAGGCGCTGGTGGCCGCCGAGGCGCCGGTGATCGGCCTGTCGCCGATCATCGGGGGCGCCCCGGTGCGCGGGATGGCCGACCGGGTCCTGGAGGCCGTCGGCGTGGAGACGAGCGCGGCGGCGGTCGCACAGCACTACGGCCCCGGTCTGCTCGACGGCTGGCTCGTGGACACCGCCGACGCGGCGGCCGTGCTGAGCGTGGAGGCGGCCGGCATCCCGTGCCGGGCGATCCCGCTGTTGATGAGCGATGTCGAGGCCACCGCCGAGATGGCCCGGGCCGCGCTCGCGCTCGCGGACGAGGTGCGGTGATGGGCGCCCCGCCGAGCGGCTATTCGATCCTGGGCGTGTCCGGGCTGCCGGAGATCGGCGAAGGCGCCGACCTGCCCGCGCTGATCGCGGACGCGGCGGCCGGCCCCGACGGTCCCGGACTGCGCGACGGCGACGTGCTCGTGGTCACCTCGAAGATTTTCAGCAAGGCCGAGGGACGGCTGCTGCGCGGGGTCGATCGGGAGAAGGTGATCGACGCCGAGGCGGTCCGCCTGGTCGCCCGCAAGGGGCAGACCCGGATCGTGCAGACCCGGCACGGCTTCGTGATGGCCGCGGCCGGTGTGGATGCCTCCAACACCGAGGCGGGCACGCTGTTGTTGCTGCCCGAGGATTCGGACGCCTCCGCCCGGCGGTTGCGGGCGGCCCTTGCCGAGCGGGCCGGCGTGCGGGTGGGCGTCGTGGTGTCGGACACCTTCGGCCGGCCGTGGCGCAACGGGGTCACCGACGTCGCGATCGGCGTCGCCGGGCTGGACGCGGTCGACGACCACCGGGGCCGGATCGACACGCACGGCAACGAGCTGGCGGTGACGATCACCGCCGTGGTCGACGAACTCGCAAGCGCCGCCGAACTGGTCAAGGGCAAGGCCGGCGCCGTCCCGGTGGCGGTGGTGCGCGGCCTCGCGCACCTGGTCACCGAGGCCGACGGGGCCGGAGTGCGCCCGCTGGTGCGCGGCGCCCAGGACGACATGTTCCGACTCGGTACCGCCGAGGCGGTCGCCGAGGGGGCCCGCACCGCGATCACCGCCCGACGTACGGTGCGCGCGTTCACCGACGAGCCGGTGGATCCGGAGGCGGTGCGCCGCGCGGTGGCCGCCGCGATCACCGCGCCCGCGCCGCATCACACCGTGCCGTGGCGTTTCGTGCTCCTGGAGAGCGCGCCGGCCCGGACCGCCCTGCTCGACGCGATGCGCTCCCGCTGGGTGGCGGATCTGCGCGCGGACGGCCTGGACGAGGACCGGATCGCCCGGCGCGTCGGGCGCGGCGACGTGTTGCGCAACGCGCCGTACCTGGTGGTGCCGTGCCTGGTCACCGACGGCGCGCACGCCTACCCCGACCCGGTGCGCTCGCGGGCCGAGCGGGAGATGTTCACCGTCGCGGCGGGCGCCGCCGTGCAGAATCTGCTGATCGCGCTGACCGCCGAGGGCCTGGGCTCCGCGTGGGTGTCGTCGACGATGTTCTGTCCGGACGTGGTGCGCGCCACGCTCGCGCTGCCCGCCGACTGGGACCCGATGGGCGCCGTCGCGGTGGGCCGGCCGGCCGAGCCGCCCCGGGAGCGTCCGGCCCGCACGGTGGACGACGTGATCGTGGTGCGCTGAGCGCGGCACCGGGCGGACGAACCCGGACATGGCGAAGGGGTGGGCTCGCGACGGGCCCACCCTTTCGTCATGGTTCACCGCGGTGCGTCACCGCTCGGCGCTGCCGGCCCGGAATCGGCGGGCCCACACCGCCGCCGACGTCGGGTCGACGGCGGTGTCCGGCCGATGTCCGGGGGCTTCACGCCTGATCAGTAGCCCTGCGTCCCGCCGCCGACGGTCGGCGGAGCCTGCGGGCGCGGCGGCGGGATGTGCCCGCCGCCCGGGGCTCCGGTCCGCCCGGGAGTGGGCGGCATGCCGGGGCCGGGGTAGGGCGGAGGCGGCGTCTGCGGCAGGTCGGCCGATCCGTGGCTGCCGGGCGGCTCGACCTCACCGCGCCAGCCGCCGGTCTCTTGGCCCCGCTCCTCCACGAACGTCTTGAAATGTTCCAGGTCGCCCTTGGTCCGGCCGCGGACGAAGCCGAGCTTGTCGCCGACCGTCTCCACGAGGCCGTCGGGGTCGAACTCCATCTGGAACATCACGCGGGTGTGTACGTCGTCGAGCCGATGGAAGGTGACCACACCCGCCTGGTGCGGGCCGTCCACGGTCTTCCACGCGACCCGCTCGTCGGGCCGCTGCTCGGTGATCTCGGCGTCGAACTCCCGGGTCACTCCGGCGATTTTGGTCACCCAGTGGGTGTGTGTCGCGTTG
This sequence comes from Embleya sp. NPDC055664, assembly GCF_053618075.1. NCBI lineage: Bacteria > Bacillati > Actinomycetota > Actinomycetes > Kitasatosporales > Streptomycetaceae > Embleya > Embleya sp. NPDC055664. The sequence goes on from NZ_JBSHGZ010000014.1 coordinate 26,597, forward strand.
ATCTGGTCGATCCGTTCGACCCCGCTCATGAACCGCGGGAACTCCCGGAACTGGGTCCACTGGTTGTAGGCGGTGCGGACCGGCACGTCCACGTCGATCGAGTGCTGGACGGTCGTCACGAGCACTTCCTCCTCGTTCTCGGTGTCGGTTCCGAGCTGCCGTGCTGCGCAGCCGGGTCCTTCACCCGAACGGCTGCCCGAGGCCCGGGGGCACAAACGTGGCGCCCGCCGAGGGACGGCCGTTCACAGGGTCCTGCCGGTGAAGTGCGGGCGCGGGGCATAGCGGGGCGCGCGGCGCGGGACCTTGACCCCCGACATGCGGATCAGCAGCGCGGCCCGGTGCCGGTTTCCCCCGTAGCAGGCGAGGAGTTCGAGCATTCCGGCGTCGTCCACGGCGTGCCCGGCGAGCGCGAAGCCGATGGTCTTGGGCAGGTGCAGGTCGCCCACGGACAGCGCGTCGGGGTCGCCGTGCGAGCGCTGCATGGTCTCGGCCGCGGTCCACACCCCGATCCCGGGCACCAGGCGCATCAGCCGGGCCGCCTCGGGATGCGACACCTCGGTGGTCGCCTCCAGGCGGCCCGCCACCCGGGTCGCCTCGATCACGGTGCGCGAGCGGCGCCCGTCCACTCCGGCGCGGGCCCAGTCCCAGGACGGGATCAGCGCCCAGGTACGCGCGTCGGGGATCACCCGCAGACCCGCCGGCGCCGGGCCGGGCGGGGCCTCGCCGTACTTGCCGAGCAGCAGCCGAAAGGCCCGGCGCGCCTCGATCGTGGTGACCTTCTGCTCCAGGATCGAGGGCACCAGGGCGGCCAGGACCAGCGCGCTGCGCGGCATCCGCAGGCCGGTGTACCGGCGTTGCGCGTCGCGCACGATCGGGTGGCGGGCGACGAGCGCGGCCGGGTCGTCGTCGGCGCCGAGCAGCGCCGGCAACGCGTGCAGCTGCCACTCGGCGCCCGGTCCCCACGCGCTCGCCTCGATCTCGCCGGTCGCGGGTCGGTCGATCACCCGCAGCGTGCACGGCCCTTCGGGGGTGCGCGAGGTGCGCCACACCGAGCCGTCGGCGCCCGCGTGGTACGTCGGATCGCTGTGTCCCCGGCGCAGTTGGCCGAGGGTGAGCCGGAGATCGAGGGCGAACCCGGGACGCCACACGCGCCGGTGGGCACTGGGGTGCAACGGGCTCTCCTCGGGGTCCGGGTTCGGACCGCCACGGTACCTTCCCGGTTTTGTGCCGATGTGCGCAGAGCAGACTTCAGCTATGCGGGTGATGGCGTTCGGCACCTATGACACGACCGTCCACCCCCGGGTGGGAATCCTCATCGAGGGCTTGCGGCGGCACGGCATCGAGGTGGTGACCTGCAACGTTCCGCTCGGCCACATGGACGCGGGCCCGATGGTCCCGCCGCCGTCGGCGCACCCCGGGATCCCCCGCCAGCGAATACGGCACGCGCGGTGCATCGCGGAGCTGGTGGCCAAGGCTCGGCGCGCGCCGCGTCCCGACGTGGTGATCGTCGGCTATCAGGGGCGGCTCGACATCCAGATCGCGCGACGGTTGTTCCCCGGGGTACCGCTGGTGCTGGACCACCTGGAGAGCGTGGACGACGTCGCCGATCGGCTGGGCCACGCCGCCCAGGCCGAACTGCGCAAGGTGGACCGGATCGAGCAGGCGGCGATCGCCGCGGCGCGACTGGTCCTGGTGGACACCGAGGAGCACCGCCGGGTACTCGCGCCGGCGCAGCGGGATCGGGCCGTGGTGGTGCCGATCGGGGCGGCGCCGGTGTGGTTCGACGCGGGGCGGGCGGGCCCGAAGACGTCCCTCGACCCGCTCGGCGACGCGTCGGCAGAGCCGCGACCCGAGCCGCCACCGGAGCCCGCGGCCGACTTCGAGCCGGGCTTTCGGCCGGGCGAGGACCTGCGGGTGATCTCGGTCGGGCTGTACTCGCCGGTGCAGGGCGCACCGGTGATCGGCGCCGCGCTCAGTCGGCTGGACGGCTATCCGATCACCGTGACCATGATCGGCCGCGGCCTCCAGGCCCAGCGCACGAAGGACCTGGTCGGGCCGAACGCGCCCCGGGTGACCTGGCGGACCTGGGTGCCCGAGGCCGAACTGCCGCGCCTGGTCGCCGCGCACGACGTGTGCCTGGGGGTGTTCGGCACCGGCGCCAAGGCGTTGCGGCTGGTGCCGAACAAGGTCTTCCAGGGCGCCGCGGCGGGGTGTGCGGTGCTCACCTCGGACACCGCGCCGCAGCGCCGACTGCTCGGCGCGGCCGGGTTGTTCGTCCCGGCGGGCGACTCCGACGCGCTGGCCGACGCGCTGCGCCGGCTGGCCCAGCATCCGCCGGAGGTGGCCCGACTGCGCGCGGCGGCGGTCGCGTTGGCGCGGGAGCGGTTCGTCCCCGAGGCGGTGGTCGAGCCGCTGGTGGAGCGCCTGCGGGAGATCGTGGACAAGGGCGTACGGTAGCCCGCCCGCCGCCGGCGCCGCGGTCAGCCCAGCCGCACGGATACGTCCTTGCGGATCGCGGGCAGTTGCTCGTAGAGCGCCTGGCCGGGGCATTCGGTGTTGAACGCGTCCCGGTGGCCGGAGATCACGTCGAAGGAGTGGGTCGTGCCCTTGGGGTAGCGGCTGCCGCTGTCGGAGGAGGTCAGCGTGACGCGGCCGGCCGGGTCGCGGTCGTCCAGGCCGAGCTTCCAGGCGATCAGGGTGGACAGCGCGATCAGCATCGGCCCGGGCGGCTCGGCGCTGGTGTAGGTGCCCATCGCGGCCACGCCCATGCTGTCCGTGTTGAAGCCGAGCGTGTGCGCGCCGAGCACCGGCTTGTCGACCCCGCCGGCGCGGCCCTCGAAGACCGTGCCGCACTGGTCGACCAGGAAGTTGTAGCCCACGTCGGCCCAGCCGTTGGTCAGCACGTGGTAGCGGTAGATCGAGCGGAGCACCTTGGGCGAGTCGCTGCACGGGAAGTCGTTGCCGTCGGCGGTGTGGTGCACGAACGCGGCGCGCACGGTGCCGGTGTACTTGAACTTCGCGTCCCGCAACGACTCGTCCGCACCCCAGTCGCGACGGGCCACGATCGCGGGCCGCTCGGCGCGGCCCTTGACCCGGCCGTCGACCCTGTTCGGCCGGGTCGGGCGCGGTGGCATGCGGTCGACGATCGACTCGCCGGGGTCGACGAGTTCGGCCCGCAGGTCCGCCGGCAGCGCTCCGGCGAGCACGCCCACGCGGATCTGGACACCGTCGGAACGACCGGCCCAGAACGGCTCGGTGCCGCCGCGGACACGGCCCTCGGCCGGCCCGCTCCCGTCGCCGCTCGCGTGCAGCGCGCGCCAGGGGCTCCACACCCCGCCGGTGCGGGTGCGTACGTGGACGGCCACCCGCGCGCCCGCGGCCGGGTCGGGGTCGGCCCAGGTGACGCCGAGCAACGAGAAGGCTGCGGTGTCGCGTTCGGCGGTCAGTACCCCGGTCCGGCCCTCGCGGGGCGCGGCGACGTCGGACTCCTGTTCGATCCCGGTCAGCGGGAGGGTGATCGTGGTACCGGGGGTGCCCGGTCCCGCGTCGGCCTGCGCGGGAGGTCCGGCGAGCACGGTCGGCACGGCGAGGGCGACGATCGACAGCACGATTCTGGTGAACACGGGCGGGCCCCTCCATCGTGGGCGGTGGAGTCGTTCGGGTGCCCGGTACCGCACAACGCTTGTATCAAATGCAGCAATTACACCCATTTGTCGTACGAATTCATCCGCTCGATAGGCTGGGCTCATGCCCAGCACTCCGGTCGATCAGTTGCGCTCCGCGCTCGCCGCCGACTCCGCGCGGCCCTTCACCACCTTCTACGACGACGCCACCGGCGAGCGGGTCGAGCTCTCCGTCGCGACGTTCGACAACTGGGTCGCCAAGACCGCGAATCTGCTGCGCGACGACCTCGCGGTCGAGCCCGGCGCCCGGGTGTCGCTGCTGCTGCCGGCGCACTGGCAGACCCAGGTGTGGTTGCTCGCCGCGTGGTCGCTCGGCCTGGCGGTGACCTTCGACGGCGATCCCGCCGACGCCGACGTGGTGGTGTCCGGCCCCGACACGCTCGACCGGGCGGCGACCTGCCCCGGCGAGCGGGTCGCCCTGGCGCTGCGGCCGATGGGCGGGCGCTTCCCCGAGCCGCCGGCCGGCTTCCTGGACTACGCGGCGGAAGTGGCCGGACACGGCGACCGGTTCGTGCCCGACGGCTCGGCGCGCGCCGATGCGCCGGCGCTGATCGAGGCCGGCCGCAAGTACACCGCCGGCGACCTGGCCGCGGCGGGCGAGGCCGCCGCGCGGGAGTGGAACCTCGGCCCCGGCGATCGCTTGCTCACCTCTTCGAGCTTCGCCCGAACGGGTGGATTGCGGGCGGGCCTGCTCGCGCCCCTGGCCGCGTCCGTACCCGTCGTCGTATGCCGTCACCTGGACGAATCCCTGCTGGAGCGGCGAATCGAGGCGGAGCGCGTCACGCGCGCCGTCACCCGTTCCGCCGACTAGTCCATGACAAGACGGGTCGGGCTGCGCTTTCGTGACCCCGACCGCCCGTAGTGCCGTGCCCGGCGGTCCCTCAGCAGGCGGGGAGGCGTGGGGTTCATGGACGTGTGGGATCACCTGTACCGGTCCGAACGTGCGCCCGAACCCGACGTGCCCGAAGACGTGCCCGAACCGGCGGCGTGCCCGGCGTACGAGTCCACCCCGGTCGACGCCGCCGCCGGTCGGGCCGCCACCCGGCGCGCGCGCCGCAGACGCAACCGGCGGCGCCGGGTGTTCCTGCCGATCGGGGTGGGCATCACGCTGATCCTGCTGACCGGCGTCTCGGCCGCCTACGTCGCGTACCGACGGCTCGACGGCAACATCAAGACCGACCCGGTCGACGGCAAGCTCAACGCCGACCGTCCCGACGCGGGCGGCAACGGCAAGGGCAAGCCGATGAATCTGCTGATCATCGGCTCGGACTCGCGGGCCGGCGAGAACCGCGCGCTCGGCGGCGGAGGCGACATCGGCGAGCGCTCGGACACCACGCTCCTCGTGCACCTGACGTCCGACCGCGAACACGCGGTGGTCATGAGCATCCCGCGCGACCTGCTGGTGACCGTGCCCTCCTGTGTGACCAAGGACGGGGCGCGCTCGGCCGAACAGCGCGGGGCGATGTTCAATTCGGCGTTCGAACTCGGCGGCGCAGCCTGTACGCGCAACACCGTCGAGAAGGTCACCGCGATGCGCGTGGACCACCACATCATCGTGGACTTCTCCGGCTTCAAGGGCATGGTCGACGCGGTCGGCGGGGTGGAGATCTGCCTGCCCAGGACCGTGCAGGACCGCGAGGGCAACATCTCGTTGTCGGCCGGCCGGCGCAAGGTGCACGGCCGGGAGGCGCTGGACTACGTACGGCTGCGCCACGACATCGGGCTCGGCGGCGACGGCAGCGACCTGGGCCGGATCAAGCGGCAGCAGGCGTTCGTGGCCTCGCTCGCCAAGCAGATCCGCAGCGGCGACACGCTGACCAGCCCGACCCGGCTGTTCACCCTCGCCGACGCGCTGACCAGGTCGATCCGGGCGGACGAGGGCCTGGACTCGGTCTCCGCGCTGGTCGATCTCGCGCGCGGGATGCGCGACCTGGAGACGAAGAACATCACCTTCGCGCACATCCCGGTGTACAACCCGCCGGACGACAACAACCGGGTCGCGCTGATCCAGCCCGACGCGCGGCGGTTGTTCGACGCGATCAACCACGACGAGCCGCTGGACGATCGGCGCAAACCGGGCACGGAACCGGCACCGGCCCCGGTCGCGCCGGCGGGTGGGGCGGTCCCGGCCGGTGCGCCCGCGCGAGCACTCGGCGGTCCGGGCGCGGTGCCGGCGTCCGCCGCGTCCGGGGCCGGCGCGGTTCCGGTCGAGCCGGTGAAGCCGCCGGTGAAGGCCGACACCCGCGACGGGGACCAGGACATCTGCAAGGCGAACTGATCGCGCGTCATCACGGCCGGAGGCCGGCACCCCACCTGGGGGCCGGCCCTGGGAGTCGCGCACGATAACGTGCCGGCAGCCGTGCGGGCCGGGTCGACACGTGGTGTTGCGACGGTTCGGCGTGACCTGTGTCACACGCACAAGGGTGCACGCAACTCGAAGAACCGGCGCCACGTCTATCAGTGCAACGGCCGCCCCACGCGCGGTTCGTCGCTTGATGAGCGTTGGGCGCCTTGGGGAAAGAAGCAGACACGACGTGAGTGACAGCGAACGGGCCGGCAAGCAGGCCGGATCCGGTCGGGACGCGAGCCCGGAAACGGCGCCCGAGACCCCGACCGAACCGGACATATCCACGACTCCGCCCCCGAACGGGCCGGTGGGGGACGGGGAAGCCGGCAACGCGCGGGATGCGGACGCGGTGGGCCCGGATGCCTCGGGCGCGGACGCGGGGCCCGCGACGCCGACTTCGGGTGCGGCGACCGGGCCCGACACGGTCGAACCGGTGGGCGAATCGGCAGCGGCCGGCCCTGTACCCGCACCGGGTGCGGGGGACGCCGCCGTGGCCGCCCATGCCGCAGAGGCGGGCGAGTCGGCCGAGGTCGGCGACGGCACAGCGGGCGAAGCGGCCGTGCCGGGCGACAGTCCGGCGGGCAACTCGGGCGAATCGGGCGGGGGTTCGGCGGCCGAGCCGGGCGACGGCACGGCGGCCGAGGTAGCCCCCGACGCGGCGGGTGTGGCGGCAGACGGCGCGACCGCCGAGGGCGCGGCGGCCGACGCGGCGGGTGCGGCGGGCGCTCCGGGCGACACCACCACGGCCGAGGGCGGCGACGGCGCGACCCCGGCTGGGACGGGTGCGGCGGGGCCCTCCACCGCCCCCACCACCACCCCTCCCCCGGCCGACGGCGACCCACTCACCGCCGCCGTGGCCGCGATGGCCGCCGACGGCGGCAAGGCGGCCGACCGGCGGACCCGGCGCGACCGGCGCCGCCGGGTGTACAAGCGCATCCTGATCGGCGTCACCGTCACCGTGGCCCTGAGCCTGGTCGCCGGCAGCGTCGTGGTCTACACCCTGTACCGCAAGCTGGACGGCAACATCACCACCGAGGACCTGAGCGCGAAGCTCGGCCCGGAGACCGAACGCCCGCAGGTGGCGGCCGGCACGCACGACGCGGCCAACATCCTGCTGATGGGCTCGGACGACCGCAGCGGCGACAACAAGCAGTACGGCGACGTCGGCGAGGGCACCAAGCGCTCCGACACCACGATCCTGCTGCACCTCGCCGCCGACCGGAAGAGCTCGGTCGCGGTCAGCATTCCGCGCGACCTGATGGTGGACATCCCCTCCTGCGTCCGGCCGGACGGCAGCAAGTCGCGGGCGTACCGGGACCAGTTCAACCACGCGTTCGAGATCGGCGGCGCCGCCTGCACGATCAAGACCATCGAACAGATGACCAAGGTCCGGGTCGACCACCACATCGTGATCGACTTCTCCGGCTTCAAGGAGATGGTCGACGCGGTCAACGGTGTCGAGGTGTGCCTGAGCCGCCCGATGCGCGACACCGCCGCCAAGCTCGACCTGCCGGCCGGCAAGCACAAGCTCGACGGCGAGCAGGCGCTCGGCTACGTACGCGCCCGCAAGAACGTCGACGACGGCAGCGACACCCAACGGATGACCCGACAGCAGCGTTTTCTGGCCGCGCTCGTTAAGAAGGTCAAGGTCGGCGACATGCTGACCCAGCCGTGGAAGTTGTACAACCTCCTCGACGCCGGAACCCGGTCGATCACCGCCGACCCGGGACTGAGCTCGCTCAAGGAGCTGATGGACCTGTCCGACAGCATCAAGGGCATCCCGAACGACAAGGTCGCGTTCCTGACCGTGCCCCGGCAGCCGTACCGGTTCGACACCGACCGGGACGAACTGGTCCAGCCCAAGGCGGACCGGCTGTTCGAGGCGATCCGCTTCGACCGGGTCGCGGTGGGCGCGGGCGTCAGCGGCAAGGACGAGAACGGCTTCGAGAACAACGGCGAGGTGCGGATCGAGCAGCCGGCGACCCCGCTGCCGTCCACCCGCACCACGATCGACGAGAACGGCGAACGGGTGACCGTCACCCCGACCGCCCCGGGCACGGGCGCGACCGGCAAGGGCTCCACGCGGTCCCCGGCCGGTTCCACCGCGTCGGGTACGGGGGCGCCCTCGTCGACGTCCACGGCAGACCCCACTTCGACCAGCGGCATCCCGTCGGCCAAGCCGACCACGCCCGCGGACACGAGCCCGATCGTCACCGTCTCGGGGCGGACGGCGGAACAGGACGTGTGCGCGGGCTGATTCATCGACACCGCATCAGGGAGAGCCGGGGACGTCGCCGACCGCGACGCCCCCGGCGGGTCGCCGGAGGGGACGCCACGCATGGGCACGGACGCGGAGACCGGAACCGGGGGAGCAGCGGCACCCGGTGGACGGGACGGACGCAGAAAGAGCACAGTGAAAAAGCGCCTCAAATGGATCGCGATCTCCGTGGTCGGTGTCCTGTTGATCCTGGCCGGCAGCGCGTACGGGTACATCCGGTACCTGAACGGGAAGCTGCACCACACCCAGATCACCGCCGACAAGAACAACCGACCACCGGCGTCCCCGAAGGACGCCCAGGGCCGAAGTCCGATGAACATCCTGCTGATCGGCAACGACAGTCGGATCGGCGAGGGCCGGCGCTACGGCGCGGAGGGGCACGAAGGGCTCGCCGACGTGGCGATCCTGATGCACCTGTCCGCCGACCGCTCCAACGCCACGCTGGTGAACATCCCCCGGGACACGATGGTGGACATCCCGCGATGTGAGATCGGCAAGGGCAAGGACAAGAAGGTCACCGAAGCCCGGTTCGGCCAGTTCAACGACAGCTTCCGCGACATCGGCGCGCCGTGCACGGTGGCGACCGTGGACCGGATGCTCCAGGTGCGCATCGACCACTACGTCGAGGTGAACTTCAAGGGCGTCCGCGACCTGACCGACGCGGTCGGCGGCGTGCCGATCTGCCTGGACGCGCCGATCCACGACCCGGTCCTGTCCGGGCAGCGCGGCGGCACCGGACTGGACCTGCCGGCCGGTCCGAACACGCTGAGCGGCAACGACGCGCTGCAATTCCTGCGCGCGCGGCACGCGTTCGGCGACGGCAGCGACCTGGCGCGGATCGAGGCGCAGAAGGTGTTCCTGGCGTCGCTGGCGCGCGAGTTGAAGAGCAACGCGAAACTGACCAACGTGGACGGCATGTTCCGGATCGCCAACAGTGCGGTCGGCGCGTTGACCGTCGACAACGACCTGGCGGGCGTGGACAAGCTGATCGACCTCGCCGACGAGATCAAGAAGGTGCCGGAAAAGCGCATGGCGTTCACCACGCTGCCGACCGAGACCTACCGGCCCGCGCCGGATCAGGTCCAGCCCAGACGGCCCGCCGCCGACAACCTGTGGGCCGCGATCCGCGCCGATCTGCCGTTGACCGCGGGCGATCCGGCCACGGATCCGCCGCCCGCGCCGGTGACCGAGACGCCGGCCCCGCCGCAGACGATCGCACCGTCCGACGCGGCGCAGATCCGGGTGACGGTGGACAGCGGGAGCGCGCGGAAACGAATCGCCCCGGTGGTCGACGCGCTCAAGCGGCTGGGTTTCAAGGCGACTTCGGGTACGTCCATGCCGGACGGGCGGGAACACGCCAACAGTCGGATCACCTACCCCGACGGCAAGCGGGAGCAGGCCGGGGCGATCGCCGTGGCGCTGAACCTGCCGGAGACCGCGCTGGAGGCGGCCCGTGCGGGGGAGACCACGATCAAGCTGCTGATCGGCGCGGATCTGCCCGACGCGGGTACCGGCGACAGCGGCGCGCCGACGGGTCCGGCGAGCGCCGGGCCCGAGCGGGTGCCGGAGCCGCCCAAGGCGGCCGACCTGAACCTGGAGACGGCCGACAACACGAAGTGCGCCTCACCGCGCCGGAAATGACCGGCGCCCGGTCGAGGGGGGCACGCGCGACGTGCGAATCAGGACGCTCGTGTGTGCTCCTCCTCGACCGGTCGACGACCGGTCCATGACCGGCTGTCGACCGACTGACGACGGATCGGGAACGGTCGGATCAGGTTTTTGTACCTTTTCCGATGATCCGAGTGTCAGGACTTCGCAGTCTCGGTGACCATGGCGAGATCTCGCCGGTTATGGTGGCTGCTTCATACCGACCATCACTTATCACCGTCGGGTTCCGTGGGTGGCTCCGGAACCCCGGTGTCGCCAAGAGGACCGTGCACAGCCGGGGGGACCGTGCGGCGGCGGGTACAGCCGGAGGGGATCTCGGCGTGAACAGAGGGAACGGGCCGCATCGTGGCGCGCCCGGGGACAACGATCCCCTGGGCGGCATGGACGACGCGGACGTCGCGGACATGTGGGTGATGAACCCGGACACCGGCAGCTTCGAGCTGCGGGCGCCGGGCGGCGGTGCGGTCGATGCCCCCGGCACGACCCGGCCGCGCACCCCCGGGGCGGCGGGTACGCCCGAGGGCCGGCGCCGGCCGTCGGCGGTGGAGGCCGCCTCGGGCCGGGGCACCGGCTCGGATCAGAGCGCCGGCACCGCTGCCGACGCGCCGCCGTCGTCGCGTCGGCGGGGCGCGGGAACGGCCCCCGCCGGGCGCGCGGGCGCCCGCAACGCCGCCGCGGGCAGGGACAAGGCCGCGCCCAAGAGCAAGGTGAAGAAGCGGCTCAAGTGGATCGCGCTCACCGTGGTGGGGCTGATCGTGGTGCTGGCCGGCACGGCGTACGGCTACATCAAGTATCTGGACAGCAAGATATCCACCACCGCGAAGAACGCGGGCAGCGAAGGCGTCCCCAAGGCGGAGGAGGACGCGTTCGGACGCAGGCCGCTGAACATCGTGCTGATCGGCAACGACAGCCGTAAGGGTCTCGGCAAGAAGTACGGCGCGTCCGAGCACACCGAGGGCCTGGCCGACGTCACGATCCTGATGCACGTGTCGGCCGACCGCAGCAACGCGACGCTGGTCAGCATCCCCCGCGACACCATGGTGCAGATACCCAAGTGTGTCGTGGACGGCAAGACGTATCCCGCGTCCAACGGGCCGCAGTCGTTCAACGAGAGCCTGGCCAACGGCGGTCCGCCGTGCACGGTGTCCACGGTCGACAAGATGCTCGGGGTCCAGGTGGACCACTACATCATGATCGACTTCACCGGCGTGAAGAAGATGACCGACGCGGTCGACGGCGTGGACATGTGCATCTCGGAGCCGATCAACGACCCGGTGCTGCCGAACCAGCAGGGCGGCACCGACCTCAAGCTCGACGCCGGCGACCAGAACCTCAGCGGGGAGACCGCGCTGAAGTTCCTGCGCGCGCGGCACGCCTTCGGCGACGGCAGCGACCTGGCCCGGATCAAGGCGCAGAAGGCGTTCCTGATGGCGCTCACCCGCAAGCTCAAGAACAGCGCGTCGTTGACCAATGTCCAGGGCATGTTCAAGATCGCCAACATCGCGGTGGAGTCGCTGACCGTGGACAAGGGCCTCGGCGGCGTGGACAAGCTGATCTCGCTCGGCAACCAGTTGAAGAAGGTCCCCGAGAAGCGGATGGCGTTCACCACGCTGCCGGTCGAGGAATACCCGCCGCTGCCCAAGGTCAAGGTGCAGCCGAAGCAGCCCGAGGCCAACAACCTGATGGCGATGCTGCGTACGGACACCGCGGTCACCAAGGACGACAAGCCCGCGGAGCAGCCGGCGGCCCCGCCGACGCCGGAGGCGCCGAAGGTGGACCCGGCCACGCTCAAGGTCGACGTCCGCAACGGCAGCGGGGTCAACAAGCGGGCCAACGAGGTGGCGGCGGACCTGGTCGGCCGCAGGTTCGTCGCGGTCAGCGCGGGGAACGCGAAGGACGGCAAGACCCACACGACCAGCTCGATCACCTACCCCAAGGGCCGCCTGGACGCCGCCAAGGCCCTGGCCGCCGCGACGGGCCTGCCCGACAGCGCCCTGACCGAGAGCACGTCCACTGCGGTAACCCGCTTCGAACTCCTGATCGGCAAGGACTACCCGGGCACCGCCCCACCCAACAACGCGGCCCCGCCCACGGATCCCCCCAAGAACATCGACATGGAAACAGCCGACAAAAACATCTGCGCGCCCAAGAAAAACCGCTGACGCACCCCACCGACGGCCGCGCCTCGCCCCCGAAAAGAGGGAGGAGGCGCGGCCGTCGCACACCCAATCCCCCACCACCCGGCCACCGGACGGCGAAGTGTGCCGCCGGGCGCCGGGCGGGCGGCGGGCGGCGGGCGGCGGAATGGAGTTGACGGAGGGGTTGGGGGGTGGGGAGGGTTCGAGGATGGAGGGGTTTCGGGTGGTGCTTCGGCGGTTGGACGAGGAGTTGTCGGCCTCCCTGTTGGATGCGGCCGTGCGCGGGGCCGAGCCGGGGGAGGTCATGCCCGTCGAGGCCGGGGCGAACGGGTGGACCGCCGATCGGCGGGCCGCGTTCTTGGCCTTTCATCACGAGTGGGCCGCCACGCCCACCACCTACGCGATCCTGGTCGACGACGTGGTGGTCGGCGCCGCCCGCCTCCAGCCGACTCCGGACGGGGACCTGGAGACCGGCCTGTGGATCGGCCGCGAACACCGCGGCCGAGGTGTGGGCCGCGCCGTCGTCGCCCTCCTCCGCGCCGAAGCCCGAGCCCAGGGCGCGCCCCGCGTCGTCGCCACCACGACCGACGCCAACACCGCCGCCCGACGCCTCCTCACCGGCGCCGGCGCCCACCTGCACACGCGCGCCACCCCCACCCCCCACGGCGACACCATCGAAGCCATCCTCGACATCGACTGACCCGACCCCCTCCCCGCGCTTCGGCGGCCGGCGGTACGCCTCGGCCTCGTTCCCCCGTTCGTACGCGTGCACGGAACCTTCGGGGGTGCGGATCGTTGGCGTCGGCATGATGATCAGTTCCGGCCGTAAGGCCATGGCCCTGTCCGTAGGATTCGCCGGGCTCGCACTCGCGTTCGTCCCCGTCGCCGCACAGGCACAGGCGCAACCGCACGCACGGCGGCTCCCGGTCGCGGGCGACCAGGTTTCGCTCGACCCCACCGTGTGGGTGGCGGCCGACGGCACCGTCACGGTCTCCGGCACCTACAGCTGCGCGGCCGAGCACACCGGGAGCGTGTTGGTCGGCGGCACCGTCAGCCAGGCCGGCCGGAACTTCTCGGTCGGTGGCAGCGCCGCCACGTGCGATGGCCTGACGCACGACTGGCACAGTTCCGCGCGGCCTCCGCTCGACTTCGTGCCCGGTCCCGCACGCGCCGACGCGACGCTGCTCGAACTCCTGCCCGGCGAAGGTGTGGTCCCCGTGGTGCCGAACATCCTCGCGCAGAGCGCGCGCGACGTGACGATCACCCCCGCCTGACCCCAAGCCCGGCCTGATCCCAAGCCCGGCCGGACACCCCGCCCGGCCGGGCTCCTCCGGGCTCAGGCCCGGTCCAACTCCTCGCGCAGCTCCGTCAGTTCCTCCACTGCCGTGACCCCGCTCGTCGCGCACACCTTCAGCGCCACGTCCAACCGGGTCACCGCCGCCGGCCGCTCGTCCAGACCGAACGCCTCGATGCGCGCCGCCAGTTGCACCGCGTCCAGGTAGCCGTCGGCCTCCTCCGGCAGCACCGCCACATACGCCGTCGCCGCCTTGTCCGCCGCCGCCCGTGCGGGGTGCAGCCGGTCGGCACGGGCCAGCAGGTGGGCCAGTTGGTGGTGCGTACCCGCCCGCTCGACCGCGAGCATCGTCGCCTCGTCGTCCGCCGCCCCCGCACCGGTCTCGGCGCCCGCCAGCTCCCGCAGCGCCTCGGCGAACAGCGCCACCGCCCGGTCCACCCCCGACGGGTCCTCCCGGTCGGTGCTGCTCGCGATGTTCCACGCCTTCGCCCGCAGCGCCCGGACCGTCTCGCGCACATCCCCCTCGGCGCGCAGCAGTTCGATCGCCCGCCCGAACGCCGCCTGGGCCTGCGGCGCCATCCCCGCGTCGTCGAGCGCGTGTGCCGCGGCCACCGCCAGCTCCGCCTGGGTCGCCCGGTCGGCCACCTTCACCGCGGTCTCCGCCGCCATCGCCAGGTGCCGGGCCGCCTCCCGGGTGTCGCCGAGTCGGCGCAGGCACAACCCGAGCGCCCAGCGTTCCTGCATCGCGTGTTCGGGGCCGTGGTGCTCCTCGACCTCCGGAAGCAACTCCTCCAGGATCGCCGCGGCCTCCGCGTCCCGACCCAGGCCGAACAACATACCCACCGCGCCCCGTCGGCAGGCCGCGGCCATCTCCGGGTCGCCCTCGTCGTCGAAGACGTGCGCGGCCTCCAGCGCGAACGGCAGCGCGTCCTCGGGCCGGTTCTGCGCCCCGATCGCGTTGGCCAGCATGGTCAGCGCGTGTCCCACCGGGAACTGCGGCTCGGTGTAGAACGCGGCCGTCTCCAGCGCCGCCCGCATGTCCGCCTCGGCCGCCGCCGGGTCGGCGAGCCGCATCCGCACCTGGCTGCGCAGGAACAGCGGCCGGCAGGCCAGCCACGGCCGCTCGGCCTCGCGGCACAGCGTGATGGCAGCGCTCAGGTCGGCCTCGGCGTCCGCCGTCCGGTCGTCCTGCAACGCCCGCTCGGCCCGGATGTGCAGGGCGGCCGACTGGCGGTGCCGCAGCCCGTGGTCGCGGCCCAGGTCGTGCAGCTCGGTCAGGATCGCGTCCGCGTCCTCGCTCGCCAACGCCACGATCGCGCGGTGGTGCAGGACCAGCGCGAGCGGCGCCGCGTCGTCCGGCAGGAATGCGGCGGCCTTGACCTGCGCCGCCTCGAACAACGCGAGCGCGTCCGGCTCGTCGGCGCGGAACCGGGCCATCGCGAGCCGCACCTCGGCGCCCACCGCCCGCCCCGCCGCGTCCGCCGCCCGATAGCCGGCAGCGGCCCGGTCGAGCGCCGCGGCGCCGGCCGCGAACTCGCCCTCCTCGACCAGCTCGATGCCGTCCGCCTCGGTGATCGCGGCAAGCGCGAACGGGTCCACGTCCTGCCCCTGCGCCCGCGCCGCCGCCGCGTAGTCCCGCCAGGCGGCCTCCGCCCGGGGATGCCCCTGCTCATCCAACTCACGTGCATAGGAAAGCAGTTCCGCAACTCCCCGCCCGGACACCGCAGTTGTCGCCGGAGCAACGGCAGCCCGCGTCGCCACCCGGACCGAACGCAGGCCCAGCGGCAGCGAATCCGCCACCGGGGCCGCCGCCAACCGGCGCCGCACTCGCGAACTCACCGCGTCGTTCCCGTTGCGCGCGTCGAAGCGCGCGGCGATCTCGAACAGCTCCCGCTCGACCGTCTCGCCCAGCCCACCGGCGGTGGTGTCCTCGAACACCACCAGCTCCGGCCCGCCCACCGCGACCAGACGCCGCAGCAGCACCGCGACGCCGGCCAGGAAGTCGGAGTGGTCCGACGGGTCGCTCTGCGGACGCGCCAGCCAGGCCCGGTGCTCGGCCAGGATCTCGATCCCGCGCCCCTCGTTGCCGGTCAGCGCGCAGAACTCGATGTGCTCGGCGACCGCCGCGTACGTGCTCACCTTGCCCCGCACCGACCGGTAGCCGCGCAGGTGGTGCGCCCGGGCCCGGTCCGGGCTGCCCTCGCGCACCAGCGGCAACATCGACGTGGCCAGCGAGACCTGCGGCTCCTCCGCGCAGGTGAGCGCCCCGTCCAGGGTCGGCGCGAGCAGTTCCAGCGCGTCCGCGTCCCGGCCCTGCGCGATCAACCAGCGTGCCTGCTCGCGCCGTTCGCACGCGTCGCAGTCGGCCAGCCGGTCCCGGTCCGCCGCCAGCCACGCCTCGAACGCCTCGGTGGTCTCCGCGTCGGCGCCGATGTGCCGGGCCAGGTAGAACCGGCTCTGGTGCACCGGCCGCAGGCTGTGTCCGGCCGTGCGGTAGCGGCGTTCCATGTCGGCGAGGTAGCCGCGGATCGCGGTCAGCGGCACCTCGGGCACCGAGAGCAGCGAACTGGTGATCCACTTCAGATCCCAGAACAGGTGGTGCGTCAACTGCTCGTCGAAGCCCTCCGGGTGCTCGTCCCACAGCTTGAGCAGCCGGGACAGCGGCACCGGGGTGCGCGGCGACTCGCCGCCGTAGTTGTACGCGGTGATCAGCCGCAGCAGCGCCCAGGCGAGGTTCTCGTCGTTGCCCATACGTTCGGCGACGGTGACCAGTTCCTCCGCCCGGGCGGTGCGGGCCTTGCCGTAGGGCTGTTCCTCGTTCGCGTCCAGGGCAGCGAAGAACCCGGCGTCGTCACGGATTTCCATCACAGGGTTCCTATTCGGCGGGGTTCGGCTGGTGGACGGCGCGCTCGAGCAGGCCGAGGAAGGATCGGCCGAGCAGGCCGGTCTCGGCCGCGGTGAGCGGACGGTGGCTGAGCAACAGGGCCTGGCCGTAGAGCCCTTCGACCGCGGCCCGGGCCAGTTCCGGATCCGCCAGGCCGGCGATCCGGCGGACCAGCGGGTTGAGATGGTTGAGCACGAGCTGCGCGCGCGGGCCCTGGTTGCGCAGCGAGCCGAGGATCCCCGACCACAGGTCGTCACCGCGCCCGGCCGCGTCCTGCTCGGCCTCGGCCCGACCCCGCTCCCCGCGCGCATCGCGCCCGTCCAGCAACAGCGCGGGCACGGTCACCGGCTGGAACGTGCGCAGCGACAGGTCGCACGCGAGCGGGTCCAGCGCGGCCCGCGCGTGCGCGAGGAAGCTCGCCGCACCCAGTTCCACGGCCGGGTCGACCGCGTCCAGGTGCGCGGTGACGGTGTCCGGGTCGAGTTCGGCGACGGTGGTGCCCGGCCGGATCTCCGCGAGCCGGTACACCAGGTCCAGATCGTAGGTGTAGCCGCCGTTGACCACGCCGAGGCCGGCCGCCGCCGCGATCGGCGCGACCTGCCGATACTCCTCGACCGTCGAGGTCACGTGCACGACCGGGTGCCGGCGGGCGAACTCGTCCAGCGCGATCCGCCCGTCGGTGGTCTCGAACGGCAACCACGGCAGCACCAGGCGCAGCAGTTCGTCGTCGTGCCGGGCCAGTGCCTTGACGCCGAGGTGATGCACACTCAAAAACCGGGCCAGGCGCGGCTGGTCGTGCGCGGCCAGGTCCGCGAGCCAGTCCCGGATGTGCCCGCCGAGCGCGTCGCGCACCCCGGCCAGCGACTCGTCGTCGTACAGGCTCTCCCGCGACGCGGTGGGCCGCAACGTGTCGGTGTCCACCACGCAGCGCACGAAGAACGCCCAGTCGGGCAGCAGCCCGTCGGCGTTCTCGGTGAGCAACATGCCCTTGAGATGCACGCGGTGCTTGCCGCGCATCGCCGGACTGACCGCCTCCGGCAGGACGAACGCGGCGCCGCGCACGCCCGCGAGCGGTACGTCGAGGTCGATCACGTCCAGCGGAGTGAAGCCGAGCCGGCTCTCGCAGTAGGCGGTCAGCGCGGCCCGCCGCAGACCCACCGTCGGGTACGGCCGGTCCCACACCGCGGGGGTGTCGGTGATCGGAGTGTGCTCGCCGCCGGCCACCACGGTGACCCGGTAGGGCAGCAACGCGCCGAAGTCGCGGGCCAGTTCGATCACCCGCTCGGGGGCGAACCACGCCTCGCTGCCCCGACGCGGAGTCAGGAACACGGTGGTGCCCGGCACTTCGTGTGCGCTCGGGTCCAGGGTGCGAACCGTGTAGCGGCCGTCCGAGCCCGCCTTCCACTCCACCGGCGCCGCGTCGGTCAGCGCCGAGCGGGTCACCACGGTGATCTCGTCGGCGACCACGAAGCAGGCGAGCAGGCCGATGCCGAACTGGCCGATGTAGTCGCGCCGCGCGCTCTCCAGCGCGTCGCGCTTGGAGCTGCGGCCGATGGTGGCCAGGAAGCGGTGCACGTCGGCCTCGGTCAGCCCGACCCCGGTGTCGGCGACGCGCAGCCCGCCGTCGGCGACCGTGATGGTGATCGCCGCCTCGGCCTGCGGATCGACGGCCCGCCGCGCGGTGACCGCGTCGACGCCGTTCTGCAGCAGCTCGCGCAGGTATACCCGAGGGCTGGAGTAGAGGTGGTGCGACAACAGGTCGACCAGACCCCGCAGATCGACCTGGAAGGTGTGGTCTGCGTCGGATATCGCGGCGTCGTTCATGCGGAGTCAGTCACCTCGGGGCAGGGTCGCCGGCCGACATCCCGGCCGAGTGCCGATGGTACGAAACGACGGGGACAGGCGGCGAGTCACTTGTCGACCATCAGTCACCACGGGCGGGACGGGGCGCCACGATCCGGCGCCCCGTCCCCGGGTCAGTTCTTGGCCGCGTCCACCGTGCGTCCGTCGCGCAACGCCTGGAACAGCGCCTTGGCCCCCTTGTCGTCCCACAACACGGTCGAGCCGATGTCCTTGACCATGTGGCCGGGGTTGGCGATCGGCACCGTGGTGGTGACGCCCTTGCCGCCGGACAGGCTGCCCATGTCCTTGAACAGGTCGTACAGGTCGAACAGGCCCGCGTCGTCGTCCACCGTCACCGCGCTCAGCGAGGCGTCGGCGACCGGGAAGGCGCTGAACGGGTTGAGCAGGATCCCCGCCGACTTGGCCTTCTTGGCCAGCGCGCTGAGGAACATCTGCTGGTTCTCCATCCGGGCCAGGTCCGAGCGCGCCGGGTCGTAGTAGCGCGAGCGCACGAAGGCCAGCGACTGCTCGCCGTTCAGCGTCTGGCAGCCGGCCTCCAGGTTCGCCCCGGACTTCGGGTCCTTGATCGGCCCCTTGAGGCAGATGTCCACACCGTCCATCGCGTTGACGATGTTGTTGAACCCGCCGAACCCGATCTCCGCGTAGTGGTCGAGCCGAATGCCGGTGGCCATCTCCACGGTGCGGGCGAGCAGCGGCGCGCCGCCCTTCTCGAAGGCCGCGTTCAGCTTGTTCTTCTGCGCCTTGACCGTCTTGCCGTTCTTGCTGAAGGCGGGGATGTCCACGTACGAGTCGCGCGGCAGGCTGATCAGCGCGGTGCCGCCCTTGCCCTTGTGCAGCAGCATCATCGAGTCGGTGCGCTTGCCCGGGGCCTTGCCGGTGTGCAGCTTCTTGCGGTCGGTCGCGTCCAGACCCTCGCGGCTGTCCGAGCCGACGATCAGCCACGTGGTGCCCTCGATGCCCTTGGGCCGGCCCGCGTAGTTGTCCAGCACGTCCTCGTGCCGGATCTTCGAGTCGGCCCAGAAGTAGGTCACCACGCCGAACGTGAGCACGAGCGCGACGAAGATGCCGACCCCGATGAGGATGCGCTTCTTGATATTGACCGGACGCCGGGGGCGCGCGGGCGGGCCGGCCGGGCCGTCGGGACCACCGGGGCCGTCCGGACCCCCCGGTCCGCCCGGCTCGCCCGGAGCGCGCTGCGGCGGCGGCCCGGGCGGCGCGGCGTTCGCGTCGGCGTACGACGGCTGGGGCGGGTAGCCGTCCGCGCCGGGCGGCCCCTGCACCGGCGGCACGCCGCCCGGCCCGGCCGTGCCCGATTGCGGACGCGGGTAGCCGTCGGGGGTCCGGGGCGGCGGCGGGTATCCGCTCGGGCTTTGCGCCGGCGGCGGTGGATAGCCGCCCGCGGCGTTCCCGCCGGGGCGGCTCGGAATCGTTCCCGGGGGAGGCTGCTGCGGCTGCTGGTCGCCATCCGCCCACCCCGGCGGCCACGTGTTCATGACCCCGAAGCTGTCACTGGATCAGCCCCGAGGCAACCGAATGCCGAACTCGGCGACCATCTGTTCCACACTTGATGCTCACTTCTTACATGAGACCTCATCGCCGGATTTGGCGGAGTATGCCGGACCCGGCGACGCCGGGTCGGTCGGGGGCGCCTCGGTGTTGGTACCGCCGACCCGAACCGGGGTCAGGCCCGGATACGACGAGCCCACGATCACCTCGATCGTCCGGCCCAGGCCGGTGACCTGCTCCGAGGTCGCGCCCGGCAGCGCGGCCTGCACCGTCTTGACCGAGCGGTTCCACTTGGGGTCGTAGCGGATGATCGTACGCGTCCCGTCCGAGGCGTTGGAGCTGCGCGGCTGACCGGCCATGACGAAGCCCGCGCCCTTGAGGTCGTCGTACGCGCGCGTGCCCGGGCTCGTGGCCGGCGTGCCGTTGTACACCTGCACCGAGATGTCGCCCGGCGCCACCTCCACCGACACGGGCGAGGGCGCGGCGGCGGTGCTCGGGCTCGGCCCGTCGGCCTTCTTCTCCGGCGGCGCGATCAGGTCCTTGTCCTCGCGGATCGCCCGGAACAGGCCGGGGGCCTTGGCGTCGTCCCACAACACCGTCGAGCCCCACTCCGGGACCTGGTGGTCGATGCTCTTGAGCGGCACCTGGGCGTAGGTCACGCCCGAGTTGGACAGGTTGCGCATCTTGGTACCCAGTTCCAGGAAGGACTGCGAGCTCATCCCCTCGTCCACCTTGATCGATCCGAGCACCGCGTCCAGCACGTTCTTGAGCTTGAGCGGGTCGGTCAGCGTGCCGGAGGAGGTCGCCTTCGCGAGCACCTGGGTGATGAACTTCTGCTGGCGCTGGGTGCGGCCGATGTCGCCGGTCGGGTCGCTGGCGATGTAGCGGGCGCGGACGAACTGCAGCGCCTTGACGCCGTCCAGTTTGCTGGTGCCGGCGGGCAGGTCCAGGCCCGACTTGGGGTCGCGCAGCGCCTTGGGCGTACACATCTCGATGCCGCCGAGGGTGTCCACGACGCTGACGAAGGAGACGAAGTTGACCTCGATGTAGTGGTCGATCCGGATCCCGGTGGCCTTCTCCACGGTGGCCACGGTCAGCGACGGGCCGCCGAGCGTGTACGCGGCGTTGATCTTGCCCTTGGACGGGCCCCGCTGCTGCCCGGTGGTCTTGTCCTTGTGCGCGGGGAAGTCCACGTAGCTGTCGCGCGGCAGGCTGGTGATGGTGGCCCGGTCCCGCTTGCCGTTCAGGTGCACGATCATGATCGTGTCGGTGCAGTCGCACGACTCGCCGCCCGCGTGCAGCTTGTTCAGCGTCTCCCTGGGGATGCCCTCGCGGTTGTCGGAGCCGACGATCAGGAAGTTCAGGTCCTTGCCGGATCCGGTGTCCGGACGGTCCGTCAGACCCTTGAACGGGTCTATCCGTTGGATCTTCCCGTCGAAGTGCTTCACCCAGGCCCAGCCGATGCCGCTGGTGGCCAGGATCGCCGCGGCCAGCGCGCCGGTGAGCAGCACCAGCCAGTTGCGGCCGACGCGCTGCCCGTTCCGGTCGCCCTGGGGGCTTCTCGCCGAGGATCGGCCGCCGGTTGTCGCCATGGGGTGCGGTGTCCCTCCTCGCGGACCGATCTCGTCCCGCCGTTCCGTTGCGCGCCGTCGCGCGCGCCGTGCGGATGTGCATCCGTACCCGCTTACACCCGAAGGACGCCTCGTCGTCCGGCCACGGTTGCGGTGGGCGTCGAACCACCGTAAAGCGGGACGGGGGGCGAACCGCAGCGGCACGCCGACGGTCGGCGCCCGCTCGCCCACCCGGCCGTCGTCCGCTCGATACCTGCTCGCCCACCCGGTCGATGCCCGGCGAGGGGGCCGTTCGCAGTACGCTCCGAGACGATGAATCACACCGCCGACGAGCCCGCCACGCCCGAGCCTCCTGCTCGCCGGGTGGAGCCGCTTCCCGAAAAACCGCCCGTCTCCGTGATCATGCCGGTGCTCAACGAGTCCCGACACCTCGAGGAGGCCGTCGGGCGGGTGCTCGCCCAGGACTACCTCGGCGACATCGAGGTGGTGATCGCGCTCGGTCCGTCCACGGACGACACCGACGCCATCGCCGCCCGACTGGTCGCGAACGACTCCCGCGTGCGCACCGTGCCCAACCCCACCGGCCGCACCCCCAGTGCGCTCAACGCGGCGATCCGTGCGTCGAGTCACCCCGTGATCGTGCGGGTGGACGGCCACGGGATCCTGCCGCCCGGCTACATCTCCACCGCCGTGCGACTGCTCGCCGAGACCGGCGCGGCCAACGTCGGCGGGCTGATGCACGCCGAGGGCACCACGCCGTACGAGGAGGCCGTCGCGCGGGCGATGACCTCCAAGCTCGGCGTCGGCAACGCGCGCTTCCACACCGGCGGCGGCGCGGGTCCCTCCGACACCGTCTACCTGGGCGTCTTCCGCCGCGAGGTGCTGGAGGAACTGGGCGGCTACAACGAGGAGTTCGAGCGGGCCCAGGACTGGGAGCTGAACTATCGGATCCGGCAGGCCGGCTATCTGATCTGGTTCTCCCCCGAGTTGGAGGTCTCGTATCGGCCCCGGCCGACCACCAAGGCGCTGGCGAAGCAGTACTTCCATTACGGCCGTTGGCGTCGGGTGGTCACCCGGCATCACGAGGGCTCGGTCAACCTGCGCTACCTGGCCCCGCCGGCCGCGCTCGCCGCGGTGGCCGCCGGGACCGTGGTGGGTCTGTCCGGGCGCAAGGTCGGCTGGCTGGTGCCGGGCGGGTACGCGATGGGCATCCTCGCCGGCGCCGCGTGGGAGGGCCGCGACCTGAGCCCGAACGCGCTGGTCCGGCTGCCCGGGGTGCTCGCGACGATGCACGGGTCGTGGGGCGCGGGCTTTTTGACCAGCCCGAAGAGCCTGGCCGAGCGGGTCGAGGCGGGTACGGAACGAGGCGCCGAGGAGTCCGGCTGAGGACACCCCGCACGCGTCGCGTCGGCCCGGGTCGCCCCTGTGTGCGGCCCGGGCCGACGCGTATCCGTGCGCGCGGGGCGCCCGCCTCCCGGCCCGACGCGCCGTGCCCCCCGGCGGAAACCGGGTCCTTTCGGTAAAGCCAAGTAACGTGGCGACGCTGGTCACCGCTCGTCCCCGGTGACAGTCTGTGAACAGTCGGCACGGCCTTGGGAGACGACGGCAATGAGCGACAGGGACTCGGCTGTGGCCGCGGGTGTGGCGATTCCGGATGCCCGGCAGGCCGCGGAGGACCGTGGATTCACCCCGCCCGAGCGGCTGCGACGGGTCGTCGTGACCCACACGGACGTGGGCGGGCAGGTGCCGCACGATCCGGTCGAGGGCATGTACACGCTGCACGTGGCGCCGGCCGAGACGGTCGCGGTGACCACCTCCGTCGAGGTCTCCGAGACCGGTGTGGTGCGGTCGCTACGGGTACCGGTCGACCCGGCCCGCACCGCCGAACTGGCCGCGGCACGGGCCGCGGTCGAGGCGCTGGACGGCGGCGGGGTGATCCGCGGCCTGCGCCGGATGATGGCCCAGCGCGACCTGGACGCGATCCGCAACCGGCACCGCGCCGAGGTCGAGCGCGACGCGACGGCGTGGGCGGCGCGCTGCGCCCGGGCGTACGAGCCGTACGTGCGCGCGTTCGCGGCCGACGCGGTGCCGGCCCCGACGCCCTCCCCCGTGCTCGGGATCGGGCCGACCAACACCGCCGGGCAGGGCCACGCGTGGGCCCGCGCGGTGGAGCGGCACCTGCCCGGGGTGCGCGCCGAGTCGGCCGCGCTCGCCTCGGCGAACACCCTCGGTCACCCCACCGATCGGGCGATCGGCACCGACGACTGGTTGTCCACCCGCTGGCAGCTGGGCCGGCTCGCCGAGGTCCTGGACCGCTATACGCATGTGCTCGCCGAGTGCGGGATGCCCGCGTTCGGTCGACTCGGCGGCTCCTGGGTGGACACCGACCTGGCCGAGCTGCGCGCGGCCGGGATCGCACTCGGACTGGTCCTGTACGGCTCGGAGGTGCGCGATCCGGCGGCGCATCGGGCCCGCGTCGAGTTCTCCCCATTCGACCCGCGCTACGAGCTGACCCACGCGCTCCAGGCCAAGGTGGACCGGCTGTTGCCGATCCTGCGCGGCCTGGAGGTGCCGACGTTCGTGGCCACGCCCGACCTGATCGCCGACGTGCCGGACGCGGTGTGGCTGCCCGCCGCGCTCGACCCGGCGGACTGGCGCACGGACACTCCGGTGCTCACCCGCGAACGGCCGGTCGTGGTGCACGTGATGGCCGGCCCCTTCCTGCGCGGCACCGCGCGGATCGAGCCGACGCTGCACCGACTGCACGACATCGGCCTGATCGAATACCGCCGAATCCTGAACCGACCCGCCGCCGAACTCCCGGCGCTGTTCGCCGACGCCGACATCGTGCTCGACCAATTCGCCTGCGGCTCCTACGGGATGACGTCGTGTCAGGGCATGGCCGCCGGCCGACTGACGATCTGCTACCTCCACGAGTCGGCGACCGCGCACCTGCCGGCCGACCTGCCGATCCGCGCCGCCGACCCGGACTCGCTCGCCGAGGTCCTGGAGGAGATCGCCGCCGAGCCCGACGCGGCGCGCGAGATGGCCGCGCGGGGACCGGCCTACGTGGCCGAACACCACGACGGCCGGCGCTCGGCCCGGATCCTCGCCGATTTCCTGGGCGTCGCGGCCGAGTGAGCCCTTTCCCGGGCGCGGAGCCCGGACGGGCACTAGCGTTCGGGAAATGGCAATCGACCCCAGCGCGGACGTGGACGATTCGGCGAGCATCGGCGAGGGCACCCGTGTGTGGCACCTCGCCCAGATCCGGGAGGACGCGGTCCTGGGCCCGAACTGCGTGATCGGGCGCGGCGCGTACATCGGCCCCGCCGTGCGCGTCGGGGCCAACGTCAAGGTGCAGAACCACGCGCTGGTGTACGAGCCGGCCGTCCTGGAGGACGGCGTCTTCATCGGGCCGGCGGTGGTGCTGACCAACGACCTCTATCCGCGCGCGGTCACCCCCGACGGCCGGATCAAGGGCGAACAGGACTGGCACGCACAGGGTGTGACGGTCCGTCGGGGCGCCGCCGTGGGCGCCAGGAGTGTGGTCGTCGCGGGCGTCACGATCGGCCGCTGGGCCCTGATCGCGGCGGGTGCCGTGGTCCACCGCGACGTCCCGGACTACGCCCTGATGGCCGGCGTACCGGCCCGCCGCATCAAGTGGGTGGGCCGCGCGGGTGTGCCGCTGACCCCGACCGGCGACGGTTCGTGGCGCTGCCCGGAAACGGGCGACCTGTTCACGGAGCGGGACGGCGAGCTGACGCCGGCGGCGACCACGACGGCGACGGAGCCCGCGCAAACCTGAGTCGAAGCGGGCGACACGCTGCGACCGGAGCAGGGTGATTGTCCGGTTCGGGCGGGTATCTCACGCTGGGGTGGTGAGACGAGCACGTGCGGCCTCGGTCTTTTGGGACCCGGCCCCCGGTGAGGGGTGGGAGGACTGAGCATGGCCGGCTTTCCCTTCGTCGGACGCACCGAGGTGTTGGCCGAGGTGGACTCGGCGCTGGCCGATGCCCGCGCGGGGCGCGGTGGTGTGGTCGCGCTGACCGGGGCGGCGGGGGCGGGCAAGACCAGGACCGCCGAGGAGGTCGCGCGGCGGGCGCGGGGATTCCGCGTCCTGTGGGTGAGCTGTCCGCCCGAGACGGCCGCCGCCCCGTTGCGCCCGTGGTCGGCGGTGGCTCGGGAGCTGGTCGCGGGCGACGCGGCGGGTGCCCGCCTGGCCGAGACACTGCCGGGCCTGCGCGCACTGGTGTCCGGCCGCACGGGAGGCCATACCCACGGCCCGCACGGGAGCGCACCCGAGGCGGCCCGGTTCCGGCTGGCCGGGGATTTCGCCCGGCTGATCCGAACGGGCGCCGCGAGCACCCCGCTCCTCCTGATCGTCGACGACGTCCACGAGGCCGACGCCTCCTCGGTCCGCCTCCTCCCGGACCTCGCGCCGAGCCTGCGTACGACGACGGCGCTCCTGCTGGTGACCCTCCGGGAGGACGAGGCCTCCTGGCGCGGACGGTCGTCGGCCCGCTCCGCGCTCCTGCGCACCGCACGCTGCCTGCCGCTGGGTCCGCTCACCGAGCCGGACGTGCGCGCACTGGTCGAGGCCGCCGACGGCGGACGGCCCGACCCGGCCGCGGTCCGGACGCTGCACACGCGCTCCGGCGGGGACGCCTTCTTCGTCACCGAGCTGCTGCGCCACCGCGCCCCCGGACCGCTACCCGCGTCGGTCCGGGACGCGGTCGGTGTCCGATTGGCCGAGCTGCCGCCGGAGTGCGCACGCGTCCTGGGCGCGGCGGCGGCACTCGGCGCGGACTTCCGGCTGGATGCGCTCGCCGAGGTCGCGCGGGTGCCGTTGGGCGAGGTGCGTACGGTCCTCGCCGAGGCGACGGCGGCCGGGCTGCTCGCCCTGGTCGAGGCCGGGTCCGGCGCGTTCCGGCACGAGCTGATGCGGGCGGCGACGTACGAGGCGTTGTCCCCGGCGGAGCGGGTCGCGTGGCACGAGCGAGCGGGGGGCGTACTGGCCGAATTCGCCGCCCGGGGTCGGGACGTCGGTCCCGCCCAGGTCGCCCACCACCTGCTGCGCGCCGGCCCGGAACACGCCGAGGCGGCGGCCGGGTACGCCCGCCGGGCCGGGGACGAGGCGGCGGGCGTCTTCGCGTACGAGGACGCCGCCCAGTGGTACGAACGATGCGTCGCGGCCCTGGGCACGGTCGGCGCGGCGGACACCACACTCGCCGAGGTGCTGATCGAACTGGGCACGGCCCACCTGGGCATGGGCGAACGCGCGGCGGCACGAGTCGACTTCCTGCGCGCCGCCGACCTGGCCCGCCGGCACGGGCGCGCCGACCTGCTCGCGCACGCCGCCCTCGGCCTCGGCAACGGCCCGGCCGGCATCGAGGTCGACCTGCTCGACCGCCCGCAGATCGACCTGCTCACCGAGGCGCGAACGAAGCTGTCGGACCGGCGAGCCGAACCGGCGGCCGGCGCCGGGGCCTTCGTCGCGCACCCCGAGCTGCTCGCCGCCGTCACCGCCCGCCTCTCCGTGGCGGTCACCCTCATCGAGCCCGAGCCCGTCCGCCTGGCCCTCGCCGAGGAGGCCGTGCGCCTCGCGCGGGCCTGCGGTGACGCGGCCGGCCTGGGCTACGCGCTCGCCGCCGAGTGCGACGCGCTCGCCGGTCCGGCGTACTGCGCCGAGCGGCTGGCCCGGTCCGCCGAAATCATCGACGCGGCCCGCCGGTTGCCCGATCCGGCGCTCGAACTCCTGGGCCGCCGGCTGCGGATGGTGGCGCTGCTCGAACTCGGCAGGGTCGCCGAGGCGGATGCCGAGATGCCGGCCTTCGGCGCCGCCGAACGTGCGCTGAGACATCCGCTCTACGCCTGGTACGTCCCGCTGTGGCGCGGCATGCGAGCGCTCCTGGAGGGCCGGTTCGCCGACTGCGCGCGCTGCGTCGATCGGGTGGAGGAACTGGGCCGCCGGGCCGGCAGCGGCAACGCCGCGCTGCTCGCGGCCACCCAACGCTGGTGCCTGCTGGCCGAGTCGGCGGACCGAACTGCCATCGCGGAGCTGATCGCCGGGCAACCACGCCTCGACGAGATCCCGGACGCATGGGCCAAGGTGAGCCTCGCGCTGGTCGCCGCGCAGCTGGGCGACACCGATCAGGCCGCACGCCGACTGGCGGCGGCCGGCCCGCTCCTCGCGGACGCGCCCCGGGACAGCGAGTGGCTGCCGATGCTCGCCCAGGCCGCCGAGACGATAGCGCTCGTCGGCCCGACCCCGTTGGCCCGGCGGTTGTACGAGTGGCTGTCGCCGTACCGGGACCTGTTCGTGGTCGAGGGCATCGGCGCCGCCGTGCGCGGCCCGGTACACCGACACCTCGGCCTGTTGGCGAGCGCGCTCGGCGACCACGCGGCGGCCGAACGCCACTTCGCCGCCGCCCTCGCCGCCGCCCGGGGCATCGGCGCGGCCCCGCTGGTCACCCGGATCGCCCAAGAGGCCGGTGTCGCGCCGGCCGCGGCGGACCGGCCGAACGTGTTCCGCCGTTCGGACCGCCTGTGGCGGCTGGGCTACGCCGATCGTGAGGTGATGCTGCCCGACAGCAAGGGCATGCACGATCTCGCCGTACTGCTGGCCCGTCCGGGCACGCCGGTGCCCGCACTCGACCTGGCCACCACCGCCGGCCCCGGCGCCGAGGCCGCTCCGCGGGCCGACGACGCGCTGCACCGCCCGGGCGACACCGGCGAGGTGATCGACGCCGCCGCGCGCTCCGCGTATCGACGGCGGCTCCGGGAGCTGGAGGGCGAGGCGGCCGAGGCGGACGCGGCCGGCGACGCGGAGCGTTCGGCCCGGATCGCCGTCGAACACGACGCGCTGGTCGGGCAGTTGTCCGCCGCGTACGGCCTCGGCGGCCGCGTCCGCCGCTCCGGCTCGCCCGCCGAACGGGCCCGAACCGCGGTCACCGCCCGTATCCATGCCGCCATCGACCGCATCACCCGAGCCCACCCACCCCTGGGCCGACACCTGGCCAACACGATCCACACCGGCACGCTGTGCGTGTACAGCCCGGAACAACCCGTCACATGGCGGCTGTGAGCACGGCACAACAGCGGCGGAACCATCGTCGTGAGGTGCGATCGCACATCGTGCCGCCCGATCGCACGCCTTCTCCGTACGGGGGTCCCCGGACGAGGGGATCGGAACCGATCGAGGAGGACATCGTGCCCGGCATCTCGAAAGCACAGGCCGCGTTCACCCTGGACGAGCCGGTGATCGAAGGCCGCTATGCCGAACTGGACGGCTACACCGTCGGGTTCGAGACCCACAAGGCCGACGTCGACCCGGCGGCGTTGTTCGCCGGACTGCCCGACGACCGCTGCCAGAGCCCGCACTGGGGTGTGGTGCTCACCGGAAAGGTGGTCTTCCGCTACCCGGACCACGACGAGGTCTACCGGGCCGGCGACGCCTACTACGGCGCTCCCGGCCACCTGCCGCTGATCTTCGCCGGCACCGAACTGGTGGAGTTCAGCCCCACCGAGGCACTGGCTCGGACGATGGCGGTCGTCGGCCGCAACCTGGCCGCGACGAAGACGGCGCAGGCCGAAAAGTCGGAGGCGCGGTCATGAACGACGTACTCGTGGCCCGCCTGATCACCTTCCTGGAGACCGGCACCCCGCCGGAGGGCCTGTTCGGTCCGGACTCCTTCTGCGACCTGACCCTGCCGCAGTGGCGGCTCCAGGCCCGAGGCATCGAGGACCTGATCGCGCTGCGCAAGGGCGGACACCCGGCCCCGGGCACCGTCGCGCGCCACCGGGTCGACCCGACCCCGACGGGGTTCGTGATCGAGGTCGAGGAGCGCTGGGAGCAGAACGAACAGCACTGGTACTGCCGGGAGTTGATCCGGGCCGACGTCGAGGACGACACGATCGCCCGGCTCGCGGTCTACTGCACCGGCGACTGGGACGAGGCGCAACAGCGCCGGCACGCGGAGGAGGTGACGCTGCTGGAGCCGTGAGCGTGGAGCCGTGAGCGCGCAGGGTGATCCGTCGCGGGCTCCCGCGGGCTCCCGCGCGGGCCGGGCCGCCCCGCCGGTCTCGCCGACCGCCCCGCGTGCTCTCAGCGCCGCAGGAGGGCCCGCAGCGCGGCGGCGACCTCGGTGGGGGCCTCCTCCGCCATGAAGTGGCCGGTGGAGACGGTGGTGTGGGCCAGGTCGGGCGCCCAGGCCGACCACAGTGCGGCGGCGTCGAAGCCGAGGGCCGCGCCCCAGTCCTGCTGGAGCACGGCGACCGGCATCGTCAGCCGGTTGCCGGCCACCAGGTCTGCCCGGTCGTGCTCGACATCGATCCCGGCCGAGGCCCGGTAGTCGGCGACGATGGACGGCACCGCCTCGCGGCATGCCCTCAGGTACGCGGCGCGGACGTCGGCGGGGATCGCCCCCCGGTCGAGGGTCCAGGTGTCCAGGAAGTGGCCGAAGAAGGCGTCCGCGTCGGCCGCAATCATCCGCTCCGGCAGACCCGGCGGCTGGGCCATCAGGTACAGGTGGAAGCCCACGGCCGCGGTCACCCCGTGCATGACGTCCCACATGTCGAGGGTGGGCAGTACGTCCAGGGCGGCGAGGTGGGTGATTCGGTCCGGGTGGTCCAGACCGGCGCGGAAGGCCACCAGCGCGCCGCGATCGTGCCCGGCCAGCGCGAACCGCTCGTGCCCCAGGGCCGCGGCGAGCGCGACCACGTCGGCGGCCATCGTGCGTTTGGCGTAGGTCGTACCGTCGGTGTCGACGGGCTTGTCGCTCGCGCCGTAACCGCGCAGGTCGGGGCGGATCACGGTGTGGTCGGCGGCCAGATCCGCCGCGACGTGCCGCCACATCAGGTGGGTCTGCGGGAAGCCGTGCAGGAGCACGATCGCGGGGCCCGAGCCGGAGACGGCGGCGTGCAGGGCGACCCCGTCCGCGACGGTGATCCGGTGCCGGCGGTCGGCGGTGGTGCCGGGTGCCATGGGTGGCCTCTTTTCCTCGTGTTCTCTTCGTCGAGTCCTCGTCGAAGGGGTGCCTCCCACCCTCGCCGCAGCGGATGAGCATCGGATGAGCGCGCGCTAGCGTGGCCCGGAGCGGGCCTGGAGCGGGGCTCGGGGCAGGACTTCGGCAGGGGAAAGGGCTGGTCATGGCGGCGGGCATCACGTTCGGGGTGCTCGGCCCCGTGGTCGCCTGGGACGCCGCCGGCGACCTCGTCGCCCTGAAGGGACCCCGGCACCGCGCGGTGCTGGCGCGGCTGCTCGTCGACCGGGGGCGCGTGGTGCCGGTGGCCCGGCTGGTCGAGGATCTGTGGGCGGAGCCGCCCGAGAACGCGGTCGGTGCGGTCCGCACGTTCGTGTCCGCGCTGCGCCGGGCCGTCGAGCCGGATCGGCCGCCGCGTGCTCCGGGCCGGTTGTTGGTCACGGCGGGGCCGGGCTATGTATTGCGCGCGGATCGGGACGCGGTCGACGGCGGGCGTTTCGAACACATGCTGGGCGCCGCCGACGCGCTGCCCCCGGGTGAGGCGCTGCCCCGGCTGACGGCGGCGCTGGAGTGCTGGCGCGGGCCCGCGTACGCCGATTTCGCCGGCGAGCGGTGGGCCCGGGCCGAGCGGGCCCGGCTCGGTGAGCTGCGGCGGCACGCCGTGGAGCGCCGGGGGGCGGCCCGGCTGGCGGTGGGGCAGGCCGCGCGGGCGGTGGCGGAGTTGGACGGGTACGTGGCCGAGCATCCGTGGCGCGAGGAGGGCTGGCGACTGCTGGCGCTCGGGCTCTATCGGGACGGGCGCCAGGGCGACGCGCTCGCGGTGTTGCGCCGGGCCCGACGGTTGTTGGTCGAGCGGCTCGGGGTGGACCCCGGGCCGGCGTTGCGGCGGCTGGAGGCGGACATCCTCGCCCAGGACGACCGGCTCGGCGCGATCGATCCGGCCGGGCGGGTGTGGGCGGAGGTCGCGGCCGAGTACGACCGTACGCTCGCCCCGGGCTCCCGGGCCCGGTTGGCGTCGTCGGTGGGCCTGGCGCGCGACCTCGCCGTGGGCGGCGGAGGCGGCCTGGCGGCGGCCCGCCGGCACCGCTCGGCGACCATCGAGGCGGCCGAGGAACTGGGCGATCCGGAGCTGACCGCCCGGGTGATCGGGGCGTACGACGTCCCGGCGATCTGGACCCGCGTCGACGACCCGGAGCACGCGGCGCACGTGGTCGCGGCGGCGGAGCGTACGCTCGCGGCGCTGCCGGCGGGCGAGCACGAGGCCGCGCGAGCCCGGCTGTCGGCCACGATCGCGGTGGAGTCCCGGGGTACCCGCTCACCGCGCGCCGCACGGGCCGCCCGCGAGGCGGCGGAACTCGCCCGGCGGCTGGACGACCCGGCGCTGTCGGCATTCGCCCTGAACGGCGTGTACATGCAGTCGTTCGAGCGGGCGGGCCTGTCCCCGCGCCGCGAGCGGATCGGCGCGGAATTGACCGCACTCGCCGAGCGGCACGGCCTGATCACCTATTCGGTGCTCGGCCGGCTGATCCGGATGCAGGGCCGTGCCGCGCTCGCGGACTTCGCCGCGGCCGAGGAACACGCGCTGGTGGTGGACCGGTTGGCGGACCGCCACGAACTGCCCCTGGCCAAGGTCTTCACGCAATGGTTCCGCGCCCTGCGCCTGGTCGCGACCGGCTCGGTGGAGGAGACGGACGAAGCCGAGGCGGCCTACCGCGACGCGGCCGGTCGGCTGTCCGGGGTCGGCATGCCGGGCCTCGAACACGGGCTGCTGCCCCTGGCGTTGTTGTGCCTGCGGCTGCGGCACGGCCGGCCCGCGCACTGCGACGACGACACCGATTGGGGTCCCCACGAGCCGTGGGCCGGACCGCTGGTGCTGCTGGCCCGAGGCGCCCGGGACGAGGCCGCGGAGCGCCTGCGGGACGTACCGGATCCGCCGCCGGGCCTGCTGTTCGAGGCGCTGTGGTGCCTGGCCGCGCGGGCGGCGATCGGGGTGGGCGATCGGGCGGTGATGGCGCGCGCCGTCACCGCCCTCACGCCGGCGGCGGCCGAGGAGGCCGGCGCCACGAGCGGTCTGCTGACCGTCGGCCCCGTGGCGGGTCACCTCCGCGACCTGGCCGATGCCCTCGGCTGAGCCCTACGGTGCGCCCTCGGGGGTCAGGACCCGCTCGGGACGCCCGGCAGGGGCGGTGGCGGCAGCAGATCGGTTCCGTCCGCGCCGAACCAGTGCTTGTGCAGCGTGCGCGTGCGATAGCGCCTGGAATACATGGGGTTGAGGGTCCCCAGTACGAGTACGGCGAGCAGGACCCACTGCCCGGTTCGGGGTGGAAGCAGGAGTTCGGGATCCGTGAGAACGGTCGAGCCGAGACCGCTCACGGCCATCATGAGCACGAACAGGACGATGCCCTCCAGCTGGCCACAGAAGTTTCTGCGGAGGAAGTGGAAACGGCCGAGCGCGTCGTCCCGGACCCACATGCGGTAGCGGTCCGGCATACGCTTGGCGAACAGGCGGTAGGCGAGCCAGTGATGCAGCGGAGGGCGGTCCCGCAGCCGGGTCAGCAGCCCGCCGCGCACGATGTCCCACGCCTCGCCCGTCGACGGCCGGGTCGCGCCGGGCGGGGCGGCATCCAGCAGGGTGCCGAGGAGTTCGGCCTCCCGGGCGAGCCGGTAGCGGGGTGGGTAGGCGCGCAGCAGCAGGCGACAGTGTCTCTCGTACGTGTCGTTCATCATCCCGCCGGGTTGAAGACAAAGGGTGGGGTACCGAGCCGGCGTGCGGCTCGGTGGGCGAGTTCCGCCAGTCGTGCGGTTTCGGCGGTGAGGGCTTGGCGGCCCTCGCCGGTCAACGTGTAGTAGCGGCGGAACCGGCCGCCGACGACCTCTTCGCGGTCGAGTGCGACCAGGCCGTCGCCGGCGAGCCGGTCCAGCGCGCCGTACAGGGTTCCCGCGCCCAACTTGACTCTCTCGTCGGAGAGTTCGCGGACCGCGGTGATGATTCCGTAGCCGTACAGCGGCTCGGGGGCCAGTGCGAGCAGGATGAGGTAGCTCTGCTCTCTCAGTGGCTTCATGACCGTTATATATCGCGCGGCGATATATAACGGCAAGAGGCGTCCGGGGGGTGGTGGCACTACCCCGAGTCGGGAGGTGGCCGGTTCGTGCCGGGTGGGTGTGGGCGCGGATCCTGGATCAGGCAACCGACCCGCATCCCCCACAGGAGTTGACTCGTGCGTTCATCGGCACGGCACACCCGCCACCCTTCCCGACGACCCCGGCTCGGCCGGCGCGGCACGGTCTCGGCCGTGGCGGCGCTGGCCGCCGGCCTGATCGTGGCGGGGGTGATGGCGCCGCCCGCAGCGTCGGCCGGCGGCCGGCCGGACGGCGTACAGCGGGGTCTGGACGCGCTGGTCGGGCCCGCCGGCTCGGTGGGTGCGCCGGGCGCGCTCGCGAGCGTCGAGGACCGGCACGGGCACACCCGTACGTACACCGCGGGCGTGGGCGACATCGCCACCGGCGCGAAGGTGCCCCGGGACGGCCGGGTCCGGGTCGGCAGCAACACCAAGGCGTTCACCGCGGTGGTGGTGCTGCAACTGGTCGGCGAGGGCAGGATCCGACTCGACGAGCCGATCGAGACCTACCTGCCGGGCGTGGTGCACGGGGACGGGATCGACGGGAATGTCATCACCGTCCGACACCTGCTCCAGCAGACCAGCGGGCTGCCCAACTACACCGAGTACAACCTGCAATTGCGCTACTACGAGCCGCGCGAGCTGGTGGACATCGCGCTGCGACACCCGGCCGACTTCGCGCCCGGCGAGAGCTGGAAGTACAGCAACACGAACTACGTACTCGCGGGCATGCTCGTCGAGAAGGTGACCAAGCACCCCATCGCCCGAGAACTCGACCAACGCATCATCAAGCGCATCGGCCTGCGCGACACCTACTTCCCCGCCCCGCACGACAGCACCATCCGGGGCCCGCACCCCAGGGGCTACGACCGGGAATCGCCGGGTGCGCCGCTGAGCGACATCACCGAGATGGACCCGTCGTGGGCGTGGTCGGCGGGCCAGATGATCTCCACCGACTCCGACCTGAACCGCTTCTACGGCAAGCTCCTGAAGGGCGACCTCCTCAAGCCGGCCCAACTCGCCGAGATGCGCGCCGACACCCGCCCGGCCGAGAAGACCTTCGGCCCCGGCGCCCGCTACGGCCTGGGCCTGGTCAGCAAGCCGCTGTCCTGTGGCGGCGGCGGCAGTGAGCTGTACTGGGGCCACGGCGGCAGTTTCCCGGGCTACGAAACCCGGGGCGGCGCCACGGACACGGGCCGCGCGGCCAACGTGGCGGTCACCGTGCAACTCGGCGACGAGGCCGCCAGGCAGCGGGTCGACGACATCGTGACCGCGGCGCTCTGCCGCCGCTGAGACGGGCCTCCCGGGTGCGTCCGACGAGTCGGGTCGGCGGTGGACGGGCGACTCGTCGGACGCCACGGGGGCGTCGGGACGGTCGGGCCGTCGGTCAGGCCGCGGCGCGCCGGCGGACGGTGCGTTCGAGGATTCCGAGGGTGGCCTTGAGTGCCGACTCGGGGACCACCGGGAAGGTCAGGCGCCGCTTCCACTCCTCGGCGAGTTCCGACCAGTCGTAGTAGGACGTCACGAGGGTGCCGCCCTCGGCCGGCGCCAACCGGTAGCCGTAGACGTGGCGGACGTGCGGTCGGATGCGGCCCTCGACGGTCCAGGCGATCTCCTCGTTCGGGACGAGCTTGGTGATCACGACCTCGACGTCGTACTTGCCCAGGGGGAAGTCGCCGAGGGCCTCCCGGTCCATGTGGACCACGAAGCGGTCGCCGGGGCGTTCCACCCGGGCGCCCTCGGCGTCGAGGAGCATTCCCGACGCGTCGATGTCCACGTGGCCCCGCGGGTCGGTCAGGACCGCGAAGACGGCTTCGGCGGAGGCGGGGACGAGGCGGGAGACCTCGACGCGTTCGACGGCCTCGTCCGGGTCGAACTCTTCGCCCTCGGCGAGAGTTTGCGCCGTGGCGGTCAGCGTCGCGCGGCCGAGGGTGTGGGTGGACATGGTGAAGCCGAGCAGGGCGGGGGTGCCGTCGACGGGGACGTCGATGGACTCGACGTCGAGGGCGTGTACGACCACGAGGTAGCGGTGCCGGCCGTGCCCGGCCGGCGGGGCGGCGCCGACGAAGCGGGCCGCGCGGGCGTCGTTGGGCAGTTGGAAGGCGCCGGCGGGCAGGCCCGAGCCGGTGTCGTCGCCCGCGCCCTCGGGGAGTTCGGTGACGTGGGCGGGGATGTCGGCGACCGCCCAGTGCCAGAAACCGGATCCGGTGGGGGCGTCGGGGTCGTGGATCGTGACGGCGAAGCTCCTGGTGCCTTCCGGCGCTCCGCTCCAGGAGAGGTGCGGGGAGAGGTCCTTGCCGCCCGGCATGCCGAACATGCCGGACAGCTGCGCGGGCGCCCAGGGAGCGCCGTCGGCGACGGAGGTGCTGGTCACGGTGAACGGGGCAGCCTCGGAGAGGCGGGTGAAGGGATTGTCGGTGCTCATGGATCGACGATAACACGTATAATCGATTATCTGGAGGATCGTCTATAGTGGGCGACGTGACTGAGACGTTCCCCGCCTCGCCCGCACCGGCGAAGCAGATGCTTTCCGAGCAGGTGCACGCCCGCCTGCGGGACGCGATCATGCGCGGCGTGCATGCCCCCGGCGACGCGCTCAAGCCGCAGGACCTCGCGCGGGCGCAGGGCGTGAGTCTGGCCGTCGTCCGCGAGGCGCTGGTGCGGTTGGTCGGCGAGGGACTGGCGGACCGGCTGCCCAATCGAGGGTTCGCCGTGCCGGCCTTCTCGGATCGGCGCTGGCAGGAGATCGCCGAGGCGCGCCGGGTCGTGGAGCCGGTCGTGCTGCGCATGTCCGTCGAACGCGGCGACGTCGACTGGGAGGCACGCGTACGCGCGGCGCACCACCGGCTGGCCCGGACGGAGCCGTACGACACCGAGGAGGGCGAGTACTACAGCAGCGCCTGGGCCGAGGCGCATCGCCTCTTCCACCGCACGCTGCTGGAGGGTTGCGGCAATCCGGTCCTGCTGGAGACGTTCGACCGTATGTGGACCGCAAGCGAGTTGGCCCGCCGCTGGTCGGCCCACCGCAACCCCGACCGCGACGGCATCGACGAACACCGCCGCCTGGAGGAGGCGGCCCTGGCCCGCGACCCGGAGGCCGCAGCCGCGATCCTGACCACCCACCTCACCCGAACCGCCGCCGACCTGACCCTCCGAGAAACCTGACCCGCCTTCGACTCGTCACCGGCCCAACACGTCGAATCCCGAAGCAGAAGGCGACGATGAGCGCGTACCAAAGAGTCGCGCCCCAGTGCCAGGCGCCGATGGCGACGAGGAAGAGCGCCCACAGCAGAAGCAACGTGTGCCCCACCGCCGTTGCCGTGAACGCGCGCGATCGCAGGGCGGCCGACCGGACGACGAGGCCGAACACGGCGTAGAAATCGATCCCGGCCATGATCAGGGCGACCAGCGAGGAGAGGCCGCGGCCCTCGGACTCGACACCGTAGCCGTCGACCGTGGACGGCCCCATGAACGGCCCGGTCAACGAGGGCATGGCGTTCGAGTCGAGGCCGACATGGTCGACACCGACAGCGACGGCGTACCAAAGCCACACAGGGATTTCGAGAACCAACAACGATCCGAGCCAGATACACAGATACCTCAGGCCCCACGCACGCAACGACTCCGAACGGACCACATTTCCCCTCAACGTCCGACCCCGCCCCGAGCCGCCGGGCCGGTTCCTCGCCCGGAGTCGGGAGCCGGCTCTGCGCGTCGGTGGGATCGACGCTCCGGATGACGACGCGGCTTCCGGGTCCCGGGTCCCGGACAATGTAGTGGGCCCGATCCGCCGCACAGGGGTCGTGGCCATAGTTCACCGCTGGACCCGGCAAATGGGCCGCGCCCACCCGAACGGTGTCAGCCGCGCAACTCCCGGGTGAGCCGGTAGCGCCTCGGGTCCGCGATGCCGTGCAGATCCTCGGCGGTCAGGAACGGTCCGTCGCCACCGAGGAGTTGCAGCCGCCGCACCTCGCGCACCGGCCGCAGCCCGAAGGCCGACTCCAGCTCCAGGTCGAGCCGACCCGCCGCATCGTCGAACCACCAAGACCCGACGACCCGGCCCGCCAGGCCCGCCCGCCGGTGCGTGCCGGTCAGCGCACCGGGGTCACGGGAGCCGTTTCCCATGGGGCCGAGTTCCAGCGCCAGGAACTCCCCGAGGCGGGCATCACTCTCGATCGTCCAAGGTCCGGGCTCGACCACCCCGCCGGCCCCGGAACGGCCCCGGGATCGAACCCCCAACCGCCGCACGACCTCGGCAGCCACTTCCCGGACGTCACAACCGAGCGGCAACCGCTCCACGCCGCCGCCGTCCGGCGGGGCCGTCGCGTCGAGCGGCCAGACCAAACACGACTTGCCGAACGAGGCCGCGTATTCGCACTGCACCCGCACGTGCGGATCCTCGGCCGCACCCCGAGACCAGACCAGCAGAACGAGGTCGCAGGCCCCCAACTCCTGAAGCACCGGCTCGGCGGGCAGCCCGTCGGAGAGATCCCGGATCTCATCCACGGCAGTCCGCACACCCGCGTCGCGCAACAGGACATCCAGGCCGACGGCCCGATCCGCGTTCACGGGCGAGTACGCGAGGAACACCCCGAGCCGGCGACCCGGTTCGAGGCCGCCGCCCCCAAGCCCCGGCGATCCAGGGCGAGTTCCGTCATCCACGACCTAGCCCCGAAGCCCCCGAAGCAACTCACGCCACGCAGCGGGGCTGACGGCCAAGTGGCCACGGCCGCGATCCTTGGTGTCACGGATGCCGGTGGACGCCGGGAGGGGGGCCACCTCGACACAAGACGCATTGCCATTCGAGTAGCGCGATTTGCGCCACGGGTACTGATCCGGAGTATTCACAGGGCACTCAACCTTTCCAATATCATCCGTCGCGAGTCCTCTTCGGAACTGGCTGCCGACCGAAAGAAGCCCAGGTCGCGACGGTAGCGCTTGACGGTGCGCTCGTCCTTCAGGAATTGCATGCTCGACTGGTACTCGACGAGTGCCACAGGTTCCTGAGCCGGGGTTTCCAGGATCGTGACCCCGCCCAGGAACGGCACGGCTCTCGCAGCGTGCGGCACGATCCTGAGACTCACGTTCGCCAGCTCACCGAGCTCAAGGAGGTAGCGCAGCTGTTTTTGCAAGGCTACCGCTCCGCAGAACGCGTGCGTCAGTACCACCTCTGACAAGGTCGCGTGAGTCCGGACCGCTCCGTCGGTGATGACACGCCGGCGCTTCATCCGCACCTCCAGCAGCGCGTCCACGTCATCCGGATCCGGCACGAAGGCGCTCATCGTGATGGTCGCCCGGGCATAGTCCTCGGACTGCAAAGGGCCCGGCACAAGCGTGGATGCCACATCCATGGCGGTCGCAATCGACTCCAGATAAATGAGCTGCTCGTACACCGGGTTCAGGACTTCGTGGTACTTGACCCACCACTCCGCCGGCTCGTACTCACCACCTCCGGCCAGACGTTCCAGACGCATCCGCTCGACCGGCGTCAACCGCAGGACCTCGGCAATCGCACGTAGGTGTCGCGAGTCGACCGTCGCCTTTCCGGTTTCCAATCGCGACATCGTGCTCGTGTCCCATCCTGCTGCACGAGCCAGGTCTTCCTGTCGCAACTCTGCCGCCTGCCGCAAGCGTCGCAGCTCGGCACCCAACTCACTCGGCCGGTTTCGCATCGCACCCCCATCTTCACGAATGGCCTGCCCGCACGGCAATTTGACGCATGGCTTGCCGCAAATGAACTTGCGTGTGAGCGTATCAAGAGTCACGAGCACTCACCTCTCCGTGATCACCTCGACGTGGCCGGAGGCTGAGCGCTGCCGATGACCGGCAGGCGAGGAGCGCGGTCATGCACCACATCCGACCAAACCCCCCAAGTGCAATACCCGTTCGCCCCACCCGTGGGGCGTGGATCCGCGACGGTCTCAGCGGCCTGTGCGGGGTCTGCGAATCGTCCACCGCGCAAACCGTGTTCGCCCGCACGCTCGCCGGCACATCGTTCACGGCCCGCGCCGACGACGTCCGCGTCCTCTCACCCGACGCGGCGACGGACGCGGTCTACACCCCACCCGTCAAGCCAACAACCGATCTCACAAGAGGAGTTCGCATGAGCAGCCTGCCCCTGGTGCGCGAAGGCGACATCGTCGAGCACGCGCACGAAGACCAGCGCAACGAGTTCCGGACCGGCCGGGTCACCCTCACCGGCGTCGGCATGGTCACCGTCGAACCCCTCGACGGCACCCCGAAGTGGACCGTCGACCGCTACGACGTCCGGCACATCGAAGAGGCAGCCCGCCGATCCGACTGACCCGCAGGTGGGCGGGTGACCGATTCCAAGCAGCGCCCGCCCACCTGCGACACCCGCAACCCCGAAGGGCAGCAATGGCATACGCACGATACCGACCACAACCACCCAACCGGCGTCCCAACCGCCAACTCCACTCACTCGTGGGATGGTTGCGCACCGCGATCACGCGCAGACCCGCCCTCGCAAACGCGATCCGCGTCCTGACCGGCGCCGCACCACCCCACCCCCTCCCCGTCGACTGGCGAGCCCACCTCCCCAACCCGGCCGACCGCATCGAATCCGGCCTCGCCCACGACTGACCACACCTTCACCCCTTCAGAACGGGGCGGGCAGGATCCAACCGGGGATCACCGTGCATCCGATCCCCAAAACGTCATCCCATCGACCGAAGCAAAGCCGAGAGCACCACCGGGCATTGCACTTGGTTGCGGCGTGCCGGTGCAGGCCGGGCCAGAGTCGCCGGGGTGAGCCGCCGCCGGCGTGCGGGGCTCCAAGACCCGAAGCCCCAGGCGAGACAAGCGTGTTGCTCGGCGGAAACCCGGCCGGCAGCGGCGGGCAGGGGTGCGGGGTCGGGTTGGGTTTGCCGGGGGCCTTTCCAAGTGGGTCGGGGCGTTTCGGTGTGCGGTGGGCATGTGAGTGACGAAGGCTCACGAAACCGGATGGCGTCGGGTGTTGCAGCGCTGAAGTGAGAGAAAACCGCAGGTCGGAGTGAAAGGGGAGCCGTTTCGGGTGCCTCGGGATCCGGTTTCGGCCCCCACCGGCCCCCACCGGGCAGTTTCGGTCGTCCTCGCCGGTCTGCGTGAGGCCGAAGCACGCGAAACCGCCTCGACCGGGCAGTTTCGGTCTCCCCCACCGCCGTCGAGGAGCCCCAGACGCACGAAACCGGCACTCGGCACCCGATTCTCCGCTCGGACCACGCAAAACCGCAGGTCACCGAGACTCAAGGCTCCGAACCACCCATCGAGATCCGGTTTCGAACCCCAGCCCCTCCCGAAGCACTCCAATTCACTCGCGAAGGCGCCCTGGCGCACTCAACCCGACCCCTCTCCCTGCCCGCCGCTGCCGGCCGGTTCTCCACCGAGCAAAGCGCGCGTGTCGTCGGGAGCCCCCGGTCTCGGAGCCCCGCACGCCGGCGGCGGCCAACCAGGCGACTCTGACCCGCCCCGACCCTCGGCAACCAAGACGCAAGCCCCGCCGAAAGCACCCGACCCCCTCGGAAAGCCTCTCCGGCGGACCCAACCGCACCGCACCCCTGCCCGCCGCTGCCGGCCGGTTTTTCCGCCGAGCAATACGCGGATGTCCCAACCTTTCAGTTGTCGATTTCGGGCGAGTCTCGCCGGTTTTAGACTGCTGCCCCGCTCCACGGAAGGACACCCTGTGCGCCCAACCCGGTTCACTCCCTGGCTGCAACAACGGCTGGCCGAGTCCGGCAGCGTGACCCAGGTCCGGACGCCCACCGAGGCCGGGCGGCAAGCCTCGCCCAAGCGTGGGCCTTACGGCCTGCTGTTGACCCTTCGCAACGGGGGCGTGGTCGAGCTGGGAATCACCGCGGAGTCGGCTCCGGGCGACCAGTACGACCAGCCCGAGAACGTGGTCGAGGGCGAACCCATGACACCACTTCCCACGCCCGAGATCGACGGTGCCAAAGTGCGGACCGGCGACGTCGAGGCATTCATCGCGGCCGTGATCGCCACATCCTCCGAGGTGGCCCACATCGACCGGTACTCGGAAGCGGAGTCTCCCGGGGCCATTCCGTACGGGTTGCAGATCCGCACCCACTCGGGGGCGAAACTCCGCGTGAACTTCGTGACGACCCACAGCTCCGGCCGGCAAGCGGGCGCGGACTACGCCGTTGCGGACGCCATCTGATCCCACCCGGAACAGCGCGTCCACGAACCCGACGTTCGAGAGGCATGGAAATGCGAGCCACCGGACCAACACCACTGCCGTAGACGCACTACGTCCGACCCTCGACCGATGCGTCGATCGAGGGCCGGACTCAACCGGCGCCTCCTCGCCCACGGCCGACTCCCGCATCGCCGGACGTCGGGCCGAACAGCGCCATCCGGACAAGCCGGCCGACCGGGGCTCGTCGTGCGCGTACTCTCCCGGCTCTCGGGGCCGCATCGATCCCGGAGGCCCTGCCGTCCCCGACGCGCCCGGGGACAACACCTCCCCCTGGTCATGGCATCGCACTTCGAGGTGCGCAGCCTCCAGGACGTACCGCGCTTCTTTCCTGGTCGCGGCCGTCCGGCGCCAGGCCAGGGGGCGCCCGGGTGGGCGCCCCCTCGTCGCCACGACCGCCCATGATCAGCACTTACTAACCGTCCCGTACAGAATAAGTCCGATGCGTATCGTCTAGAACAAAACTATCTGCTAGCGTCTCCCTCGCCGCCGGACGAACACCCGGCGCAGAGCCGGGCCGCGCCGCCCCCGGCCGCCGGACCATACGAGGAGAGACAGAGCCATGGCACTGCCGGCCACCGCCAAGACGCCGCCGCGCGAAGCGCGCACCTATCCGCGCGGCCTCGCCCTCACCCTCCTGTGCGCGGGCATGCTGA
Source organism: Embleya sp. NPDC055664 (assembly GCF_053618075.1). Lineage (NCBI taxonomy): Bacteria > Bacillati > Actinomycetota > Actinomycetes > Kitasatosporales > Streptomycetaceae > Embleya > Embleya sp. NPDC055664. The sequence goes on from NZ_JBSHGZ010000014.1 coordinate 68,794, forward strand.
TGGTGATCCTGGACGGCACGATCGTGACCGTCGCGCTCCCCTCGATCGGCGCGGACCTCGGGTTCTCGTCGGCCGATCTCGCCTGGGTCATGAACATCTACATGATCGCCTTCGGCGGCCTGCTGCTCCTTGCCGGACGGCTCGGCGACCTCTTCGGGCGCAAGCGCATGTTCCTCGCCGGGCTCGCCGTCTTCACCCTCGCCTCGCTGCTGTGCGGCGTGGCCACCAGTCCCGAGATGTTGCTCGCGGCGCGGTTCCTGCAGGGCGCCGGCGGCGCGATGGCGTCCGCCGTCAGCCTCGGGATGATCGTCACGCTCTACCCCGAACCCGCCGAACAGGGCAAGGCCATCGGCGCGTTCAGCTTCATCGGCGCGGCGGGCGCGTCCCTGGGCCTGGTGCTCGGCGGTGTGCTCACCGAGGCGGCGAACTGGCACTGGATTTTCCTGGTCAACCTCCCGATCGGCGTCGTCACGCTGCTCCTGGCGACACGCGTCCTGGATGCCGACACCCCCGCCTCCGGCGCTCGCGGCAGGGCCGACATCGTCGGGGCCGTCCTGGTCACCGGCGGGCTGATGTTGCTGGTGTACGCCGTCGTGAAGGCCGAGGCGTACGGGTGGGGATCGGCCAAGACCTGGGCGTTGCTTGCCGGTTCGTTCGGGCTGCTGGCGCTGTTCACGCTCCGCCAGGCCCGGGTCGCGGCGCCGCTGCTGCCGCTGCGCACCTTCCGCTCCCGCAACGTGAGCGGTGCGAACGTCCTCCAAGTGCTCACGATCGCGGCCATGTTCGGCTTCCAGGTGCTGGTCGTCCTGTACATGCAGCACGTCCTCGGCTTCGGGGCGGCCAAGACCGGCTGGGCGATGTTCCCGACCGCGCTCGCCATCGGTGTCGTCTCCCTCGGCGTCTCCGCCCGCGTCATCGGCCGCTTCGGCGCCCGGAACGTGCTGGTCGCCGGACTGCTCATGCTCACCGCCGGCATGGCCTACCTGGCCCGCGTCCCGGTCGACGGCTCGTACGTGATCGACCTGCTCCCGGTGTTCGTCCTGATCGGTGGCGGCGGCCTGGTCCTGCCCGCACTCGCCACGCTGGCGATGTCCGGCGCCCGGCCCGAGGAGGCGGGCGTCGTCTCCGGCCTGTTCAACACGACCCAGCAGATCGGCGGTGCCCTCGGCGTAGCCCTCCTGAACACCCTCTCCACCTCCCGCGCCGACACCCTCGCGGGGCAGGGCAAGTCCGCCGCCGAGGCCCTGACCGGCGGCTTCCACCTGGCGTTCACGGTGGGGACGGTCCTGCTCGCGGCCTCGGCGATCATCGCCATGCTGGTCATCCGCACCCCGGCCACGACCGTCGTCGCCGGCAACACCGCCGCCCCGGAGACCGACCGGGCCGCGACGACCTCGGCCACCCACGTCGGGTGACGAGAAGGCCACCCACCCCGAACGACACGGACACGGTCCCCCGCCGAGATGCCTTCGGCGGGGGACCGCGTCGTTCGCCCGTTCACTCATTCGGAGGATGTGACCGCAATCCGCCTCTTCCGGGGAAACCATCCGGATGGGATTGACGTGGCCGATCCCCACGACAGGCCCACGAAGGAGAAGACATGACCAGCCCCGGACTCGCCCCCCGCCGACGCGCCATCCGCGTCGCCGGAGTGCTCGTCGCCCTCCTCACCGCCGCCCCCATCACCACCGCCACCGCCGCCTCCACCGCCCCCACTCGGGCCGGCGAGTTGTTCCGCTGTGCCTCGGTGACCCCCGACCTGCCCAACCTCTACGCCACCTCGTGCGACACCGACCACTGGGCCCGGCCTCCGACTTCGTCGTGGCCGACCAGAGCGGTCGCAACGCCTGGATGTGCGAGCAGGGCCGGGTCGAGGGCTCGCTGTGGATCAGCGGCCGGAACTGCCGCCGCCTCGCGACGTCCGGGGGGGTGAACCGCCGTGCCCCCGCCGAGACCTCTCGGCGGGGGCACGGCGGGGACCACGCCACCCCACGACGCGTCGACTCCGGCCGCCGCCTACTTCGGCAGGTTCCTCGCCATCACGATCCGCTGCACCTGATTCGTGCCCTCGTAGATCTGCGTGATCTTCGCGTCGCGCATCATGCGCTCCAGCGGGTAGTCACGTGTGTAGCCGTATCCGCCGAGCAACTGCACCGCGTCGACCGTGATCTCCATCGCCGCGTCCGACGCGAAGCACTTGGCCGCGGCGCCGTGGAAGGTCAGGTCCGCGTCGCCGCGCTCCGACTTGGCCGCCGCCGCGTAGGTGAGCTGCCGGGCCGCCTCCAGCTTCATCGCCATGTCCGCGAGCATGAACTGGATGCCCTGGAAGTCGGCGATCGGCTTGCCGAACTGCTTCCGCTCCTGCACGTACCCCTTGGCGTAGTCCAGCGCGCCCTGCGCGATGCCCAGCGCCTGCGCCGCGATCGTCACGCGTGTGTGGTCGAGCGTCTTCATCGCGGTGGCGAAGCCCGTACCCTCCTCGCCGATGATCCGGTCGGCCGGGATGCGCACGTTGTCGAGGTAGACCTCGCGCGTCGGCGAGCCCTTGATCCCGAGCTTCTTCTCCGGCGCACCGAACGAGACACCCTCGTCCGACTTCTCCACCACGAACGCCGAGATGCCCTTGGAACGCTTGTCCGCGTCGGTCACGGCCATCACCGTGTAGAACTCGGACACGCCCGCGTTGGTGATCCAGCGCTTGACGCCGTTGAGCACCCACGAGTCGCCGTCGCGTACCGCGCGGGTCTTCATGGCCGCCGCGTCCGAACCGGCCTCCGGCTCGGACAGGCAGTAGGAGAACATGCCGTCGCCGCGCGCCACCGCGCCGAGGTAGCGCCGCTTCAGGTCCTCGGACCCGGACAACATCACCGGCATGCTGCCCAGCTTGTTCACCGCCGGGATCAGCGACGAGGACGCGCACACCCGGGCGACCTCCTCGATCACGATCACCGTGGCGAGCGCGTCGGCGCCCGCGCCGCCGTACTCCTCGGGGACGTGGACCGCATGGAGGTCGTTCGCGGTGAGCGCGTCGAGCGCTTCCTGGGGAAAGCGCGACTGCTCGTCGACCTCAGCGGCGAACGGGGCGATCTTCGCCTCGGCGAGTGCGCGGACCGACTCGCGGAGCATGTCGTGCTCCTCGGAGACGCGGAACAGGTCGAAGTCTTTACGTCCGGCCACGGGTGCCTACCTCTCGGGACTGAAGGGCTGCCCTCTCGGGACTGAAGGGCTACGGGCTGCGGGGAATACCTGTTTTATTACCGCTCAGTAAACAACATGGACGCCCACAATTATTCAGCCGCACCCCGCCGGCCCGCGCATCGGGACGGCCACGGTTCGGCGACGGTGCCCCGGGCCCGGCCGATACGATCCAGATTCGATCCGGATCCCACCCATTCCTCCGACGAAGAAGTCAGGTGACGTACGTGGCACCCCGCATCACGGTCATCGGTACCGGCTACCTGGGCGCCACGCACGCCGCGTGCATGGCCGAACTCGGCTTCGAGGTCCTGGGGATGGACGTGGACCCGGACAAGGTGGCCACCCTCGCGAGCGGCCGGATCCCCTTCTGGGAGCCGGACCTGGAGGAACTGCTGGCCCCGCACGTCGCCTCCGGCCGGCTGCGCTTCACCACCGACATCGCCGAGCTGGCCGCGTTCGGCGACGTGCACTTCGTCTGCGTGAACACGCCGCAACGCAAGGGCGAGTTCGCCGCCGACGTGTCCTACGTCGACGCCGCCGTGAACGCGCTCGCCCCGCTCCTGGAGCGGCCCTGCCTGGTGGTCGGCAAGTCCACCGTCCCGGTCGGCACCGCCGATCGGCTGGCGAGCCGGATCGCCGAGCTGGCCCCCGTGGGCGCCGCGGCCGAGCTGGCCTGGAACCCCGAGTTCCTGCGCGAGGGCTTCGCCGTCCGGGACACCCTGCACCCGGACCGGCTCGTGATCGGCGTGCGCTCGCAGGCGGCCGAGGATCGGCTGCGCGAGGTGTACGCGACCCTGCTCGCCGAGGGTGTGCCGCTCGTGGTGACCGACTTCGCCACCTCGGAGCTGGTCAAGACCGCCGCCAACTCGTTCCTGGCCACCAAGATCTCCTTCATCAACGCGATGGCCGAGGTCTGCGAGGCGGCCGGCGCCGACGTCGAGCAGCTGTCCCAGGCGCTCGCCTTCGACCCCCGGATCAACGGCCGTTTCCTCAAGGCCGGGCTCGGCTTCGGCGGCGGTTGCCTGCCCAAGGACATCCGCGCCTTCATGGCCCGGGCCGGCGAGCTGGGCGCCGACCAGGCGCTCACCTTCCTGCGCGAGGTGGACGCGATCAACATGCGCCGCCGCTTCCGGATGGTCGACCTCGCCCGCGAGCAGTGCGACGGCAGCTTCCTGGGCCGCCGGGTCGCGGTGTTCGGCGCGGCCTTCAAGCCCGACTCCGACGACATCCGCGACTCGCCGGCGCTCAACGTCGCCGCCCAGGTGCAGCTCCAGGGCGGCGAGGTGACCGTGTACGACCCCAAGGCGATGGACAACGCCCGCAAGATGTATCCGGGCCTGACCTTCGCGGAGACCGCCTTCGACGCGGCCCGCGGCGCGCACGTGGTGCTGCATCTGACCGAGTGGGCGGAGTTCCGCGAGATGGATCCGGCCGAGCTGGGCGAGATCGTCGCCGAACGCCGCGTACTCGACGGGCGCAATGCCCTCGACCCGGTGCGCTGGCGCGGCGCAGGATGGACGTACCGGGCTCTCGGTCGCCCCTGAGTAGCCGGCCCGCCCCGGGGGCACACTCACCGGGCCGACGGCGCCGCGCCGTCCGTCTGTCGGGGGGCACCGCGAGCAGCGAGACAAGACTGCGAGGTCATCAGCATGCCTTACGGCGACGAGGCCACGATCCGACGGATCCTCGACACGCACACCTGGGCGGTGGTGGGGCTCAGCACCAACTCCCACCGCGCCGCATACGGAGTAGCCGCGTTCCTCCGTCAGTGGGGAAAGCGCGTCGTGCCCGTGCACCCCAAGGCGGAGACCGTGCACGGCGAGCCGGGCTACGCCACGCTCGCCGAGATCCCGTTCCCGGTCGACGTGGTCGACGTGTTCGTGAACTCGGACCAGGCCGGCGAGATCGCCGACCAGGCCGTCAAGATCGGCGCGAAGGCCGTCTGGTTCCAGTTGGACGTGATCGACGAGCGCGCCTACCAGCGGGTCCGCGACGCGGGCCTGGACATGGTGATGGACCGCTGCTCGGCGGTGGAGCTCCAGCGCATCACCATGACGAGCACGGGCCCGAGCCCGGCCTGAGCCCGACCCGAGCCGCACGACGCCGGGACCCGAGCACCCGCTCGGGCCCCGGTGGGCGACCACGACCGGCCACCACCCGGCCGGGACCGCCCGCCCAGGACCGCCTACAGCCGACTACGACGGGCTACGACGGCCCACGACCCCCTACGACCCGACCCGCTCGCGCAGCTTGCGCCCCTTCTCGGTCGCCTGCGCCTTCAGCTCCGCCTGGAACTCGCCCATCCGGGCCAGCAGCGCCGGATCGTGCGCGGCCAGGATCCGCACCGCCAGCAACCCCGCGTTGCGCGCTCCGCCGATCGAGACGGTCGCCACCGGCACGCCGGCCGGCATCTGCACGATGGACAGCAGCGAGTCCATGCCGTCCAGGTATTTCAGCGGCACCGGTACGCCGATCACCGGCAGCGGGGTGACCGAGGCGAGCATCCCGGGCAGGTGCGCGGCGCCGCCCGCGCCGGCGATGATCACCTTCAGGCCGCGCCCGGCGGCCTCGGTGCCGTACGCGATCATCTCCTGCGGCATCCGGTGCGCGGAGACCACGTCGGCCTCGTAGCCGATCCCGAACTCGTCCATGACCTGCGCGGCGAGTTCCATCACCGGCCAGTCCGAGTCGGACCCCATGACGATGCCGACGACGGGCTGCGTGCTCATTCGGTGATGTCCCCTCGGAGGTAGTCGGCGGCGTGCCGGGCGCGCTCGCGCACGTCGGCCAGGTCGTCGCCGCACACGGTGACGTGTCCGACCTTGCGGCCGGGCTTCACGTCCTTGCCGTACATGTGCACCTTGACCCCGGGATCGCGGGCCATCACGTGCAGGTACGGGCGGTACATGTCGGGGTAGTCGCCGCCGAGCACGTTGACCATCACCGTCCACGGGGCCCGGGCGCGCGGGTCGCCCAGCGGCAGGTCGAGCACCGCGCGCAGGTGGTTCTCGAACTGCGAGGTGACCGCGCCGTCGATGCTCCAGTGGCCGCTGTTGTGCGGACGCATGGCCAGCTCGTTGACCAGGATCCGGCCGTCGGCGGTCTCGAACAGCTCGACCGCCAGGTGCCCGGTGACGTCCAGCTCGCCCGCGATGGACAGCGCGATCCGCTGGGCCTCGACCGCCCGCTCCTCGCTCAGGTCGGGCGCGGGCGCGATCACCTCGCGGCAGACCCCGTCCACCTGGATCGACTCGACCACCGGGTAGGCCACCGCCTGGCCGTGCGGCGAGCGCACCACGCAGGCCGCCAGTTCGCGGGTGAAGTCCACCTTCTCCTCGGCCAGCACCGGCACCCCGGCCGCGAACGGCACGGCCGCCTCGTCCTCGTCCCGGACGATCCACACGCCCTTGCCGTCGTAGCCGCCGCGCGTGGTCTTGAGCACCACCGGCCAGCCGCCCACCTCGGCCGCGAACGCCGCGACCTCCGCCGGGTCGGCCACGATCCGGTTGCGCGGGCACGGTACGCCGATCTCGGCCAGCCTGGCCCGCATCACGCCCTTGTCCTGGGCGTGCACGAGCGCGCGTGAACTCGGCCGCACGGCGACCCCGTCGGCCTCCAAGGCCTCCAGGAGCGCGGTGGGTACCTGCTCGTGGTCGAAGGTGACCACGGCGCAGTCCTGCGCGAAGCGGCGCAGGTCGGCGAGATCGTCCTCGCTGCCGAGCACGACGTCGCCGACCACCTGGGCCGCGGATTCGGACGGGGATGCGGCGAGTACGCGAAAGCGGGCGCCGAGCGGGATTGCGGCCTGGTGCGTCATGCGGGCGAGCTGGCCGCCGCCGACCATGCCGACGACTGGGAACGTCACGGGGGAAGGGTACCGACCCACCGCCGACGCTCGCGGCGCCGGGCGGCGCGAAGCCGGTCGCGGCGGCACGAAGCCGCGCCACGCGCGCTGCCCCGGTGTTCGTCGGTGCCCCGGACCGCTCCCGGGGGACCCGCGCCACACGTGACGCGGGATGTTCCGGTAAAGAGTGTGCAACGGGAGGGAGACCGGGCGCCGATGTCGAACGGCCGCGACGGCTACCCTCGTCGAGTGAGTCGTCAAGTCGGTAGCACCCGTGGTGCCAGAGGAGCGTCCGTGCCTTCGCCCGTCGACGCCCCGTCCGAGGGAGCCGCCGGGCCGCCGGCGAGCCGGATCGCCCGGGTGCGCTCCGAGGTCACCCAGTTCCTCGTGGCGGGCGGCCTGGCCTACGCGGTGGACGTCCTCGTGTTCAACCTGTGCCTGTCCCTGGGGATGGGCGGCGTCGGCGCGAAGATCACGTCCTCGATCCCGGCGACGATCGTCGCGTACGTCGGTAACCGATACTGGACCTATCGGCATCGGGACCGCACCGGCGTCGGGCGCGAGTACACACTCTTCTTCGTGTTCAGCGCGATCGCGGCGGGCATCCAGGCGTCGAGCGTGTTCGTGTCACACACCCTGATGGGCTACGAGAGCAAGCTCGCCGACAACATCTCGGCGAACATCGTCGGTATGGCTCTCGGCACGCTGTTTCGCTTCTGGGCATTCCGCACGTGGGTGTTCAAGCACAAACGGCCGGACCCCGTACCGGTCGCCGAAGGTGGCATGTCGTGAAGGCGCTCCGGAATTGGTACGACCGGGTCGGACACCTGCTGCACGAAACGCTGAAGTTCGGCGCCGTCGGCGGGTTCGGCGTGATCGTGAACGTGATCGTGTTCAACCTGTGTCGCGACCACCTGGGCCTGGCCTCGGTGCGCTCGTCGGTGATCTCGACGGCGGTCGCGATCGTGGTGAACTATCTCGGCAACCGCTACTGGGCCTTCCGGCACCGCACCTCCGACGACAGTCGGCGCGAGTTCGTGTTGTTCATGGTGTTCAGCGGGGTCGGCATGGCGATCGAGGCCGGCACCGTGGCGATCTCGCACTACTGGCTCGGCCACACCTCGCTGCTCGCGGACAACATCGCGAAGTACGCGGTCGGCCTGCCGCTCGGCACGCTGTTCCGGTTCTGGTCGTATCGCACGTGGGTGTTCACCGGCACCCACGAGGTCGACCGCAAGCCGGTCCGGGTGGTCGCGCCGCCGGGCGGCGAGGACGCGGACGATCGGCCGACGGGACCCGCCGGCACCCGACTGGACACCGAGGCCGCGCGGCTGGTCGAGGACGAGAGCAAGACCTCCCGGGCCTGAACCGGCCGGCACCTCCCCCGCGCACCGCCTCGCGCAGGTTCTCTCGCGCAATTCCCTCGCGCAGCTTCCTGGTGCACACCGCGCCCCCGCGCCCCACCCCCGCGCCGCGCCCGACCACGACGCGACGAACCGTCAGCCGTGCCCTTCCTCCGGGTGGGCCGCCAGGAACACCGCGAATACCGGCGGTCGCTGCTGGAGCAGCTCCAACCGCCCCCCGTCGGCCTCGGCCAGATCCCGGGCCACCGCGAGCCCCAGGCCGGTCGAGTTGTGGCCGCTGACCGCCCGCTCGAAGACCCGCGCACCCAGCTCGTCGGGCACGCCCGTGCCCTCGTCCTCCACCTCGACCACCACGGACGTCCCGGTGATCCGGGTCCGGATGTTCACCGCGCCCGCGCCGTGCATCAGCGTGTTCTCCACCAGCGTGGCCAGCACCTGGGACAACGCGCCCGGCGTGGCCACCGCGGTCAGCCCGCGCTCGCCCTCGACCCGGATGCTGCGGCGGGCCTCGCGGAAGTTGGGCCGCCACTCGTCGATCTGCTGCTGGATCACGTCGTCCACCCGGACGGTGACCGCGGAGATGTTGCGCGGGTCGCGCCCGCCGCTGCCGCGCCGACTGCTGGTCAGCAGCCGCTGCACCACGTCGGTCAGCCGCTCGACCTGGGAGAGCGCGATCGCCGCCTCCTCCTTGACGATCTCCGGGTCCTCGGTGGCGATGATCTCCTCGAGGCGCATGGACAGCGCGGTCAGTGGAGTGCGCAGCTGGTGCGAGGCGTCGGCGGCCAGCCGGCGCTCGGCGGTGAGCATCCTGGCGATCCGCTCGGCGCTCTGGTCCAACACCTCGGCGACCCGGTCCAGCTCGGGCACGCCGTAGCGGCGGTGCCGGGGCCTGGGGTCGCCCGAACCCAGGCGCTCGGCGGTCTCGGCCAGATCGGTCAGCGGGCGGGCCAGCCGGCGGGCCTGCCAGACCGCGAGGGCGGCGGCGGCCGCAACCGCGAGCAGCGCCACGCCCAGGATCAGCAGCAGCGATTCGCGGATCTTGGTGGTCACCCGCTCGCGCGGCTCGCCGACGGTGACCGAGTCGCCCATCTCGCCGGGCATGGTCTTCTCGAAGACCCGGCCGCTCGGCTTGTCGCCGATCACCAGCGGAGGATCGCCCGGCAACCGCACGATCGCGTAGCGATGCGGCTCGACCTGGCGGCGCAGCAGCGCGGCGTCGGAGTGTTCGCCGGAGGCCATCCGCAGCTCGACGACCTCCAGGATGCGGGCGGCCTCGGCCTTGAGGCTGTCGCCCGCGGTGTTCTCGATCGCGTGCGTCTCGACGAACGCCAGCGGCACGCCGAGTACGGCCACGACGACCAGGACCACGCCGAGCGTGGTGTTGATGAGCCTGCGACGCAAGGTGGATCCCGTCAGCTTTTCGAGGTCGGCTCGCGCGAGGTCGGCCCGGCTCAGCTCTTCTCGAAGCGGAAGCCCACGCCGCGCACGGTGGTGATGTAGCGGGGGTTGCCCGCGTCGTCGCCGAGCTTCTTGCGCAACCAGGAGATGTGCATGTCGAGCGTCTTGGTGGAGCTCCACCAGGTGGTGTCCCAGACCTCGCGCATCAGCTGGTCGCGGGTGACCACCCGGCCCGCGTCGCGCACGAGCACGCGCAGCAGGTCGAACTCCTTGGCGGTGAGCTGCAGCTCCTCCTCGCCGATCCAGGCACGGTGCGAGTCGACGTCGATCCGCACGCCGTGCACACCCTGGCCGACGTCGGCCGCGCCGCGCCGCAGCAGCGCACGCACACGCGCGAGCAGTTCGGCGAGCCGGAAGGGCTTGGTGACGTAGTCGTCGGCACCGGCGTCGAGGCCGACCACGGTGTCCACTTCGTCGGCGCGCGCGGTCAGGACGAGCACCGGGAAGCCGTGCCCCTCGGCGCGCAGCCGCCGGCACACCTCCAGGCCGTCCATGCCGGGCAGACCGAGGTCGAGGACGAGCAGGTCCACCCCACTCTGCGCGGCGCATTCGAGAGCGCTTGGGCCGTCCTCGCGCACCTCGACCTCGTAGCCCTCTCGGCGCAACGCACGCGCGAGTGGTTCGGAGATGGATGCGTCGTCCTCGGCGAGCAGTACGCGGGTCATGACCTTGATGTTACTGACGCGGGGGCGCCACGTTGACGAGCTCCGTACGAGCGGACCGCGGGAGCCCGGGATCGGCGGGCATTTTTCGCCGACCGAAGGACGGCGGACGGGTGCCCGGAGGGCGGCGTTCACCTCACCATTCGTCGTCTTTGTGGCGACGCCAGGAGAACACCATCGTGGACGCGGCCATCAGCAGGATCAGCCCGCCGGCGACGATCCAGACGATCGCTCCGCCGGAGATCTCGCCGTCGTCGCCGCCCCGGCTCTCGACCATCGCGTCGGGGCTGCGCGCCGCGCTCGCGGTCGGGTCCTGTGTACCCCCCGGCGGGGTCTGGGCCGGCGCCTGGGCCGATGCCGGGGGTGCTCCGGCCGTCGGGTCGCCCGGAGTGCCCGAGGGGCCGTCCGGGGCCGCGCCCTGGAGGTCGACCCGCAGCGTCATCGCGGGCGGCGCGGGCGCGGTCGGGAAGCACGTGGTGATCTGGTCGCCGAAGATCGCGGTGGTGGTGACCATCTTGCCGGGGGCGATCCGGATGTCGCCCTTGGCGTCGAGCGGCACGGTGATCTCGCCCTCGTACGGCGGCACCACGATCAGCGCGGGCGTACCGGGAATGTCCACGCGCATCTTCGGGCCCTGGAGGGTTAGTTCGCCGCTCGCGCCGCCGGAGAGGACGAGCTGGATCGACGGGGTCAGCGGGGTGCCGGGGAACGGCAGCGGGCTGGTGGCGGGGCTGCCGCCGAGGGTGACCTTGATCCGCGCCTTCTCGCCCGGGCGGATCGGATCGGTCGGGCCGTCGAGGGAGATCTGCTGCGGACCGTCCACGGCGGGCTGGTCCAACGGGATGACGCAGTGCACCGGCACGGTCAGCGGTTCCGCCGCGGCGGGCGCGGCGAGCGCGAGCGCCGGGCCGACCGCGCAGGCCAGGGCGAGGGCGGCGCCGACCGGGCGTGAAGCCGAGAGAGCCATCGGGGGTCGCGTTCCTTCTCGTGGGCGGCGAACGGGAGTCGGGGCGGGAGTCGGGCCGGGGCGGGAGTCGGGCGGGATACGGCCGAAGGGTCCCCCGGCCGGGTGAGGACCGGCAAGGGGACCCTTCGCATGCGGTTTCGGTTCGGGCCGGATTCGGTCGTGGTGCCCGGAACCGACCGGGCGTCAGACCTGGTTGCGGATCCGACGACGGTAGGGCACGAACAACATCAGCGCGATCGCCGCGAGCACGGCGGTGCCGGCCGCCATCGCGAACGCGGTCATGCCGCCGCCGGAGGCACCGGTGTGCGCGAGGTCGCCGGTGCTGCCGCCGGTGCTGCTGCCGCCGTTGGTGTCGACGTTGCCCGAGGGGGACTGGGTCAGCGTGGGCGGCGGGGTGCCCGCGTCGCCCTTGGCCTTGAGGGTGGCGGAGACGGGGGCGGTGGTGGTCGTGCAGGTGGTGATGGACGTGGCCTTGAGCGAACCCAGGGTGGCCTTGGAGGTGATCACCAGGGTGCCGGGCGTGAAGGTGAAGTCGCCACCGCCCCACACGTCGAACTTGCCGGTGAGCGGACCGTCCAGGGTCAGGGGGTCACCCTTGTTGACCTTGATCGACTTCTCCGGACCGACCAGATCCAGCGGCACCTTGTGCGAACCCTCCGCCACGTCGATGGTGAAGGTCGGGGTGAACGCGAGATCGATGTTCGGACCCGGCAGACTCGCCGGCGCCTTGCCGACCAGGTTGTCCTTGAACTTGGCCGAGATGTCGAGCTTCGCGCCCTTCGAGGCGGTGCTCGGGACGAGGATGGTGACGCCGTAGGTCGCCGTCGTGTCCGGAATCACGACCGAGGGGAAGTCCTTGACCACCGTCTTGCACGCGTAGTCGACGTTGACCTCCTTGCCGTTCGGCGGCCCCGGCGGCTCGGCCGACGTGCTCGGCGAGGCCGAAGTGGACGGCGACGCCGAAGTGGACGGCGACGCGGAGGTGGAGGGCGATGCCGAGGTGGACGGCGACGGTGAGGCGTTGCGGTCGACCGGGATGGTGCCGAGCTTGGGCGTGCCGTTGACCGTGCACGGCACGTCGACGACGGCGGTCAGGACCAACTTGGTCGGCGTGATGTCGATGTCGCCCGTGGCGTCGGCCGGCACCGTGATCTTCGCGTCGAAGTCGGGAAGCGTGATCGGCTGCCCCTTGACGACGTTGACCGTCTTGCCCTCCTGGCCGACGATCTTGAGGTCCTTGGTCGACCCTCCCGACGCCTTCGCGTCGAAGGAAGCGGTGAACGGTACTTCGCCGACGTCCTCCGGCCCCTTGACCGGAGTGGCGCCCATGCTCACCTTGACGGTGGCCTCACCGCCCGGGGCGGTCTTGGTGGTGGGCATCGTCAGCGTGATGTTGAAATCGTCGGTGACGTCCGGCGCCCCGTCCGGGTAGGGAATCTTGCAGGTCATGTTGACCTTGACCGGAGCGGCGTTTGCTGCGGGCGCCAACGCGATCACGCCCGTGCCACCCGCCACCAGCATGCCGCCGACGGCGGCGGTGGCGAGTCTTGTCTTGGCCTTGCTCATCAGGTTGTGCTCCCTTCGTCGGGGCGGGACCCACCCCGTCGTTTCGGTCAGCTGAGCGTGAGCGTCAAAGTCGCCGAATAGCTCTCGGCCGACGTGTTGCGGTCGGGCAGACGCAGGGTCAGATCCGCGCCGACATCGAATTCACCCCCTGTGACACCCGGTGAGGACGAGGTGGAGCAGAGGGTCGCGGTACGGCTCGACGGGGTCCGGTCTCCGGGCTTCGCCGAGCTGGGATACGGGCCGCGCCCCGGGTGTGGCGTGCAGTACGGCTCCCAGACGAGGTTGTGCGCCTCGATCCGGGAACCGTCCTCCGCACGGAAGTCGGACATCGCGCCGGTGAGGGTCCACCCGTTGCGCGAACCGCGGAAGTCCTGGACGAGCATCGGGTTCAGCGCGCCCCTGGCGGTGCCGGTGCCGCGGTCCACGACGAGCCGGCTCTGCCCGGCGTTCGGGGTGCTGACCGCCAGTGGGCCCGGGTTGACGTTGCCGTCCACCCGGTCGGGGGTACGGGGTTGCTCGATCCTGGTGTCCCAGTCGAGGTCTCCGGTACCGGTGCCGCCGGTCGCGCCGCTCCCGCCGCCGCTCGTGCCGTCACCGGCGGGGCCGGAGCCGGACGGGTCCGTCCCGGTCGAACCGGTGCCCGGCGGGGCGGAGTTCGTGTCCGCGCCGGCGGTCGGCACAGGGCGGAACGTACCGCCGCCGCCCGGTCCGGCCTGGTCGCTGACATCGGTACGCGACGCCCCGAACTCGCCGCCGGGGCCGTAGTGGAACACCAGCACGGTGCCCGCCACGACCGTGATCGCGACGAGGGCGCCGACGCCCTTGCCGGGTCGCGGGGTCATCGATCCCCTCCCCCGGACGCGCCGGCACGGGGGTGATCGTCGCCGCCGGGCTCGGAATCCGCGTACAGCGGACCGCCGATGGCCACCGTCTCGACCATCGAGCGCATCGGGCGCTTGCTCAGGTCGACCGGCTCGACATCGGTCCCGGCCGGGCGCCGGTTCGCCGTACGGGAATCCGCCGCGCCGTCATCCGCCGCGTCCTCGGCCGACTTGCGGTTCTTGTCGGCCCTGGACGCGCGCAACGAGGACTCGGGCAGGCCCACTTCGCGCTCGCGCTCGCCGGTGCGGCGGGCCCGCTGCTCGCCGATCAGTTCGACGACACGCACGAACAGCCGCCAAGCCGCCACCGGGACCACGATCACCAGGAGTGCGCCGAAGATGTACACGCCCCACGGGCGGCCGACCTCCAGGGCCTGTTCGTCCACGATCTGGTTGTCGTAGGTCACCCGCCAGCTGAACGTGCCGTGTTGGCGGGGGTTCAGCTCCACCGGGAGCGAGATGGTGGTGCGCTGTCCGGGCGCGATGGTGACGTGCGACTCGTAGTTCTCCCAGGTCGGGGCGTACACGCCTTCGTAGAAGCCGATCCGGAAGGTCGGGTTGATGATCGCGGTCTGGCCCATGTTGCCGACCTCGATCCGGAACCGGCGCTGCACGGGTGAGCCGAACCAGGTGAAGATCGAGTCCTCGCCGACCATGGCGCTGTCGATGAAGACCAGCCGGCCGGGCGTCTTGACCGTCACCGGCAGCGGGGCGTAGGGCGCGCCGTCGATCTCCAGCGGCACACTCGCGTCCTTCGGCGGGCCGTTCATGATCACCGCGATCCGGACCACACACGGACACGGAGACGGCGGGACGGCGGCGGTCAGCGTGATCGAGATGTTGCCGCCGGGGTCGGCCGTTCCACTCGCGGCACTGGCGGCGGCGCAGTTGACGGTGCCGCGCAGGCCGTTCTCGCCGCAGATGCTCGCCTGGACCAGGGATCCGGGGGTCCAGTCGCCACCGACGACCGACACCTTGTCCCCGGCCGCGACCTTGCCCGGGTCGATCGACGCGCTCGGTCCCGCTCCCGGCGGCGGGGGGTCGGCGGCACGCGCGGGCGCCGTGCCGCCCAGGGCTATGCAGCCCAGGAGCAACACGGCGATCAGCGCGAGCGCGGCCCCGCGGGGGCGGACGACTCGAACCACGTGACGGACCCGGTTGGCCAGGATCAACGGCCGACCCCCGCGGAGTCGGCGGAGCCCTCGGCAACGGACGCGTCCGCGCGGTCGCCGACGGGCACGGACTCGGCGGCGGTCGCGGCCGGCTGCTTCGCGGCCTCGGCCCCGGTCTCGGGCGCCGCCTCGGAGCCGGCCGGTTCCGCATCGGCCGCAACCTCGTTCTCCCGGGCCGCTGTTGTGCCGGCCTCGGCGTCCGGTTCGGCCGCGTCGCCCGTGTCCTGGGCGGACTGCTTCGCGACGGGAGCCGCCGCCTCGGCCGCGACCGGCGCGTCATCGGAGGAATCGGCCGCAACCGCCTCGGCATCGGCCGGCGTGCCCTCGGCCGCCTTCACGTCCACCGCCGGGTCCGAACCCGCTTCGGCCGACCCCGACTCGGCCGCAACAGCCCTGCCCTCGCCCGACTCGTCCTCGTCCCGCTTGTCCGCAGCCGCGGCACTCTCGGCCTGCGCGTCCTCGACCGCGCCCGCCCCGGTCGCGCCGGCGACAGCCTCGTTCGCAGCTCCCTCGCCCGCAGCGGCCCTCGCCGCATCCGAAGCCCCCGCCTTCGCGAGTTCGACCGGCTCCGCCGGCTCGGCCGACGCCCCGGCCACACCCGGTGCGGCGGACGCCGTGGGCGCGGCCGGAACCGGCGGCAGCACCGTCGTATCGTCGTTCGGCCCCGTCGGCCCGTTCGGCTCGGCCGGGTCCCCGCCCTTGCCCTTGCGTCCGTTGCGCCACAGCCCCCAGCCGAGACCGGCGAGGATCAGGATCGCGGCCAGCGTGAGCAGGCTCGGCCACGGCGCGGCGGTGTACGAAGTGCTCGCCGAGTCTTCGAGCTTCTGGTCCGGAGCCACCGCGCCGACCTTGACCGTGACGTGGTCCAGGCGCGGCGCGTCCTTCCACTCGACGACCTTCTCCACCGTCGAGCCGGGCAGGATCTCGATGCCCTCCTCGGTCTTGCCCATCAGCTTGCGGCCGAACAGCCCCTCGACCTTCAGGTCGAATTTGGGCCGCAGGATCACATTGCCCCGGTTGATGATCCGGTAGGTGATCGTCGCCTTGCTCGACCCGAAGAACTCGTGGAAGCCGGAGTCGCGCTTGACCTCGACCTTTTGCACGTCCATCGCGGGCAGCGCGTCGCCCTGTACGCGCAGGTACACCCGGGCGCCGATCTGGCGCTGGATGTTGACCTTGATCTGCCCCTGCTGCTGGGTGCCCTCGATCGCGGTGTTCAGCGCGACCACGGCGCCGGGGTGGTCACCGGGCGTGGCATTCGGCGGGATGACGATGTTGAACGGGACCTGGCGCTTCTCCCCCGGTTGCAGGGTCAGCGTCTGGTTCTCCGGCGCCACCTGGATCCAGGTGCCGACGTCCTTCTGCTTGTCGGTGACCGTGCGCAGCGCGAAGCCGCCGTCGCGCGCGGTGTTGTACGCGTCCGCGCCGAACAGCTTCAGCGTCAGCGGCGCCTGGCTCGTGTTGTGCAGGGTCACCACGTCGGGGACGGTGGTGCCGGCGGCGCCTTCGAGGAAGAAGTAGCGACGGGCGTTTTGGCTGGTGCCGTCCGGTACGTACGGGTCGACCGACCATTCGCCGTTGCCCGCCGCCGACGCGGGTGCCGAGGCGACCAGTGTCAGGGACGCGAACAGCGTGGCCAGCACCGCGAACAGGGTGGCCAGGGATCGGGTGCGTCCGCCTTGTCGGCGAAGCGGTGGGGCCGGGGTGCCCGTCATCGGTGTCTCCAGCTGGTCTGTGTGCCGCGGATCGAAAGGGCCGGCTTCGGGAGCGGATCCGAAGGGCCCGCGCTGTGTGCCTGGGTGTCGCGTGCGCGGATCGTCCGAGTGCGGTGTGGGCGGGACGGGCCGGCTGCCCGCCCCACCCTCCGCTCTGCGTCGATCCGCAGCGGCCCGCCGCCGGCGGCCCGTGGGTCACGGATGGTGTCCGTGCCCCACGGGCCCCCGGTTTCCGGGCCGTTCTGGGTCTCCCGCCGATGGCGTCCGGCGGGAGATGTCGGTCAGGAGATGGAGAGGGTGAGCGTCGCGCTGTAGTTCCCGGGCGCCTGGTAGGCCGGAACCGCCAGGCTCAGACCCGCGTCGGCCGCGAAGGTGCCGCCGGTGACCGCCGCGTTGGGCGCGGAGGCCAGGGTGGCGCCGGTCGTGCCGATCGGACCCGCGCTGCCGGCCACGGCCTGGCTGGGCGAGCCCTCGCCCGGGGTGATCTTCGGTGTCCAGGAGAACTTGTCCGCCGCGATGGTGCCGCCGGAGCCGTTGGTGAAGTCGGTGACCGCGCCGGTCAGCGTCCAACCCGTGGCGCCGCCGCGGTAGTCCTTGACCGTCACCGTGTTCAGCGCGCCGGTCATGTTCTGCTGGGTGCCGTTGAGGGTCACGTCGGAAAGTTTGATTCCGCCGTTCTCCTGGGAGATCGTCAGGCCGCCGCCGGCGATCGAGCCGGTGAGGTCCTGCTTCAGCGTGCCGGCCGGGGGGTTGCCCCCGTCGACCGTGAACGGCGCGCCGGCGGACAGCGTGCCGGCGGCGTCCTCCGACCCCGCGATCAGCGTGGTGTCGGCCTTGGTGACCGTGACCTCGGCGGTGAACTTCCCGTCCGCGCCCGCCGTCGCCGTCACCATGCCGGGCACGTCCGGCTGGTGGGCGGCGTTGGTCGGGACCACGTACACGGCGGCGTTGGGCGTGTAGCCCTCACCGTTGACGGTGACCTTGGTGCCGACCGGCCCGTGGGTCGGGTTCAGGGTGAGTTTGCGCGGGTTGCTCGGGACGTCCGCCTTGACCGTGACGTTCGAGGTCTTGGACTTGTCGCCCACGGTGACCTTGAGCTGGTACGAGCCGTCCGCGACCGTCGCGCCGATGGTCGCGGTACCGGCCAGCGCGCCGTCCGTGACGGTGAGCGCGCCGGTGACCTTGGCCGGGTCACAGGCGTTGCCGCTCGCGTCGCACAGGGCGACCGTGGGCGTACCCGCGGGCCAGTTCGCGCCGGCGACGGTGAGGGAGCCGCCGGGCTTGACCTGTCCCGGGGTGGTGGTCAGGGTCGGGTCGAGCGGCGGGGCGTCGGAGACCTTGTAGGACGCGACCACCCCGTTGTCACCGGTCACCTGGCAGGTCGCCGTGGTGACCGGGTCCGGCATGCCCTCCAGGTAGACGTCGAGCGCGAACGTCTTGAGTGTCAGCTCGATCGTGGTTCCCGGAGCCGCCTGCGGAAGCGCGAGGTCGGCGGTGAACTCGGGCGGGTCGATGCCCTGCGTGGGACCGATGTCCGAGATGAACTTGGGTGCGGTCAGGGTGACTTCGCCACCGGTGCTGAGTGAGAAGGTGTACTTGCCGACGAAGCCGATGCCGGGGAAGGGGTCGTCCGGACGCAGCGGGTTCTCGCCTGCGTCGATTTTGGCCTGCACCGTGGCCGGCGCGTTGCCGGTGTTCGGCGTGAGCGCGACATCGAACGTCTGCTTGCCGACCTTGTTCCAGTGCAGGATCGGCTCGGTACAGGTCAGTTCCGGATTCACCGAGGCGGCGGACGCCATCGGCGCACCCGCCACCAGTCCCGCGGTACCCGCGACCATCGCGACGCCGAGTGTCGCGACGGTCTTCCTGCTGGGTTTGAACATGCGGTGCTGCTCCCTTCAGAGGGTTCCCACCGGACGCCGGGGAGGGCGGGGTGGTCGAACACCACACCGGAGCGGGTGCCGGGGAGCGTCGCACCGCCTTGGGCTCGGCGCTCCGGTGCCGTACCTGGGCGGTCGACTCGCTCGGGATTCGTCACACCCGCCCGAGGCGGCTGTCTCATGGTCCGCCGATTCCCTTGCGGGGTACGGACCCTGTGCAGTGAATTGAAACCTGTTTCAGATTCTGGCGTGCCATTCACCCGCGATCCCGTCACGGAGTCAATAGCGTCGGCAAGCGCCGCGGCCGGCCTCCCGATCCGGAAGGCCGACCGTGCCCGAGTCCCGGGGTCAGGCGTTGCGCGAGGACCGCACCCGTCGGGTGGCGAGCAACACCCCGCCGATGCCGAGCAGACCGACGGTCCCGCCGAGCAGGCCCATCGACAGCGCGTCGTCCAGCGGACCGGTCTTGGCCAGCGAGTCGTTGCCGGCCGTGGTCCCCGAGGAGGTCGTTCCCGTGCTGCTCGTGGACGAGGAGGAAGAGGAGCTCGAACCGGTCGAGCCCGAACTCGTCGAACCCGAACTGTTCGACCCCGAATTCGTACCGCTTCCCCCGGTCGTGCTCGCGGCGGGGAGCGTCACCGAGTGGGCCGGCTGCGGGTTGGCGTCGGTGACCGTACACGGGACGTTCAACGTCAGCGGCGTCGGCTCGGGGACCTGAATCTTCAGGGCGAAGCCCTTGGGAAGCAGATCCACCTTCCCCGAGGCCCCCGCGGGCAGCTTGATGTTGGCTGCGAACGAAGGCACATCGATCCCGACGTCGGCCACCAACGGCAGGTCCAGGGTCGCGCCCACCGCGGTCAACGTGGCCGATCCGCCCGTGTACTTCGCGGTGAAGGTGACCGTCGGGGTGACCTTGACCGTGGTGGCGAGCGGCGAAGCGGCCGGGCTCACCCCCGGGTCGATGTTCAGCCTGATCTGCTCACCCGCCGTGGCCGTGGCCGGACCGGTGACGGTGAAGGCCTGGTCTCCGGTGTCGGGCTTGGATCCCATGGTGGCCTTGACCGTGGGGTCACTCTGAAAGTCGCACTTGAGCTTCGTGTTCGATGTCCCGGCGCCGGCCTGCGGCGCGAACGACATCATGGCGCCCGCCATGACGGCGAGCGCCGCCAAGCCACCCGCTGTGCGCTTAATGGGCCTGCCCATACGGTGGTTCTCCCTTCGGGGGGATCTCTTGCTCGTCGAGAAGTCCTGATCGAAACGGCCGGAGCGACGCGCGATCGGCAGGGCCGTTTTGGCGGGTCGGCCTGCACCGACCCGGCACGCGCCCCGACTCATCGGGTACACGCGGTCGCCACACCCGACTTCCCCCTTTCGAGGCGCGGACCGGGCGGGAAAACCGGACCGCGCAAGCACCGGTGGGGACACGCCTTGCGTTCCCTGAGCGGGGCTTTCTCGGCGCATCCGGGAGACATCGAGACTGTTCCAGTACTTGATGTCACGTCAGATCTTCGGGTGACGGTACGACAAGTGGCATGAGCGGACAACAGCGAAAAGCAGAAAATCTGCATCCGTCGGACACGGTTCCATATCGCGCGACCTGCGAAATCACTGTGTCGACAAGATGGTTGACAGGACCTCACATTTTCGACACGTGTCGAGTACACACGCCTCGCCAAACCCTTACGAACCCGCCGACTTCCCGCCATGCGCCGGGCCGGCCCCGATCCCGGCGCCGGAGTCTCGCTCCGCCGCCACACACGTTCGCGGGCCGGCACGTTCCGAACGCGCCACAGCCCGCCCGGATCCCTTGACACCACGTCAGGCATGCCGAATCAATGGGCGTTTGGCCCATATATGGAACACGTTTCAAGCCGGCCCGAGCATCGACGACCACGTTCGATCGAGCCCGGGGTCGGCCCGGAAGGGAGCGTCCCGCACATGGTTCCACCCCGCAGGAGGCTGTTCGCGATACCGGCGGCGGTCGTCCTCGTCGCCGGCGCGGCGGGTCTCACGGCGGTCGCACCCGCGGCACAGGCGGCACCCGTGGAGCATGAGGTGAGCTGCCGACCGCCACTCGCCGGCGGACCCGTCTTCACCTGGAAGCCGAAGGTCGAGCTTTCCGTGTCGCCGCCGAAGCAGGACACCTACAAGGTGGGCGAGGAGGTCACCGTCACCTGGCACTGGGTCACACCACCACGCAACCCGTGGACGTGGACCGGGATCCTCCCCGACGTCGAGACGCCCAAGGCCACCATCAGGCTCTCCAACGCCCAGGTCGGCGACATCGAACTCACCGGCCCCGCCCGACACCCGGGCGCCGGCGCCGCGCAACCCCTGCCGGTCGCGGACCTGACCGGGAAGTTCACCCTCGCCACCGAGGGCCGGATCGACCTGGCTCCCGGGGCGTACGTACTCCAGCAGTTCCTGATCCAGGACTCGCCCTGTACTCCGGTACACCCCGACCGACTGCCCGTCTCGACGAGCGTCCAGGTCGGCACGCGCCCGACCTCGGGCCCCGGCACCGGCGGCCCGGGCGGCGCCGGTGGATCCGGCAACCCGTCCGCCGGCGGATCGGCCGGCTCCGGCGGCACCCCGTCCGCCCCGCCCACGAGCGGCGCGCCCACCGGCCCCACCGCCGGGGCGATCGGCGACCCGACCCTCGGCGGCGCCGGCGCCACGCCGGGCGCCGGCATCCCCGGTGCGGGCACCACGCCCCCGCCCGGAGTCCCCCCGCTCCCGCCCGCCGGACAGGTGCCGCAGACGCCCGCCGACGCCGTGGCCGGGCCGCTGTTCATGCGGCAGAACTCGGCGGGTGTAACCATGCCGGAGTTCCGACCCGGCGACACGACACAGGAATTGGAGGGTCGGCTCAACCCGGTCACCATCCAGGACCGGCGCGGCAGCACCCTCGGCTGGACGCTGACCGCGCAGAGCAGCGACTTCATCGGCCAAGGTGGTGAGGTCGTACCCGCCCGACGACTCACCTGGATCCCGGCCTGCACCACAGTCGAGGGCCCACCCGCGGCCGTCGGCACCGGCGTGCCCGGCACGGTCGGCGGCGACGCCGAGGTGCTGTGTCGGCAGAACCCGAGCACCGGCGCCGTCACGGGCGGCGCGTTCGAGGCCAACGCCCTGCTGAGCCTGTCCCTTCCGGGCGGCACCCGCTCCGAGGCGTACACGGGAAATCTGACGCTCAGTCTGAGCTGAGTCACCGTCGGACACCGGGACGCCCTCCTCGCTCGTACGAGGAGGGCGTCCTTCCGGTTTTCCGGCCGTATCCCTTGACTTTGCACACCGGGTGGAGCGGAATGATCAAGCATCATTTCTGCAACACGTTCCACCGACCGGCGGGGCCGCACTTCGCGACGGCACCCGTCCGGACGCGCATGCGCCGTCGAGGCCCGCGCGGGCGTGTGCGCCCCGCCCCCCGCGCCCGGTCCTGCGACGTGGTGTTTCGGCTGCCCCGCCCACCCCGGCGCCGGCAGAGCGGTATCCGAGAAAAGGAACGCACCCTATGTTCAAGGCAAACAGGCAACTCGCCGCCTCGCTCGGCGTGGTGACGATCGCCGGCACCGTCGGCATGGTGGCCCTCGCGCCCGGCGCGAATGCCGCCGACGTGACCTACACCTCGCACTGCGTCAACCAGATCGTGCCGAACCTGGTGATCCCGGACGGCGACCTCAAGATCGACCTGTCGGTGGCGCCCGCCAAGGCGCGCTACGACGTTGGCGAGGAGGTCACCGTCACCTGGACCTGGAAGTCGTACCCGAAGGCGCCGCCGGAGATCCCCGTGGTCGGCAAGGTGGACAAGGACTCCACCCTGCCCAAGGGCAGCGTCACCCTGGGCGGCGCGGCGACCGGAGCGGTCGCGGTCGAGGGTCAGCGGATCAACCCGGAGACCCTGCCGGGCCAGGAACTGGTGCTCACCAACATGACCGGCAAGGTCAAGCTGACCCAGGCCGGCGACGTGACGCTGACCCCGGGCCTGTACTCGACCTTCACCAAGGCGTTCGGCCTGGACGCCGAGACCAAGTGCAACCCGGTGAACACGGTCGCCCCCTCGGCCACGCTCAAGGTCGGCGCGGCCGACAAGCCGGTACTGAACGCGCCCTCGACCGCGGTCGAGCCGGGCAGCGAAGTGGCCCTGACCGGCAGCAAGTTCGCCCCCGGCGCGGTGACCGCGACGCTGGACGGCGGGGCCGCCGGGATCGCGTCCTCCACCCTCACGGTGGACGCGTCCGGCAACCTGACCGGCACCGTCAAGCTCGCCGACAACGTCGCCAACGGCGCGCACACCCTCGCGGTGGCCGACTCCGAGGGCAACAGCGGCCAGGCGCAGCTGCTGGTCCGCAAGAAGGTCGACCCGACCCAGCCGGGCGACCTGACCCAGAAGCTGGACGGCACGATCACCGCCGGCTCCCTGGCGATCACCCAGCAGGCGGGCGGCATCCGCATGTCCGACGTCTCGGTGAGCGCCCAGGACCAGACCATGACCGGCAAGCTCAACACGGTCACCGTGTCCGACCTGCGCGGCGGCAACGCCGGGTGGACGCTGACCGGTTCGGTCACCGACTTCGAGAACGCGGCCGGCGAGAGCATTCCCGCCGACCACTTCTCCTGGAAGCCCAAGGCCGCCAAGGCCGATGAGAAGTCCAAGGGCACCCCGGTCGCGGGCAGCGCGGGCACCATCGGCTCGGGCGCGACGCTGGCCTCGGTCCCGCAGGGCGCGACCAACACCGGCGGCACCTTCTCAGCCGACGCCGACATCGACCTGAAGGTTCCGGCCTACCAGGGCGCCGGTGACTACAGCGCGACGCTGACCCTGTCGATTTCCTGATCACGGTCACGGTCGGCCGGTACGGCTGATCGGCACGGGGCGCCCACCGCAATCCCTCACTGCGCGGTGGGCGTCCCGTCGCCCATTTCCCGTACGTGCCAACGCCTTTCGCCCCTCGGGCTCGCGTATGTGACACCGACCGACGGCGCACACAAATCGTTGCCGTCGGAACGCGTTCCGCTGTTGACTTCGCAAACGCCCACGGGCTCAATGGGAGGCGCCGTTTTCTGGAACAGGTTTCATCGCAGGGAAAGACCGGGTGACAGCGGCGGGGTCGGGTGTCACCCCGCCGACGTCGAAAATCGGCGCACGGCACCGAATCGACCGTCCCGCGCCGCGCGGGTCACCGACGGCGACGGACCGGTCCCGGTGTGGTGTTCGACTGCTCGCTCCCCCGGCGGGCCAGGCAGGCATCCCGAGGAGGGACAGCACCACATGCTCAGACCAAGAACCAGGGAAAGCACTGGGTCCGGATCCCGCAACAAGCGCGTCGCCGGCGTACTGGGTACCGCCCTCGTGGCCGGCGCCCTGGGCGTGGGCGCGGGGGCGCAGTCCGCGAACGCGGCTCCGGTGACGTACAACGTGCACTGTGTACCGCCGAGCATCGGTGGCGGTCCGTTCGACTTCGACGCCCAGGTCGACCTCACGGTCGCCCCGGTCAAGGCGAAGTACAACGTCGGCGACGAGGTCACCGTCACCTGGACGTGGAAGGACGCGGCGAAGAACCCGTCGTCGGTGACCGTGAACGCCGACGCGGTCAAGCCGCGCGGCAAGGTCCTCGTTTCCGGCGCCCAGGGCGGCGAGATCGCCATGGAGGGTCCGCAGAAGAACGCGCAGACCCCCGGCGGCGAGAAGTTGTGGCTGTCGAACATGACGGGCACGCTCAAGATCACCAAGCCGGGCGAGCTGAAGCTCTCCCCCGGTGGCTACACCAGTACCGCGAACATGTTCGGCAGCTGGGACACGCCGTGCACGCCCAACGGCACGCCGGGCGTGGGCGCGACGCTCGCAGTGGACGGCGCGGTCAAGGCGCCCACAGTCGCGTTCGGCTGGAACGTGGTCCGGCCGGGCGCGGGGATCGAGGTGACCGGGGAGAACTGGCCGGTCGGTCCGGTCGGCGTCGAGATGTGCGACGTGGACGGCAACGCCTGTACAGCGGAAGGGGCGTCGGGCTCCACCCTCACCGTCGACGCCTCCGGAAAGTTGTCGGGCCAGGTCCGGGTCGCCGCCAATCTGTCGGACGCCGTGCGTCAGGTCCGGATCACCTCGGGTACCACCTCGGTCCTGGTGGCGGTCTCGGTGGCCAAGGACGCGCTGCGGCACTCCGAACCGGTCAAGTACACCGTGCGCTACACCCCCGCGTGGGGCAACGGTCCGGCGTTCGACTGGAGTCCCGAGGTCGCACTCTCGGTGAGCCCGGCCAAGACGTGGTACGACATCGGCGACGAGGTCACGGTCGGCTGGAAGTGGATCGGCCAACCGCGCAACCCCTCCAGTTGGGTCGTGGCCTTGAAGGACACGGTGACGCCCAGCGGCACCGTACGGATCTCCGGCGCGCAAACCGGCGAGGTACAGGTCGCCGGCGACAAGGGCAACCCGGCCACCCCGGGCGGGGAGGTGCTCAAGGTCAACGACATGAAGGGCACCTTCAAGATCACCAAGGCGGGTCGGATCGACCTGGCGCCCGCCGGATACGGCCTCAAGGTGATCACCATCGCGTCGGGCGGCACACCCGTCGGCACGCCGGCGGTCTCCCAGTCGATCATGGTGGGCGCGCCGGCCCAGACGACCCTGGGTCCGGATCGGAGCCTGGTCAAGCCCGGCGACCCGGTGCTGCTGACCGGGGACAACTGGCCGACCGGCCAGGGCAATCCGCAGGTACAGCTGTGCCAGGAGGACGGCTCGGGCTGCACCGGATCCGCGTTCACCGCGGGCACCGGTTCGGTGGCCCAGGGTGGTGCGCTCACCGCCCAGGTCACGTTGGGCACGAACGTGCCGCCGGGCGCATACCTGGTGAAGGTCACCGTCGGGATCGTCTCGGTGTCCGCACCGATCACGGTGACCTCGGCGGTCGTCCTGCCCCGAGCGATCACCGCGACCCCGGATCGTGGCCCCTCGGGCACGAAGGCGCACGTGACGGGACGGAACTTCACCCCCGGCGCGGCCGTCGTGCTGGAGACCCTGGACGCGAACCTGGGTCTCACCGGTGACACCACCGAGGTCACCGCCGGTCCCGACGGGACGTTCGCCGTCGATCTGGCGGTGACCAAACCCGGGACGACCCAGATCCGGGCGGCGGAGAAGAACGCCCGCGACAAGATGGCGCTCGCCCCGTTCACCGTCGAGGGCGGCGGTCCCGGCGAGGAACCGGGCACGTTGTCGATGACCCAGGCCGGGACCGGCGTCCTGCTCGCGGACGTGCCGTTCGCGAACCGGGATCAGACCATGACGGGCTCGCTGAACGCGGTCACCGTCACCGATGCCCGCAAGGGCACGCTTGGTTGGCAACTCACCGGCTCCGTCTCGGACTTCAAGGCGGATGGCGGCTACTCGCTGCCTGCCTCGGCGTTGTCCTGGACACCTCGGTGCGTGGCCGAGCCGAACTCGGCGAGCCAGGTCGTGACCGGCTCGGCGGGTACGGTCAACGGCGGGCTGCTGTGCAGCTCGGCGGCGTCCACGGATCCGGCGCACAAGACCGGTGGCGTGTTCAGCGCGAACGCGGGCCTGTCGCTCGCGGTCCCGGCGTACCAGGCGGCCGGGACGTACACGGGAACCCTGACGCTGACCGTCTCCTGACGGCACGTCGGCCCCACGCGGGGCGCTCTCGCACCTTCGGTGCGGGGGCGCCCCGTTCGCGTATCCGGACCCGGGGCACCTCGCGACCGGGGAAAGTGGAACTTGTTCCACCACTTCCGGGCGACACGTGTCAGTGCAGGTCAGGGCCCTGCCGAAGACCTCCCGCAGGGCCGGCGGGGGCTTTCGCACCTCTTGACTTCGGCAGGCGAAAGCGCATCAATGTGACCCGCCCCACTTCTGGAACACGTTCCACTTAGCCACGCGCGTATCCGCCCCCATGCCGCCGACGCGACGCCAACGCCCGCCGCCGGCAAGGAACGCAGGACAGGGAGCCGCACCTCATGAAGCAGCGCACCAAGCGCCTGACCGCCGGACTCGGCGTCGGCACACTGGCGATCACCGGATTCCTCGCCGCCGCCCCCGCCGCCTTCGCCGGCACCGCGACGCCGACCGTCACGTGCTCGCTGCCGCTCGGCCAGGGCGACAAGACCGGACCGATGTCGGTGACCGTGGACGGTCCGACCACCGCCAGGCCCGGCGAGACGGTCGACCTGAAGATCACCCTCGGCCCGAGCCCGGCGACCAGCCCCGCCGCGCTCAGCGGCATCAAGATGACGCCGTCGATCGACTTCGCCCTGTCCGGCGGCGCCACCGGCTCGGTCACCCTCGCCGGCGCCGAGACCACGATCGACATCCCGGCGAACACGCCGATCCAGAGCCCGCCGTTCTCGGTCAGGCTCCAGGTCCCGGCCACCGCGACCGGCACCGTCGACCTGACGCCGACCAAGACCACCACCGCCACGGTGACGCCGTACGGCAACTTCACCACGCCGTGCGCGGTCACCGGCGGCTCCGGCGTGGTGCAGAGCATCGCCGTGCAAAGCACGCCCGAGACGGCCACCCTGAGCGCGTCCCCGGGCACCGTGGAGGCCGGCAAGGAGACCACGCTCGCCGGTACCAACTGGACCAAGGGCGGCACCGCCACGCCGTCCCTGTGCGCCGCGGACGGCACCGCGTGCAACCCGGCGGGCATCTCCGCCAACAGCCTGCGGATCGGCGCCGACGGCGTGCTCTCCGGTGGCGTGACGGTCGCCCCCGGCACCGCGGACGGCTCGTACAGCGTCCAGGTCACCGACGGCAGTCGCACCGCCTCCACGCCGCTGACGGTCAAGAAGGTCGAGGTCCCGGTCCCGCAGCGCAAGGTGACGCTCAGCAAGAGCACCGTCCGCCCGTGGACGTTCGTGAAGGTGTCCGGCGAGAACTTCACCCCGAACACGCTGATCGCGCTGGCCGGCGTGGAGGGCGCGAACCCGACCTTCAACTTCGGCCTGGCCTGGACCGACCGCAACGGCAGGTTCAGCTCGTGGATCCTGGTCACGAGCAAGAAGACCACCGGCATCACGGCGGTCGAGATCGACACGAGCTTCAAGTTCGACAAGCTCGGCATGGCGGGCATCACGGTGAAGTAGCGCGCACCACACGCGCGTCGGCCCCGGTACCCGATTCGGGTACCGGGGCCGACGTGTGCCCCGGACGGTCGTCGATCAGAAGGAGAAGTCGCCGGACCCGGAACTCTGGCCGCCGGCGCAGTAGATGTCGTTGCTCGTTCCGGGAATCGGGTTCTTGAACCGCAGCGACCAGTTCGTGGTGCTCGGCAGGGCCCCGGAGGTCTCCTTGAACCGAATCGTCGTACCCGCGGCGATCCGCGCGGACGTCGGGGCCGGGCCGAAGGTGGTCGGCCCCAGTCCGAGGGCCGGGTGGTTCGAGCCCGCAAAGTCCCATACGGTGCCGACTCCCGACCCGCCCGCGCTGGTCTGGACGGTGCGGAACACGAACGGCAACGTGTTGGGGGCGACGCTGAGCGGCGGGAGCCAGGTCGTGGCCAGCTTCATCTTTTGTGCCGCGGTGCCACCCGGGTCACTGGTGGTCAGCGTCCCGGTGAAGGGCGAGGTGATCGAGCCGTAGAGGGTGCCACTGGGGTCGAAGCAGCGGAACGAGACCGCGCGCGACTCGGGCGGGAGCGCGTAGGCCGAGGTGGACAGCGCGGTCACCGCGACCAAAGCCGCGGCAGCGCAGGTGAGGGTCCCGGTGATGAGCTTGCCGGCTTTCATGAGAAATCCTTTCGCCGTGCCGGCCGAGGCTGGGGATCGGCCGATCGCTGGGCCGTCTGCGGACCCGACGCGTGGAAAACGCCCGTCGCGGCGACCCGAAGGTCACCGCGACGGGCGCTTGGCCCACCCGGATCCGAGCGTTCCGACTCCCTGGTCGAGAGCCGGACCGATCAGAAGGTGAAGGGGTTCGGAGTGGTGGCGGGCGGAACGACGTCCTGGCTGCCGGCGCAACGGATGTCGGCCGCGGTGCCCGCGAAGGTGGCCTGGATACGCACCGAATAGTTCGTCGCGCTGGGCGCAGCGGCGGAGGTGTCCTTCAGGATCAATTGGAGGGGAGTGCTGAGACGCCCGCCCACGGCGGGAACCGGACCGAGGGTGATCGGGTTGCCCGCGTTCATCGGCAGGTTGGCCGTCCCGGAGAAACTGTAGGAGCCGGGCCCGTTCACCTGCTGCATCAGGATCGTGGTGGTCAGCGAGTTCGCCGGAATGTTGAGCGGCGCCGTGATCGACGAGGTGAGCTTCATCTTCTGCGCGTTCGGCGCGCCCGGGTCGCTGGAGGAAAGGGTGCCTGCGCCGTTGGTGGAGTACGTGATGTTGGAGTTGATGTCGACACACGTCAGATGCACACCGCGCGACTCCGGCGGAAGCGCGTTGGCGGTGCCCGACATGGCCAGCACGGCCGCGAAGGCACCCGCCGTACAGGCGATGCCGACCGATGCGACTTTGGAACGAGACATGAGGGGTGGTGCTCCTTTCACGGCTTTCCGAATGAAGACGTGCTCGCCCGAGTAACCCGAAGCAGGCAAGACGCTGCTACTGCCGGCCGGTATCTCGACATCGACAGGAGCACCGAAGCGAGCCTTACCGCGAAGGGCCCGCATTGCTCCGACCTCGGGCCTTCCGGCATAGAGAGAGTGAAGCGGCAGCAAGAAAAGAAGTCAATGCCTAATGTCCACGTTTACCAAGCTAAGTGATCTTCGAGAAGCTTCCAACTATTTCGACCGAGAACACTTCTCCAATCCTCATGATCATCAAATAGATATCTTTGATCATGGTGACACGCGTCACTATGACGGCGTGATTACTTAACGTGAGTATCCGCAGGAATTCCCGGTAAAGACAAACGT
Organism: Embleya sp. NPDC055664; assembly: GCF_053618075.1. NCBI lineage: Bacteria > Bacillati > Actinomycetota > Actinomycetes > Kitasatosporales > Streptomycetaceae > Embleya > Embleya sp. NPDC055664. The sequence continues at coordinate 98,372 of NZ_JBSHGZ010000014.1, forward strand.
TCCCCCGGACCTGGAGAGGTCCGGGGGAACGTTCGGATACGAATCTCCGACCGAAAGCGAAATCCACGGTTCCGGTGGTTTATCGCCGATCGGGCCGATCAGAAGGTGAAGTCGTCCGTCCCGGTCGCCTGCCCACCGGCGCAGTAGGTGAAGACCGTGACTCCGCCCAGGTGCGATTCGATCTTCACGGACCAGTTCGTCGCACTCGGCGCCGCGCCGGAGGTGTCCACGAGACGCACCTTCGTACCGGCGGCCAACCGCGATGCGGCCGGAACCGGGCCCAGCCGAATGGGATTGCCGATGTTCATCGGCGGGTTGAGCGTCCCGGAGAAGTCCCACGCGGTACCCGCGCCCGCACCGCTGGTCTGCACCGTACGCATCGTCGTGGTCAGCGCGTTCGGCGGAATCTGGATGGGCGCGGTCATCGGCGTGGTCAGCTTCATCTTCTGCGCCGCCGTACCCCCCGGATCGCTGGAGCCGAGTTCACCGGCACCGTTCGTCGCCCACGTGTTCCCGATGCTGTCCTGGCAGGTGAGGACGACGCCCCGAAACTCCGGGGCCGCCGCGTGGGCCGTGCCGGACAATACCGCGGAGGTCGCGAGCGCGCCCGCCGCGCACACGATGCCGGCGGACGCGAACTTGGTACGAGTCATGGGAGAACTCCTTCTCGATCGATTTCGAGGATGCGACCCACATGTGGTCGCGGGCCCGTACACCAAGGGAATGTGCTCGCCTGTGCCGAGCGGACCGATACCGACGACAGGACGGCTCGACCCCGCGCTTCGGGCCCCTTTCGGCAAGCCCGAGTAAAACCGTACGGTCGGCAAAAGTCAATCGAGTTTAGTTTTCCGAGAATCCGGGAAAAAATCGAAAGCAGAAGACGAAGTCGAGTTTATCGAATTCGATCTTGGTGACACGTGACACCGGCATCGGATACCATTTCGCCCTTTCATCCGGGCCCATTTCGTCCCGCCCATACGGCTCGTATCACCGTTGTCCGGACATGCGTACGCCTGCCCGGGCGGCACGAGGCCGCCCGGGCAGGCGCGTAACGTCACCACGATCCGGATCGGATCCCGTAGGGCGGGATCCGATCCGGACCCGATCAGAACGAGTAGTCGGCCGAGGCCGCGTCCTGCTTGCCGGCACACCAGATGTCGACCGGCGAGCCGGAAATGCTCGTGGTGATCTTCACCGACCAGTTCGTGGCGCTCGGGCCGGCGGCCGAGGTGTCCTTCAGCCGCACGGTGGTGCCCGCGGCCAGTCGCGAAGTGCCCGCGACCGGGCCCAGGTTGATCTGGTTGCCGATGTTCATCGGCAGGTTGACCGTGCCGGTGAAGTCGCGCACCGTGCCCGCGCCCGCACCGGTCTGGATGGTGCGGATCGTGGTGGTCAGCGAGTTGGCCGGGATGTTGATCGGCGCGGTCAGCGGCGAGATGAGCTTCATCTTCTGCGCCGCGGTACCACCCGGGTCGCTGGAGGTCAGGGTGCCGGTGCCCCCGGTGGTCCAGGTGGTGCCCGTGCTGTCCTGGCAGGTGAGGGTCACGCTGCGCGAATCGGGAACCGCGTTCGCGGTCCCGGACAGTGCCATGACGGCGGCGAAGGCGGCGGCCGAGCAGGCGATACCGGCGCCGGCGAGCTTGGTGCGAGACATGGTGGAGCTCCTTTTCATCGCTTCCGAGTACCTGGTGGTGGCGCACGTTCTTCCCGGCCTGCACGCCGCAGGCGAAAACGGTGGAGCAACCGGTGGGCATCCCGAACAAGCCGATCGACACTGCACATCGCCGACCGACACGAACCGACTATCGGGATCCGGGGCGGGCCCGCTTCTTCCCCACGTCGGGGCCCTCCGGCACAGCCAAGAGTGAAACTGTGGAAGCGGAAGAAGTCAATACGGTTTTGTAGATGAAGTCACCGAGCGGCGATCGTGAATCGATCGCCCTTCCTATTGCCTCGGTCAAGCTTGGAAACAGGAGGTCAGGGCAGGTTTATCAAAGTTGATCATGGTGACACGTGACACCAAGATCAGCACGTTTTACGCATTGCTTCCTGGGCCTTTATTCGCTAGATGTTCGGGCAGACCGGCGACGTTCGGAGTTCACCATCCAGGCCATTTCACCCAGCTCTCGGCCAACGTCCCGGACAACCGTCGCCGCGCACCACGAGCCACCAGCCACCTCCCACCCGGCTAGGAGAAACGTGTCCCGAATGCGAAGAATCGCTCCGCGCAGGCTGATCGCGACCGCGGTCGTCGGCGCCATTGCGAGCACCGGCGCCCTCGTCCTCGCCCCCTCGGCGCAGGCCGCCACCGTCGACTACGGCACGCACTGCACCAACCCGTACTCGAACCCGCCAGACGGCAACGTCAAGATCGACTTGGTCGTCACCCCCGCCAAGAGCAGCTACCAGGTCGGCGACGTCGTCTCGGTCGAGTGGCAGTGGAAGCTCTACCCGAAGGCGCCGACGTCGATCCCGGTCGTCGGGAAGGTGCCGAAGGACTCGACCTACCCGGTCGGCACGGTGAAGTTGACGGGCGCGCAGACCGGCAACTTCGCCATCCAGGGACCGCAGATCAACCCCGAGGCACTGCCCGGCCAGGACCTGATCCTGAGCAACCCGGTCGGCAACTTCACGCTGACCCAGGCCGGCCAGGTCAGCCTGACCCCGGACATCTACTCGACCTTCACCACCGCGGTCGGGCAGAAGGTCGAGACCAAGTGCTCGCCGATCAACCCCATCGCGGTCTCGCGCACCCTCACCGTGGACGGCCCCTCGACGGGGGCGCCCACCCTCAGCGCGAACCCCGGTGAGTTCAACGCCGGTTCCACCGTGGCGCTGTCCGGCGCCAATTGGACCGCGGGCACCCCCTCGGTCGAGCTGTGCGACGCCAACGGCGCCGCGTGCACCGCGACCAAGATCGCGGCGAACAGCCTGGTGGTGGCCAACGGCGCGCTGTCCGGCAGCATCAACACCATCGCCACCGTGCCGACCGGCAACTACAAGATCAAGGTCAAGGTCGGCGCCGGCGAGGCGCTCACCCCGGTCAAGATCAACGCGGTCGCCCGGCAGGCCACGCTCAGCCCGAACCGCGGCCCCGTGGGCACCACCGTCAAGGTGACGGGCAAGAACTTCAACCCGAACCTCACCGTCATCGCGCGCGGCCAGACCGCGACCGGGTACGTGCTCGACGAGACCGCCGCATACGCTGACTCGGCCGCCGACGGCACGGTCACCATCCCCGACTTCGTGGTGAGCGACCCGAGCATCACCGCCGTCTGGATCACCGAGGGAGTGGACGAGGCGACCGGCTTCGCGCTGCCGTTCACCATCGGGGCGGCCCTGCCGGCCACCCTGTCGGCGTCGCCCGCCGCCACGCACGCCGGTGGTTCGGTCGCGGTGTCCGGCAACAACTGGACCCCGAACGGCTCCGCCACCGCGTCCCTGTGCGCGGCCGACGGCTCGGCGTGCAGCGCGGCCCGGATCAGCTCCGGCCCGATCACCATCGCCGCCGACGGCACCCTCGCCGGCAACGTGACCATCGCCGGCAACGTCGGCGAGGGCACCTACAAGCTCAAGCTGAGCGACGGCAGCAACAGCGCGCTGGCCTCGGTCACCGTGCAGCGCCGCTGGCTGGAGCTGAACAAGACCTCCGGTGCCCCGTGCACCTTCGTTCTGGTCACCGGACACGGTTATGGATCGCTCGCGTGGGTCAACGTCAACGGTCTGGCGGGCGACTCCAAGACCAGCGACTGGGCCGGCGCCTGGGCGAACGCGAACGGCGACTTCAGCATCTGGATCCTGATCACGAAGTCGAACACCACCGGCATCATCGCGTCGGAGACCTTCCACTCCGACCGCAACGCGTCGACCCCGTTCACCGTGACGGGCTGACATAGCTGCGAACCTCTCCACCGGAGGCCGTCGTCCTTTGTGGGCGGCGGCCTTCGCCGTGCCGACAACGCCTGTCACGGGCGGAAGATCGCATTCCGCTTCGCCCTTCGCGCGGCATGTCGATCATGTTGACACGTGACACCTGAACCGCCGCGAAATAGTCATTGACTTCGTCAGCAATTAACGGATGAATACGGTGTCGGACCATCTATTGCCGACTGCCCCCGCATCCGTCGCATTCCGACCGGCGGCCCGCCCCGCCCCGAGAGGTGGAGGCCGCAGTGCAATTCCCGGATCGCGCGATGCCGCTCCACGGCGGTAGGCATATTTCCATCCCCGCGAGGAGAATAGTGTCCCGAATGCGAAGAATCGCTCCACGCAGGCTGCTCGCCTCGACAGCCGTCGTCGCCGTCGCGTCCGCCGGCGGTCTCGTGGTCCTCGCACCGTCCGCCCAGGCGGCCCCGGTCGACTACACGACGCACTGTGTCAACAAGTACTCGCCGAACCTGCCCAATGGTCAGGTCCAGGTCGATCTGCAGGTCACCCCGGACAAGCCGACCTACGCCGTGGGCGACGAGATCACGGTCAAGTGGCACTTCACCGTGTTCCCCAAGGCCCCGCCGACCATCCCGGTGATCGGCAAGGTGCCCGCGAACTCGACCTACCTCGACGCCACGGTCAAGCTCGCCGGCGCGCAGAGCGGCACCTTCAAACTGACCGGGCCGCAGGACAACCCGGAGGCGCTGCCCGGCCAGGACCTCAAAGTCAGTGACGCCACCGGCAAGTTCACCGTGACCACGCCCGGCGACGTCAACCTGACGCCGGACATCTACTCGACGTGGACCACGGCCCTGGGCCTGAAGGTGCCGACCGACTGCTCGCCGGTCGACCCGATCGCGGTCTCGCGCACCCTCAAGGTCGAAGGCACCTCGCAGGAGCCGGCCACGCTGTCCGCCCCGGCCGAGGCCAACGCCGGCGTGCCGTTCGCGCTGACCGGCGCGCACTGGCCGGCCGGCAGCCCGACGGTCGAGCTGTGCGACGCCGCCGGCGCGGCGTGCGACGCGGCCAAGATCGCCCCTGGCAACACCCTCGCGGTGGCCGGCGGCGCGCTCACCGGCAACGTCGGCACAGTCGCCACGGTGCCTGCGGGCAACTACAAGATCAAGGTCAAGGTCGGCGCCGCCGAGGCGCTCGCCCCGATCAAGATCAACGCGACCGCGCGCCAGATCTCCATCAGCCCGGGCAGCGGCCCCGTGGGCACCACGGTCAAGGTCACCGGCAAAAACTTCGGGCCGAACCTCACCATCATCGCGCGCGGCCAGACCGCGACCGGGTACGTGCTCGACGAGACCGCCGCATACGCGGACTCGGCCGCCGACGGCACGGTCACCATCCCCGACTTCGTCGCCAGTGACCCGTCGATCACCGCGATCTACGTGACCGAGGGCACCGACGACACGACGGCGGTCACCACCCCGTTCCGCATCACCGTGCCCGGCGGCAACCTGGACCAGACGATCACCGGCAACGTCGTCGCCGGCGGTCTGACCATCACCCAGGAAGCCGGCGCCATCAAGCTGTCGGACATCACGCTCAACGGCCAGGCGCAGAACATGACCGGCGCGCTGAACACCGTGACCGTGAAGGACTTCCGCGGCGGCAACACCGGGTGGACCCTCACCGGCTCGGTGTCCGACTTCGGCAACGGCAACGGCGGCAAGATCGGCGCCGACAAGTTCACCTGGACCCCGAAGGTGACCACCGGCACCGGCTCGCCGAGCACCGCGGTGCCCGGTAGCGCGGGCCCGATCGGCACCGGAGCCACCCTGGCCTCGGCCCCGGCCGGGGCAACCACGGGCGGCACCTTCTCCGCCGACGCCGACCTGTCCCTCGCCGTCCCGGCCTACCAGGCCATCGGCACCTACACCAGCACCCTGACCCTCTCGATCAGCTGACCCGCGCAGCCGAACACCCGGACTGCCCCCGCGACTTCGGTCGCGGGGGCAGTCCGCCGTGCGGGCCCGCCCCGTTCGGGGCCGGCGGCTACTCGGCCTCGGCCAGGCGCTTCAGGGCGCGGTCGACGCGGGCCAGGACCCGGTCGCGGCCGAGGACCTGGAGGGATTCGAACAGCGGGAGGCCGATGGTGCGGCCGGTGACCGCGACGCGGACCGGGGCCTGGGACTTGGAGAGCTTGAGCCCGTGTGCGGCGCCGGCGGCCTCGACCGCGGCCTTGAGCGCGTCGACGTTCCACTCGGCCCGGGAGAGTTCGTCGCGGGCGCTCGCGAGCACGTCGGCCGCGCCCGGCTTCATCGCCTTGGCCCACGCCGCCTCGTCGTCGGCAGGCTCGGCCAGGAACAGGAAGTCGACGTACATCGGCACCTCGTCCAGCACCGTGATCCGGGTCTGCACCAGCGGCGCCACCTCGGCGAACACGGCCGGGTCGTACGCCTCCTTCGCCCACGGCGCCTTCGGCCCGAGCAGCCACGGCTCGCAGGCGCGCACGAAAGCGTCCGCGTCCAGCGCGCGGATGTAGTCCGCGTTGAAGGAGGACAACTTCTTCACGTCGAAGAAGGCCGACGACTTGTTCACGTCGCGCAGGTCGAACAGCTGCTCCAGCTCGGCGTACGGCCGGATCTCGATGTCGTCCTTGGGGCCCCACCCGAGCAGGAACAGGTAGTTCACCAGCGCGTCGGGCAGGTAGCCCTCGTCCAGGTAGGACTCGAGCGCCACCTTGTCCCGGCGCTTGGACAACTTCTGCCGCTTCTCGTTCACGATCACCGGCAGGTGCGCCCACTGCGGCGGGGTCGCGCCCAGCGCCTCCCACAGGAGCTGCTGCTTGGCCGCGTTGGACAGGTGCTCCTCGCCGCGGATCACCATGGTGATCTTCTGATCGACGTCGTCGACCACGTTCGCCAGCAGGAACACCGCCGAGCCGTTGCCCCGGGCGATCACGAAGTCCTCGAGCGAGGCGTTCGGGAACTCGGTGACCCCGCGCACCAGGTCGGCCACCACCGTGACGCCCTCGTCCGGGGTACGAAAGCGCAGCGCGCGCCCGTCGCCCGCCGCCAGGCCGCGCTCGCGGCAGAAGCCGTCGTAGCCCAGGTGCTTGGAGCCGGTCCGGGCCTCCAGGTCCTCGCGAGTGCAGTCGCAGTAGTACGCGCGGCCCGCCTCGAACAGCCGGACCGCCGACTCGCGGTGCAGCGTCGTGTTCCGCGACTGGAAGTAGGGGCCCTCGAAGGCCGGGTCGGCCGGGCTGATCCCGATCGCCGCGAGCGCGCTCAGGATGCCGTCGGTCCACTCCGGCCGGTTGCGCGCCTCGTCGGTGTCCTCGATCCGCAACACGAACACGCCGCCGGCCTTGTGCGCCACGGCCCAGTTGTACAGCGCGGAACGAGCGCCACCGACGTGGAACATGCCGGTGGGAGAGGGAGCGAAGCGAACACGAACCGAAGAGGCAGACATGTGCTCCAGGGTATCGGCCGCCCGGACCGACCTCGGCCCGGTACGCCCCCGGCCCGTCGGCTCAGCGCATCGCCTCGGGCACGGGCATGTCCACCCAGACCGTCTTGCCCTGCTCCCGGTGCACGACCACGCCCCAGTCCAGCGTCAACCGGCGGATGATGTGCAGCCCGTGACCCCCCGGTCGCGTTCCGGAGTGCGGCGACCTCGCCTGTGGCGGCTCCTCGCTGCGGTCGTCCACCTCGATCCGCAGCAGTTCGCTGGTCCGCACGACCCGCAGCTCCACCGGGCCGCCCGCGTGCAGGCACGCGTTGGTGACCAACTCGACCGCGACGAGCAGCACGTCGTCGGAGGTCAGCAGCACCTGCTCGTCCTCGGAGCCGCTCCATCCGTACGCGTGGAGCGTGTTGCGGATGAACGTCCGCGACCGCGCCACCGCCCCCGCCGCACCCTCGAACGGCAGTCTCCGCACCTGACGAAGCGGTGGGGTGGAGAAACAGGCCTCCCCGTCGCCGGGCGCCTGCGATCGCATGGCGCACATCTATTGGCTCACCTCGCTCACGCTGCTACGCGGTGATAGTTGCCCGCATCCCGCTGGAGGACACCAGAAGTCACGGGCTACTCTCCGACCGCCTCTGCCAGGGTCTCGTGGAAAGTGAACCCCTGTACCGCACCGGTGATCTCGAATACCCGCGCAACGGCGGGTTGAACGCCCACGAGGTGCACCGCTCCGCCCGCGGCCTGCGCACGCAGTCGGGCGGCGAGGAACGCGTTCAACCCGGTCGAATCACAAAAGTCGAGCTCGGAGCAGTCGATCACCAAACGCACACTGCCCTGTTCGACACACTCGAACAGACGGTCCCGCACCGCGGCGGCGCTGTCCACATCGATCTCACCGGCGACCGTGACGATCGAAGAGGTGCCCTGGGTGTGCACGGACACCGTCAAGCCACCCTGCATGCCAGCCTCCTGCTGCCCTTTGCCCGCCGAAGTACTCCGGCCCGGGCACACGATAGACGACCGCCCCGCCCCAGTGGAGGTCGGACGCCGATCCACGCTTCGCGCCGACCCGGCGCGGAGCCGATCCGGCGGTGCGATCCGGGCCGCCGGGCATGCGCCGAGAGGCGGGTCCGGCTGCCCGGAACCCGCCCCTCGCCGTCGTACCGATCCGGCGTCAGCCCTTCGGCGGCTCGAACTTTTGCGTGCGCTGCATCCCGGCGGCGCGACCCTTGGCCGAGATCACCAAGGCCATCTTGCGTGAGGCCTCGTCGATCATCTCGTCGCCGAGCATCGCGGCGCCCTTCATCCCGCCCTCGGCGGAGGTGCACCAGTCGTAGGCGTCGAGAATCATCTCGGCGTGGTCGTAGTCGGCCTGGGTGGGCTGGTACAGCTCGTTCGCGGCGTCGATCTGGCCGGGGTGCAGCACCCACTTGCCGTCGAAGCCCAGCGCGGCCGAGCGGCCGGCCACCCGACGGAAACCCTCGACGTCCTTGATCTGGAGGTAGGGGCCGTCGATCGCCTGGAGGTCGTTGGCCCGCGCGGCCATCAGGATGCGCATCAGGATGTAGTGGTACGCGTCGCCCGTGTCGTAGCCCGGCGGCTGCTCGCCGACCACCAGCGACTTCATGTTGATCGACGCCATGAAGTCGGCCGGGCCGAAGATGATCGTCTCCACGCGCGGCGACGCGGCGGCGATCTCGTCCACGTTGACCAGGCCGCGGGCGTTCTCGATCTGCGCCTCGATGCCGATCCGGCCGACCTCGAGGCCGACCGTCTTCTCGATCTGGGTGAGCAGCAGGTCCAGCGCCTTGACCTGGCCCGCGTCCTGCACCTTGGGCAACATGATCGCGTCGAGGTTGGCTCCCGCACCCTCGACCACGGTGACCACGTCGCGGTAGGTCCAGTGGGTGGTCCAGTCGTTGACCCGCACGACGCGGATCCGGTCCCCCCAGTCGCCGTTGTTCAGCGCGTCGACGATGGTGTGCCGCGCGCCCTCCTTCGCGAGCGGGGCGCAGGCGTCCTCCAAGTCGAGGAACACCTGGTCGACCGGGAGCCCCTGCGCCTTCTCGATGAAGCGCGGGTTGCTGCCGGGTACGGCCATACAGGAACGGCGGGAACGCAAGCTACGCGATGTGGCGGCCATGTCTCTGGTCCTCCCAGTGCTGCGGATCGTGCGGTCAGGTTACCGACGGGTCACCCGAAAGCGACTATGAGGTGGCGCACGTTCGGGGCCCGCGCGTTGTGGGACGCTGTGGCGCATGACGGACACCGACGGCACGCCCGAAGGCGCCCCGCCCGAAGCGGCGGCACTGCTGGAAGAGGCCGCACTGCTCGAAGAGGCCGCGAAGAAGTCCGGCCTCCTGTGGCTCACCGTCGCCCCCGCCCCGGCCCGCCCCGTCTGGCACGTGTGGCTCGACGGCGCCTCGTGGCTGGTGACCGCCCGCGAACCCGGCGCGGTGGAGCAGTTCGTGCCCGGCCTGACCGCCGCCGCGACCGTGCTGGTGGACGTGCGCAGCAAGGACAAGGGCGGCCGGCTGCCGGGCTGGACCGCCCGGGTCGCGGTGGTCGCGCCCGGCGACCCGAGCTACGAGCCGGCCGTACTCGCCCTGCACGCCGCCCGGTTGAACGCGCCCGACGGCGAGGAGCAGCCCGCGCGCTGGGCCCGGGAGTGCGACCTGGTCCGGCTCACCCCCACCGGGTCCGCCCGGGCGCTGCCCCACGATGCCGGCCGCGCGGTGCCGATCGGCTCACCCGCGGTGACCCGGGGCGCGTCCCCGCTCAACTGGTCGATCGGCCGGCTGCGCCGGCGCGCCTGAAGCCCGCGCCGACGGATCGAGCGCGACTCAGGGGAACAGCACCGGGTCGCTCCTGAGCCCCGTCGGCACCGGCGGCTTGGGCGTGCGCCCGATGTCGGGTCGGCGGGTAGTGCCCGACGAGCTCGTGGCGGGCGCGCCGGTCGACGGACGCCCGGTGGAGCCGCCTGGGCCGGTGGAGCCGTTGCCGCTGCTCGTCGACCGCCCCGGCGTGGTCAGGTCCTTGTCCACCACTTCCTTGGGGTCCGGCGCGTGCAGGTCGACCCGCTCGCCGTAGGCGAGGAAGTCGAACGCTCCGGCCTGGCGCGCGTCGGCGGCGGACTCCATGCGCAGCAGATACGGAGCGCCCTCGGTGGCCACCCAGATGACGCCGCCCGCGCCCGGCGTGCGGTTCTCCAGGGCGATCGCCCGGTGTCCGTTGACCTGCTTGACGGCGCCCTTCTCCAGCTTGCCCGGCTTGCCCATCAGCTTGGTGGTCAGCCGCTCGACGTAGGTGTTCTCGACGATGCCGCTGTACTTCTTGTCGCCGGAGGGCACCTGGACGAACTTGTCGTGGTTGCCCACCTCGGAGCCGGCGCCGTCGACCTTGGACCAGAACTTCGCGTCGCCCCGGAACCAGACCTGGTTCTGCACCCGGGTGATGTACGCGGTCGTGTTGTCCTCGACGATCTGGCCCGCGCTGCCGGTGCTGGTGAAGCGCATGTCCACACTGAACGGCTTCGCCGGCTTGCCCGCCGTGCCCGGGACCGCCAACTCCCCCTTCACGTGTACCGACTTGGCCGCGGCCGTCGCGGCCTGGGCCCGCTGCAGGATCGCCGCCGGGTCGAGCCCGTCCACCTGGTTGCCCAGCGGCGCGCCCGCCGTCGGCTCGTCCACCGGCGCCTGCCACGAGCGGTGCGCGGGCCGTCCCGGACTGCACCCGGCGACCAGCACCGTGACCGATACCGCCGCCGTCGCCACCACGAAGCCGCGTCGCACGTGATCCATCGCCTGGTTCCCTCGTCGTTCGATGTCTCGTAGGTTTCGCCGACCGCCTCGACGCCCGTCCGCGTCGTCGTGCTCCCGCGTCGTGCTCCCGGAAACGGTATCCCGGAGCCCGCGCGGCCGGGCTCAGTCGGTGCCCGGCACCGGCCCGCCGGGCTTGTCCGTGGGCTTGCCGGTCGGCTTGCCCGACGGGTCCTTGCCGTCGGTCAGCGTGCCGTAGTCCAGCACCTCGTCGGCATGGGGCAGCACCAACGGGAAGTCCTGGTCGTACTCGAACAGTTCGAGCGCTCCGCCGCTCGGCGACGGAATGTACTTGAGCGGATACGGCGTCCCGGTCAGCGCCACCCGCAACTCGCCGCCGCGCCCGCGGTCGGCCACCACCTTGAGCGTTTCGACGCCCCGCACCTTTTCCCGGCCGTCCTTCTTGAGTTTGCCGTTGAGCCGGATCAGATCGGTGATCATGTCCTGCATCCGGGTGAAGCCGGACAGTCGCGCGTAACTGGGGTCGGAGGCGGGCACCTTGACGAACTTGTCCCGCAACGCCTGCGCCGACTGCTCGACGTCCGCCCCGCCGCGCCCGTCCCGGCCCTGGTACAGCCGGGCGTCGCCGCGGACGTACAGATCCTGGCCGATGCGCAGCAGTTCGATGGTGCTGTCGGCGGTGACCACGGTGCCCACTCCGCCGTCGCGCTTGAGGCGCAGGTCGATCCTGAACTGCTGGGTCTGGATCTTCCACACCCCCTGCACGTGCACCGCTCCGGTCCCGGCCGCCGCCGCCTTGGCCTTGCCGGTGATGGCGTCCGCGGACTCCGAACCGAGCCCGGTCTCCGCCTTCGAACACGCCGTGCCGGCGAGGACGCAGGCGGTCAGGAGGGCGATCGTGGTCTTCGTCTGAGGCAAGCGCACGGGCGGCACTGTACTGAGCCGGGCGGGAGGTGTCGTGATCGTGCCCACCTTCACCGGTAGCCTGACCGACTGGGATGCCCCCGGCACGAGCGGGCACACACATCGGCGGCGCGGCACATCGGCGGCGGACATCGGCGACGGAGGGACCACGGCATGGGTGCGTCATCCGGACGGGTGTTCATCTCGCACCTCGCGGGCGTGGCCGTGTTCGATCCCAACGGCGACCACGTCGGCCGGCTGCGCGACGTCGTCGTCATGCTGCGCACCGCCCAACTGCCCCCGCGGGTGCTCGGCCTGGTCGTCGAGGTGGCCACCCGGCGCCGGATCTTCGTCCCGATGACCCGGGTGACCAGCGTGGAGACCGGTGAGGTGATCACCACCGGGCTGGTCAACATGCGCCGTTTCGAGCAACGACCGAGCGAGACGTTGGTGCTCGCCGAGATGCTGGACCGGCGGGTGACGCTGGCCGAGAACGACGAGTCGGTCACCGTCCTCGACGTGGCGATGGCGCTCGGGCGCGGGCGCAACTGGCTGATCTCCAAGCTCTTCGTGCAAAAGGGCGGCACCTCGGCGCTGCGCCGCAGGCGCGGCGAGACGATCACCGTCGACTGGAACGCGGTGGTCGGCTTCGAGCGCCCCGAGGATCAGCAGGGTGCGGCGAACCTGCTCGCCACGTTCGAGCAGTTGCGCCCCGCCGACCTGGCCAACGTGCTGCACAACCTGTCCGCCAAGCGCCGTGCCGAGGTGGCCGCGGCGCTGGACGACGACCGGCTCGCCGACGTGCTGGAGGAGTTGCCCGAGGACGACCAGGTGGAGATCCTGGGCCAGCTCCAGGAGGAGCGCGCGGCCGACGTGCTGGAGGCGATGGACCCCGACGACGCGGCCGACCTGATCTCCGAGCTGCCCGAGGACACCGCGGAGCGCCTGCTGGGTCTGATGGAGCCGGAGGAGGCGGAGGACGTGCGCCGGCTGCTGACCTACGTCGAGGACACCGCCGGCGGCATGATGACCACCGAGCCGATCGTGCTGGAGCCGGGCGCGACCATCGCCGAGGCGCTGGCGCAGGTGCGCAACGCCGACCTGTCGCCGGCGCTGGCCAGTCAGGTCTACGTGTGCCGGCCGCCGACCGAGACGCCGACCGGCAAGTATCTGGGCACGGTGCACTTCCAGCGGCTGCTGCGCGATCCGCCGTTCACCCTGGTCGGCGCGGTCCTGGACACCGACCTGATGCCGCTGCGGCCGGACACCCCGCTCGCCGAGGTGACCAGCTTCCTGGCCGCCTACAACATGGTCGCCGCGCCCGTGGTGGACGAGGACGACCACCTGCTCGGCGCGGTCACCGTCGACGACGTGCTCGACCACCTGCTGCCCGAGGACTGGCGCGAGGGCGCGATACACGGAGACGGGGGTGTCCGCCGTGGCACGTGAGAGCACGAGCGCCGACAAGCGGCGTCGTCCGCGCCTGGATCAACCGCGCGATCCGCGGCGGCGTCCGCTGCTGCCCGCGTACGACCCGGAGGCGTTCGGCCGGTTCTCCGAGCGGATCGCCCGCTTCCTGGGCACCGGCCGGTTCCTGGTCTACATGACCGCCACGGTGATCGTGTGGATCGGCTGGAACATCTTCGTGCCGCCGGCGCTGCGCTTCGACGAGTATCCGTTCATCTTCCTGACCCTGGCGCTGTCCCTCCAGGCGTCGTACGCGGCGCCGCTGATCCTGCTCGCGCAAAATCGCCAGGACGACCGGGACCGCGTCAATCTGGAGCAGGACCGGGCCCGCAACGAGCGCAACATCGCCGACACCGAGTATTTGACCCGCGAGGTCGCGGCACTGCGGATCGCCCTCGGCGAGGTGGCCACGCGCGACTTCCTGCGCTCGGAACTGCAGTCCATGCTCAAGGAGTTGGACGAGCGTCGGGAGACGGACGGCTGGCTGATGGGCCGCGAGGTCACCGACGCGCACCTGGGCCGGGCGGGCCGCCCGCCGGAGTCCGAGTAGCCCCGACCGTCTTATACAAATGTATGAGTCGCTCGTATAAGACATCCGTCTAGAACGGCGCTACCATCGGGCCATGGGACATCGCGAAGACCTGCTGGCCGGAGCCAAACGTTGCCTGTACGAAAAGGGCTACATGCGCACCACCGCGCGCGACATCGTCGCCGCGTCGGGGACCAACCTGGGCTCGATCGGCTACCACTACGGATCCAAGGACGCGCTGATGCAGCAGGCGCTCCTGGAGTCGATCGAGGGCTGGGGCGACGAGTTGTCCGCCGCGCTGACGGAGGCGGTAGGCACCGAGACCGCGCCGCTGGAGCGGTTCGAGGCGATCTGGGCGCGGGTGATCGACCTGATGGAGTCGCACCGCATGATGTGGGCGGCCAACTTCGAGATCCTGGCCCACCTCGACGAGTTGCCGGAGATCCACAAGGTGCTCGGCGCGGCGCAGGACGCGGGGCGCAGCGGCCTCGCCTCGGTCTTCCTCGGGGTGCCCGAGGAGGGCAACGAGCACCTGACCCGCACGGTCGGATCGTTGTGTCAGGCGCTGCTGGTGGGTGTGGTCAGCCAGTGGATGTTCGCCCCGGACACCGCCCCCACCGGGCGCGACCTCGCCGAGGGCATGCGCGTGCTCATGGGCGTGCGGCCGGCCGGCTGAACCACCGCGACGAGAGCACCACGTGGGCCAGGACCCCCGCGATCAAGCCCCAGAACGCGGACCCGATGCCCCGGATGGTCACCCCGGACGCGGTGGCCAGGAAGGTGATCAGCGCCGCCTCCCGGTGCTCGTCGTCGGCCATCGCACCGGTCAGCCCGCTCGCCAACGCGCCGAACAGCGCGACACCCGCGACCGCGGCGATCAGTTCCTTGGGCAGGCCCGCGAACACCGCGACCAGGGTCGACCCGAACATCCCGACGACCAGGTAGAACACGCCACACGCGACCCCCGCGACATAACGCCTGCGGGGGTCGCGGTGCGCCTCGGGTCCGGTACAGATCGCCGCGGTGATCGCGGCCAGGTTGATCGCGTGCGACCCGAACGGCGCGAGCAGCGTGGACACCGCGCCGGTGGAGCCGATCAACACTCGGTCGTCGGGCCGGTAGCCGGAGGCCGTCAGCACCCCCATCCCGGGCGCGTTCTGCGACGCGAGCGTGGCCACCAGGAGCGGCACGGTGATCCCGATCAGCGCGGGTACGGACAGGTGCGGCGTGGTCCACACCGGCCGGGCGATCTCGAACGAGTCCACGTGCACGTGCAACCGCGATCCGGCCGCCGCGCAGCCCACCCCGACCACGAGCGCGACCAGTACCGCGTAGCGCGGCACGAAGCGCCTGGCCACCAGGTAGCCGAGCAGGACCCCGCCGCCGATCCACGGCGCGGTGCGCACCGAGGTGAACACCCCGGTGCCGAACGAGAACAGGATCCCGGCGAGCATCGCGGACACCACCGCGCCGGGCACCTTGCGCATCAGGCGGCCGAACACGCCGGTCACCCCGATCACGGTGATCAGCACGCCGGTGACCACGAACGCGCCGATCGCCTCGGGGTACGCGTACGAGCCCAGGCTGGTCACCAAAAGCGCGGCCCCCGGGGTGGACCACGCGGTGACGATCGGCATCCGGGTGTACAGGCTCAGGCCCAGGCAGGTCAGCCCGCTGCCGATGGACAGCGCCCACACCCACGAGCCGGTCTGCGCCGGGCTCAGCCCCGCGCCGGCCGCGGCGGAGAGCACGATCACCAGGGGCCCCGAGTAGGAGACCAGCACCGCGATCAGGCCGGCGAGCACCGCCGAGAGGGAGGCGTCGCGCCAAAGGGTGGGCCGGCGCGCGGGCGCCGCGGCCTCGGCGCCCGCGTCGGTGCCCGTCGTGGTTCGGATGGTCACCGCGCGCCCGCCTCGTGGTCAGTCGTGGTCGTAGACGGTGACCGGGACACCGCGCCCGCTCAACCGTTCGAGGATGAGCGGCTCCACCCTGCCCCACGTGCCCCCGGCCAGACCACAGCCAATTCGCGGCATGTGGACCGACGCGCCGAGTTCGAGCGCCCGCTCGCCGAGGGTGCCCAGGGCCCGGTCGATCGCGTCGTAGCGCACCGGCGGGCCCTTGCTGCCGGTACGGGTGCCGTGTTGGCCGATCAGGTTGGCCACCCACAGGTAGGTGTCCACCCGGACCAGCCGCACCGCGCCGAGTCCGAAGTCGTTGCCCGCCCGCTCGCGGTACCACCGCCGGTAGTCGGCCTCCGGCTCCGGCCACCGCTTGGACAGCGCGAGCACGAAGCCCTTGCCCCAGCCGCCCCGGTCGTTGCACACGTGCGCAATCACCTTGACGCCCTTGCCCAGCGGCGTGGTGGCATCTCCCCGGACGTACCCGATCCTCTCCACCCCCGGCACGGTAGCCGGCCGCACCGACGCGCCGGCACGGGTTTACGGGCGGGCTTGCGAGACCCCGGGAAGGCCCCGGGCGAGGCCGAACAGCCGCGCCGCGTTGTCGTGGCAGACCGCGCGCAGCCAGTCGTCGCCGAGGTCGACCCGGGTGAGCGCGGCGAGCGCGTCGGCGTAGCCGTAGGGGATGTTCGGGAAGTCGCTGCCCCACAGGATGCGATCCGCCGCGTCGAGCAGCCGGGGCCGGTCGGCCGACGGGAACGGGGCGGCCTCCTCGACGAATTCGGTGAACGCCATCGTGGTGTCCAGGTGCACCCTCGGGTAGCGCGCCGCCAGGTCCAGGAACGCGCCGTACTCCGGCATCCCCATGTGCGCGACGATCAGCGCCAGCCGCGGATGCCGGGCCAGCACCCGGGCGATCGGCTCCGGCCCGGTGTGCGCCCCGGGCACCGGCCCGGACCCGCAGTGCGCGACCACCGGCACCCCGGCGTCGGCGAGCGTGCCCCACACGTCGTCCAGGAGCGGATCGGTCGGATCCCAGCCACCGACCTGGACGTGCGCCTTGAACACCACCGCACCCGCGTCGATCGCCTCGCGCACGTACTTGGCCGCGTCGGGTTCGGCGAAGAACGTCGCCGTATGCAGACAGTCGGGGGTGCGCGCGGCGAACTCGCGCGACCACGCGTTCAGCCACGCGGCCATCGCGGGCTTGTGCGGATACAACATCGAGGTGAACGCCGAGACGCCGAAGTCGCGCAGCGTGGCGACCCGCGCGTCCTCGTCCAGGCGATAGGTGATCGGCCACGGCCGGCCGATCAGCGGACCGGCCGCGTCGAAGTACGCCCACACCTTGTCCAGCACCTGCTTGGGCATGAAGTGCGTGTGCACGTCGATCAGCGTCGCCAGGCCCAGGGCCCGGCGGAACTCCGCCACTCGCGTCCGCTCGGCCGATATCGTCACGCGGCACCTCCCCGTCGGTTCGCAGCCCCCGCTCCGGGCCCGGATCCCGATGCTCGCAAAGGATTCCGGCGCGAGGGTCGTAAGCTCACGGTATGGCTTCTGCAACCCTGCCCTCGGCGGACGACGTCCAGGATGCCCTGGCGACCGTCCAGGACCCCGAGATCCACCGGCCCATCACCGAACTGGGCATGGTCAAATCCGTCGACATCCTGGCCGACGGTCGGGTCGAGGTCGCGGTCTATCTGACGGTCAGCGGCTGTCCGATGCGCGAGACGATCATCAGCCGGGTGGAGACCGCCGTGGCCGCGCTGCCCGGGGTGACCTCGGTCGGCGTCGAACTCGACGTGATGAGCGACACGCAGCGCAAGGAGCTGGCGAGCCGACTGCGCGGCGGCCAGGCCGAGCGCGAGGTGCCGTTCGCCAAGCCCGGCTCGCTGACCCGGGTCTACGCGGTGGCCTCCGGCAAGGGCGGCGTCGGCAAGTCCTCGGTGACGGTGAACCTGGCCGCGGCGATGGTCGGGCAGGGCCTGAAGGTCGGCGTGGTGGACGCGGACATCTACGGCCACTCGGTGCCGCGCATGCTCGGCGCCGAGGGCAAGCCCACCCAGGTCGAGAACATGATCATGCCGCCGTCGGCGCTGGGTGTGAAGGTCATCTCGATCGGCATGTTCACCCCCGGCAACGCGCCGGTGGTCTGGCGCGGGCCGATGTTGCACCGCGCGCTCCAGCAGTTCCTGGCCGACGTCTACTGGGGCGACCTCGACGTCCTGCTCCTGGACCTCCCGCCGGGCACCGGCGACATCGCCATCTCGGTCGCCCAGTTGGTGCCCAACGCGGAGATCCTGGTGGTGACCACGCCGCAGCAGGCCGCCGCCGAGGTCGCCGAGCGGGCCGGCACGATCGCGGTCGAGACCCGCCAGACGATCGCCGGCGTGATCGAGAACATGGCCGGGCTGCCCTGCCCGCACTGCGGCGAGATGGTCGACGTGTTCGGCTCCGGCGGCGGACAGCGCGTCGCCGACGGCCTGTCCGCGGCCACCGGCACGAAGGTGCCGCTGCTCGGCTCGATCCCGATCGACACCCGGCTGCGCGAGGGCGGCGACACCGGCCGCCCGGTCGTCGTCGACGCGCCCGACTCGCCCGCCGCCGTCGCGCTCGGCGCGGTCGCGGCGAAGCTCGGCGGTCGCGAGCGCGGCCTCTCCGGCCTCCAGCTCGGCCTGACCCCGCTGCGCAACTTCTAGACCCTGTCCGGCCCCGGCACCCGTTCGGGGTCTCGGCGCGCCGATCCCGGGGGCACGCCCGCCCGTTGCGGCGCGTCCGTGACCCCGGGGCCGCGCCGGGCGCTCACGCGTCCGGCGTCGCGTACGTTCGCAGATCCACCGAGCGGGACAGGCCCAGGCCGTACGCGCTCGCGCCCCGGCCGTACACCCCCAGGTACACCCCCGCGCTCTCCCCCGCGAGCACCCAGCCGTACGCCGACTCCCGGTAGCGGAAACGCGCCGGCACCCCGTCGACCGGGATCGCCAGGTCCGTCCACCCCGGTCCGGGCAGATTGTCGGACAGGTCCCATGCGATGTTCGTCTGCTGATCCAGCCACTCCGCACGGGTCGCGCGGTCCAACTGCCACGGCCAACTGTCCGCGAGCAACGCCACCCCTGCGAGTGACGCCGCGCTCGCCTTCGACGTGGCCTCCATCTGTCCCGTGCCGTCGCCGGCCGGCCGCTTGGGCCGCTGCGGGACGGTCACCACGGACACGAACCGGCGAGGCGTGGGGTCACCGGGCCGGCGGCTGGGCAGGTCGCCGTGGCCCAGCGTGCCGTACTCGATCGTGCCCCGCCCCCGGCACACCGAGGACAACCAACGCCGCCCGTTCCAGCCCTCGTCCAGGCCGTACCAGGGAAAGTCCGAGCTCAGGTATTCCGCCAGCAGATCGGGCCTGCCGGCCCCTTCGGCGGGCAACGCCTCGCCCGCGTGGCTGATTGTGTCCATGCTCCGCCTCAGGTCCTCTCGCGCGGCGCGACGGCGCCGCGCCGGCTGCCTCGGTCTGCCATGTCGGGCGGCCACTCCCCCGAGCGATGCCGGGTGGACGAGCCGTGCGATACATGTATCCGCCGAGTCACCGACCACACACCGCCCGTGTACTCGGGCTCCATAGTGCCCGAACGCGCGGGTGCTCCGACGCCGTGTGCGGCGCCGGTCGGCCCGAATGCGGGCCGCGGATCCCCGGCCGGAGACGGGCGGGGTCGACCCTCAGGTGGCGTCGGCATCGTACGGCGGACGCTCGCCGGGCTCGACCCGGGCGGCGCCGCCGTTCTTGTGCAGCGAGGTCTTCGGCGCGGACGACTGCCCGGCCGACGGGCGGTGCGAGGTGTCGGGCACGTCCGGCTCGAAGAGGTTGCCGCTCGCCAGACCCTTGATGTCGTCGAAGTCCTTGCCGAGCGAGTCGCGCAACTCCCGGATGCCCAGATCGTCGTCGCCGTCGCCCATCAGGTTCTTGCGGACGAAGGTCTTCGGGTTCAGGTCCTCCAGGTGCATGTCCTGGAACTCCGGACCCAGTTCCTTCTTCAGGTCCGCGCGGGCCCCGGAGGAGAACTCGCGGAACTTGCGAATGGTGCGCGCCACGTCGCCGATCATCTTCGGCAGCTTCTCGGGACCGAAGATGACGATCGCGAGGATGACGAGCGCGACCATCTCGGGTGCACCGACGTCGAACACCTGGACTCCACGAGATTGCGCGAGGGGGTTCGGTCGGGTGACCGAACCCCCTCAGAGTAGTCGTCGACCCCCCGAACGGAAGGTCGCGGGCGGCACCGAACCGGTCGCTTGGCGCCTATTGGCAAAAGATGTGATCACCCGGCCATGTGTACGTCATGTCCGAGTCATCCTGCTTGGCGGCCGGCCGGCCCCTCGGGGACGGCCGGCCCCCGGGTCAGCCCGCCTGGAGGGTCATGTCGACCGAGCGCTCCGCGCCGTCACGCTCGATGGTGAGCTTGACCACGCCGCCCGGCGCCTTGGACCGGATCGCCACGATCAACTCGTTCGCGTCGTGCACCCGGCGACCGTCGATCGCCTTGATCACGTCGCCCGGTTTGAGCCCGGCCTGCTCGGCGGGTCCGCCCGGACGCACCGGCGGCGTGCCCTTGACGTCCTCCGACGCGATCCGGGCGCCGTCGCCCGTGTAGGCGACGTCGAGCGAGACGCCGATCACCGGATGCGAGGCCTTGCCGGTGTCGATCAACTGCTGCGCGACCCGGCGCGCCTGGTTGATCGGGATCGCGAAGCCGAGGCCGATGCTGCCCGCCTCCTGCTGCGCCCCGAACGGATTGCCCTGGCCACCGCCGCCGGCCGAGCGGATCGCCGAGTTGATCCCGATCACCGAACCCGCCGCGTCGATCAGCGGCCCGCCGGAGTTGCCGGGGTTGATCGGCGCGTCGGTCTGCAACGCGCTGATGTAGGAGACATCGCTGCCGGAGGAGCCGGCGCTGACCGCGCGGTCCTTGGCGCTGATGATCCCGGAGGTGACGGTGCCCTCCAGGTTGAACGGCGCACCGATCGCGATCACCGGGTCACCGACCTGCACGGCATCGGAGTTGCCCAGCGGCAGCGGGTGCAGCCCCTGGACGCCGGACACCCGGATCACCGCGAGGTCGTAGCCGGCGTCCCGGCCGACCAGGGTCGCGGTGGTGCGCTGCCCGTCGTTGAACGTCACCGTGATCGTGCCGCCGGACGCGGCCGAGTCCACGACGTGGTTGTTGGTCAGGATGTCGCCGGCGGTGTCCAGCACGAAGCCGGTGCCGGTGGCCTCGCCGCGACCGGTCTTGGCGTGGATGTACACCACGCCGGGCAGCGTGCGGTCCGCGAGGCCGGCGATGGTGTCCTTGCCCCGGGCCGGACCGCTCTGCGGCGGGTCGCCCAGGCGGATCCTGGTGTCGTGCCGATCGGCGATCCAGGCCCCGATGCC
Source organism: Embleya sp. NPDC055664 (assembly GCF_053618075.1). Classification (NCBI taxonomy): domain Bacteria; kingdom Bacillati; phylum Actinomycetota; class Actinomycetes; order Kitasatosporales; family Streptomycetaceae; genus Embleya; species Embleya sp. NPDC055664. The sequence goes on from NZ_JBSHGZ010000014.1 coordinate 119,717, forward strand.
GCCGCCGATCAACCCGGCGACGAGGGCGAGGGCCGCGGCCCACACCACCAGCCGTCGCCCGTAGCGCCGACCCAGGTCCTCCGTGGGCCCGCCCGCGCCGGTCATGTCCCCGGGGACGGCATAGCCGTACGGCACGGCCTGATAGGGCGCGTAGCCGGTCTGCGGGGCGTACGAGGGGTACGGCCCGTAGGGCCCGTAGCCCGGATGCGCGACGCCGGCCGGCACACCGTAGGCACCGGGCTGCCCCGGATATCCCGGCCACTGCCCGGTGGGCTGCTGCGGGGGTGGCCCGGCGGGCGGCGGCTGCGGCGGCGGGGCGAACGGGTCGTAGCCGGGGTCGTCCGCGGCCGGCAACTCGGCGGTGCCGTGCACCACGGGCACCTCGGCGGTCACCGCGTCCCGGACATCGGGCGTCGGCACCCCGAACGCATCGGGTTCGGCGGCGGGATCGGCCGGCGGCGGCTCCTTGGCCAACGACGTCCGCACGGGAAACGCGGCGGGCTCGGCATCGGCCGCGTGCGAGCCGCCGGGCGCGGCGAAGCCTTCGGTGGTCGCGCCCCGGTGACCCGGCTCGGCGCCGCCGTCGGCCGCGTCCCCGCGACCCGTCCCGGCGCCCGTGTCCGAAGCCCGCGAGTCGTCCCCGGCGGAGTCCTCCGCCCCCGACACCGGTCGGACCTCGGTGGGCGGCTCCTCGTCCGCCGCCCGGCCGGAAGCCGCGGGGCCCGCGGCCGCGCCGTCGGGTGTGTCCTCTCCGGGGTCCGTCGACACCCGCGGGCCACCGGGCGGGAAGGCCGCCGGCTCCGCGCCGAGGTCGTGCTCGGGTGCCGGTCCGGCCGGCGCGTCGTCGCCTCGCGGCGGCTCCGCTCCCCCACGGCCGTATGCGTCGCTCATCGTGTGCCTTCCTACCGCTCCCGGTGTGCCGGGGCATCCGCTGCTTCTCCGGCCCGGCCACAGTCTTGCGCGTGCCGCTCGCCGGCGTCCCGGCGGCAGCGGATACCCGTCACATCCCACACGCGAACCCGCCCGAAAGCAGCGCGCCCGCGCGGATCCGCGCGGGCGCCCCGGACCCGGCGCATCGGCGCCCGGGACCGGGGGTACGGCCTGCGGCGCGGCAGCTAGTGCCGGGCCTCGATCGTGTGGACCGGCACCGTCATGGACGCCCCCGCGAGCACCGGCTCGGAGCGTTTGACCGACTTGCCCGCAGGCAACGCGCCGGTGCTCGCGGCCTGCTCCACCAGGTAGCGCTCGACGGCCGGGGCCGCGGGTCGGCCCTCGGTGCCGCCGCTGGTCCCGCCCGGCACGAAGGCGCTGCTCAGCGCGACGGCCATCATCGAGAATGCGCCGGCCGCCGCGAACGTCAGCCGACGCCGGCTCACCGGCGGGCGCACCCGCTCGGGCATGTTGCCGGGCCGGCCCGCCCGCGGGCCGGTCGACCGCGAACGTGCGCGGGTCGAGCCCGTGGGTCGCCCGGCGGCCGGGAACATGAATCGATCGCCGCCCGCGGGCGGCGCGGGCGGCTCCTCGGCGGATTCCCCGAGCGCGAACAACCGCGCCATCAGGTCCTCGGAGGGGCCGGGTTGACGCGCGTTGCCGAGCAACTGCTTCACCTGGCGCTGCTCCTCGGCCTCCACGCGACAGTCCGCGCATTCGGCGAGGTGCGCCAGCACCTTCTCCCGGGCCTCATGGCCCAGTTCGCCGTCCACATAGGCGGCGAGCTTGTCCTCGGGGTGGCTCATGTCCCCACCTCGCATGCCCCACATCGGGTCGCGGCGCGCCCCAGCCGTGTGGCACTCACTACCCCCCTGCCCAAGCGGTCGCCGGGCTCACTGCTCACGGTCCCTCATCTCCGCACCGTGGTCCGGACCTCCGCAGCCGTCTCCTGGCCTGCCTTGTTCCGGGGAGCACGGTGCCGCAGCGCCGCACGGAGCTGGGACCGGCCGCGGTGGATGCGGCTGCGCACGGTCCCGAGTTTCACTCCGAGCGTGGTGGCGATCTCCTCGTACGACAGGCCCTCGATGTCACACAGTACGACCGCGGCGCGGAACTCCGGCGCGAGCGCGTCCAGCGCCTGCTGGACGTCCGCGTCCAGGTGGGCGTCGTCGTATGCCTGCGCGGGCGAGAGCTCACGACCGGCGAGGCGTTCGCCCGCGTCGTCGCCCAGACCCTCGAAGCGGATGCGCTGACGGCGCCGAACCATGTCGAGGAAAAGGTTCGTGGTGATGCGGTGCAGCCAACCCTCGAACGTGCCGGGCGTGTAGCTCGACAACGATCGGAACACTCGGACGAACACCTCTTGGGTGATGTCGTCCGCGTCGTGCGGGTTGCCACTGAGGCGGTAGGCGAGCCGATACACCCGCGCGGAGTGGGTGCGGACGATGTCCTCCCACGTCGGCGGGACCCATTCGGCCTGGGCTGGGCTGCTGGTTGCGTTTGCGGCTTCGGCCACGTGATCCGGCATCGGCGACGGCTCGCGAGTACAGGATTGTTCCCCGCGACGGTCGACCACTGCCACACCTCCTCTTCCGAGTAGCGCAACCACCATAAGCGTCCTGCCTGTTAAGCCCGGATAAGGGCGCCGAGCCCCGGTCCGACCCAACCTCCGGTGCCGCGAGACCACGAGCCTCGTGTTCACCTGTCTTCCGTGGGGGCCAACGAACCACATCCATACGGGGTTCCCGGGGCGGGCGCTCGGGGCCGGCTCGCCGAGGGCTGGTCGCGCGGGCCGGCTCGCCACGGGCGGGTCCGCGGCGGGAGCGGGTGGGCGGGGACCGTCGGCCCGGGTCGTGGGCGCTGACGCGCCACGGGGTGGGGGCGTCGGCGGGGCCGGGGCCGGGGAGGTCGGGCAATCGTGCGGCGCTCCCCGGGCGGTGGGGGGACGCCTCGGTAATACGCTTGCGCTCAGGTGGCCGACCCGTCTCGAGCGCGAACGGGCGGCCGGGACAGAGGAGGAAGCCATTTCCGGCAATCGCCAGGCGAGCTGGGCGTTCGCGGAAGAGTACGTCGGCGAGGACGCCGTCCTCGCGGGCGCCCGCGCCCGCGCCCGGGAAGTCGGCGTGCTCCCGATAGGTCCCGGCGGCGGCGCCGCGCTGCGCTTCCTCGCCGCCGCGGTCGAGGCCAAGGCGGTCGCCGAGATCGGGACCGGGACCGGGGTGTCCGGCCTCTACCTGCTGCGCGGCATGCGCTCCGACGGGGTGCTCACCACGGTCGACGCCGATCCCGAGAACCAGCGGCTCGCCAAGGAGACCTTCACCGAGGCGGGCTTTCCCAGCGGGCGCGCCAGGTTCATCCCGGGCCGGGCCCTGGAGGTGCTGCCCCGGCTCGCCGACGGCGGCTACGACCTGGTGTTCTGCGACGGGGACAAGCTCGAATACCTGGACTACCTCGCCGAGGCGCTGCGGTTGTTGCGGCCCGGCGGCGTGGTCTGTTTCGACAACGCGCTGCTGCGCGACCGGGTGGCCGATCCGGCGCACCGCGACGCGGAGACCGCCGCCGTGCGCGACGTGTTGCGGGTGATCCGCGAGCACGAGTCGCTGGTGCCGGCGCTGCTCCCGGTCGGCGACGGCCTGCTGTGTGCGGCCCGTCGGGGCTGAGCCCGACCGGGCCGACATGCGACCCGCCCACGCACATGCCGACGGCCCCGGTACGAACATGAGTCTCCATGTCCGTGCCGGGGCCGTCGCATCACGACTTTCGTCGAGGGCGTCGCCCCAGGGGGTCAGCCCACGGCGTTCTTCAGCGCCTCGCTCAGGGCGCCGGCCTCATCGGCCGACAGCTCGACCACGAGCCGTCCACCGCCCTCAAGCGGAACGCGCATGACGATGCCCCGCCCTTCCTTGGTCACCTCGAGCGGGCCGTCGCCCGTCCGCGGCTTCATGGCCGCCATGCTCGTTCCCCTTCCTGCATATCGACGCACCGGTGCTCAAACCGGCCACCGGTCTTCGAGAGCATTGATCAGGGACCATTATCCCGCATCGAACGGTGGGGTGAGCAACATCGGGTCCCGTCGACCTCTCCAACCCCGTCCGTACGGCGCGGAATGGGATGGTCCGTCCCGGCTCGGAAATGCGGCTGACGGTCCGTCAGGGGCGGGGCGGGGGCCGGATCCGGCTTCCGGCATGCTGTGCACATCCCACCTGCGGCGATGTATGTGATGTGGAGGCAAGTCATGACCGACAAGGCCGAGATTGTGCGGTACGACCTCGCCGACGGAGTCGCGACCGTCACCCTGAACCGGCCCGAGGCGATGAACTCGCTCGACGAGCCGACCAAGATCGCGTTGCGCGACGCGGTCCTGCGCGCCGCCGAGGATCCGGCCGTCCGGGCGGTGCTGTTGACCGGAAGCGGTCGGGCGTTTTGCGCCGGCCAGGACCTGAAGGCGCACATCCGGCAGCTGGAGACCGGCCCCGACGCCACCTTCGCGACCGTGCGCGAGCACTACAACCCGCTCGTGACGGCGCTGGCGACGATGGCCAAGCCGGTGATCGCGGCGGTCAACGGGGTGGCCGCCGGGGCCGGCGCGGCGATCGCCTGGGCCTGCGACTTCCGGATCATGGCGGACACGGCCGGCTTCAACACCGCCTTCGCGGGGGTCGCGCTGACCGCCGACTCGGGCGCGTCCTGGACCCTGCCGCGCCTGGTCGGCCAGGCCCGGGCGATCGAGCTGCTGATGCTGCCCCGCACGATCAAGGCCGCCGAGGCACTGGAGCTGGGCCTGGCCCACCGGGTGGTCCCGGCCGAGGAGGTCCTCGACACCGCCCGCGACCTGGCCCATCGCCTGGCCGAAGGCCCGACCGTGGCCCTGGCGGCCCTGAAGGAATCGGTCGCCTACGGCGCCTCCCACTCCCTGATCGACACCCTGGCCAAGGAGGACGAACTGCAACTGCGAGCGGGCTCCTCCGAGGACCACCGGATCGCGGTGGCGGCCTTCGTCGCCAAGGAGAAGCCCACCTTCCTCGGCCGCTGACCCCCACCGCCCGGCGGGGCGCACGCGGCCCGCCGGGGTGGGCACGGGTCAGCGGGAGATGCAGGTCCTGAGGTGGTCGTTGACCAGGCCGCAGGCCTGCATCATCGCGTAGGCCGTGGTCGGGCCGACGAAGCGAAAACCCTTGCGCTTGAGTTCCTTGGCCAGGGCGGTGGACTCGTCGGTGACCGCCGGGACGTCCGAGAGGGCCTCGGGGGCCTTCCGGCGGCCGGAAGGTGCGAAGGACCACACGAGGGCGTCCAGGCCGCCCTGGAGGGCCTGTGCCGCGTGTGCGTTGGCGATCGCGGCGTCGATCTTGGCCCGATTGCGGATGATGCCCTCGTCGGCGAGCAGCCGCGCGCGGTCCGTGTCGTCGAAGGCCGCCACCCGCGCGATGGAGAAGTCGGCGAAGGCGGCCCGGAAACCCTCGCGCCGACGCAGGATCGTCAACCACGACAGACCGGACTGGAACGCCTCCAGACACAGCCGCTCGAACAGCCGGTCGTCACCGTGCACCGCGACGCCCCATTCGGTGTCGTGGTACTCCCGGTAGTCCTCGGGACCGGTGGCGCCCCACGGGCAGCGCAGCAGTCCGTCCGGCCCCGGAACCGGACCACCGACGACGGGGGCGGTGGCGGCGGTCATGACTTCGGCTCGCCCTTCGCCTCGTCGCCCTTGCTCGCCTCGTCGTCCTTCGGCTCGTCGCCCTTCGGCACGTCCTCGGCCTCGTCCTTCGCCTCGTCCACAACGGCCTCGGGCGCCGCCTCCCCAGCCGACGCGTCCACGTTCGACTCCGGAGTCTCGTCCGCGTCGGCGGCCGGTTCGACCCCCGGTTCGGCGGCCTCGGTGTCGACCCGCGTCGAGCCCGCGGCCTCGGCCCGCTCCGGCTTCTCCAGCGACAGCGTGGTGCCCGAGCCGCGCGGGGAGGGGGCGTGCCCGCTCGCGCCGAACGCGCTCGCCCCGGCGGCGGCCACGCCCGGCGTCGCCGAGGCGACACCGACCGGCGTGGTGCCGGCGATCCTGTACTCCAACTCCAGGATGCGCGCGTCGCGAGCCGCGAGTTCGCCGGTGAGCCGATCCAGGACCAGGTCCACCTCGCTCATCCGGTAGCCCCGGAAGACCACCGGGAAGCGGATGTGGTCGACGTCGGCGCTCGTGAGCGGGCGGTCGCCGGGCATCCGCAGCTCGGGCTGTTCGCGGTAGGCGTCGGGAAGGGAGCCACCCGCCCCGAGCACGACCGCGGCGATGACGAGGACCACCCCGATCACCACGACAAGCTGGATCCAGAACACGGACGGCTCCCCTTCGACGGTGGTGCAGGCGCTGGAACGGTGTCGGCTCCGGGCCGTTTCGGGAAGCCCCCGGCTCGTCGCACGGGACGATCGTGCCACGATCAGGGGGTCAGGTGGCACGTGCAGGGTGTGGGCGGAGGTCGACGGGGTGACGACGCTGAGGCTGGGACGACGGGAGTTCGAGGGGGACGAGTTGGTGATCATGGCGATCATCAATCGGACACCGGACTCGTTTTTCGACAAGGGCGCGACGTTCGACGATCGGCCGGCCCTGGACGCGGTCGCCCGCGCGATCGACGAGGGCGCGGGAATCGTGGACATCGGGGGCGTGAAGGCCGGTCCGGGGGCCGAGGTGGACGTCACGGAGGAGATCCGCCGGACGGTGTCCTTCGTGGCCGAGGTGCGCCGCCGCCACCCCGACGTGGTGATCAGCGTGGACACGTGGCGCCACGAGGTCGCCGAGGCGGTCTGCGACGCGGGCGCCGACCTGCTCAACGACGCGTGGGGCGGGGTGGATCCCAAGCTGGCCGAGGTGGCCGCGAAATTCGACGCGGGCATCGTGTGCACGCACGCCGGCCGGGCGCAGCCGCGCACCCGGCCGCACCGGATCGGCTACGTCGACGTGATGGCCGACATCCTGGACGTCACGGTGGGCCTGGCCGAGCGCGCCGCGCGGCTCGGCGTGCGTAGAGACGCGATCCTGATCGACCCGGGGCACGACTTCGGCAAGAACACCCGGCACTCGTTGGAGGCCACCCGCCGGCTCGGCGAGATGGTCGACACCGGGTGGCCGGTCCTGGTCTCGCTGTCCAACAAGGACTTCGTCGGCGAGACGCTGGACAAGCCGGTGAACGAACGGCTGCTCGGCACCCTGGCCACCACCGCGGTCAGCGCGTGGCTCGGGGCCCGGGTGTACCGCGCGCACCAGGTGGCGGAGACCCGCCAGGTGCTCGACATGGTGTCCTCGATCCACGGCACCCGGCAGCCCGCCGTGGCCCGTCGCGCCCTGGCCTGACGGGCCCGGGGCGGGTCTTCGAGCCCCCGATCGAAGACCCCGCCCCCAGCGCGCTTCCCGGAGAACGCCTTTCGGCGCCCGCCCCCACCGCGAAGGTGGGCGCGGGCGCCGAAAAGTGGGCTTCGACGACGGCGACGGCCGCCGACTCGGTGCCTCAGCAGCGCTTCCAGGGACCCTGGATGGCGTACATGGTGCCCGGGGTCTGCACGTTCGCGAACAGCGTGCGGCCGTCCTCGGAGAAGACCGGGCCGGTGAACTCGCTGTCGCCGTCCACGTCGTTGCGGGCGACCGGGTAGGTCTTGCCGTCGTCGGTCGCGCCGAGCAGGTGCTGCACGCCCTCGCCGTCCTCGGCGATGATCACGCCGCCGTGCGGCGACACGCTGATGTTGTCCGGGCCGTCGAACGGACCGTCCACGTCCGGCGTGGTGTTGACGCCGAAGCGCAGCTTCAGGGTCAGCCGCCCGCGGCGCGGGTCGTAGAACCAGATCTGCCCGTCGTGCGGGGTGCCCGGGCTCTCCTTGCGGGCGAAGCTGGTGACCACGTACGCGCCGCCGTCGCCCCACCAGATGCCCTCGATCTTGCGGCCGCGGGTGATGTCGGTGTTCTGGAACTGCTTGCGGATCGAGGTGGTGCGCGCGTCGCGCTCCGGCACGGTCACCCAGTTCACCGCGTAGGTGGTACCCACCTCGGTCGCCCGGGAGAGGTCGTCCACGTGCTTGCCGCTCGCGTCCACGCAGCGCATCGCCGCGAGGGTGCCCGCGTCGTCGGCCAGCTTGCGCAGCCGGCCCCGCCCGCCGTCCCAGTGGCGCGGCGGCTCCCAGCGGTAGAGCAGTCCGTTCGGGTTGCTCGCGTCCTCGGTCAGGTACAGGTGGCCGCGGCGCGGGTCCACCGCGACCGCCTCGTGGGCGAACCGGCCGAGCGCCTTGATCGGCTTCGGGTCGCGGTTGGCGCGGCGGTCGTACGGGTCGACCTCGAAGACGTAGCCGTGGTCCTTGGTGGCGGTGCCCTGACCGGCCAGCTGCTCGGTCTCCTCGCAGGTCAGCCAGGTGTCCCAGGGGGTCACCCCGCCCGCGCAGTTGGTCGCGGTGCCGGCCACGCCGACGTACTCGCGGATGCGCCTGCCGTAACGGTTCACCTCGACCACGGTGCAACCGCCGGGCAGGCCCTCGTCGTAGACCAGGCCCGCGAGGTGCGGCACCGGCAGCGGGGTGTCCTTGAACGAACCGCCGAGCTCGTGGTTGTTCACCAGGACCGTGCCGCCGCCGCGCAGCTTGAACGCGCCGGTGCCGTCGTGGTTGCTCGGGGTGGCCTCGCCCGACTCCAGCTTGGTGACACCGGCCTCGGTGACTATCTGGTACGAGAAACCCTTGGGCAGCGCCAGGCGCCCGGCGGGGTCGTCCACCAGCGGGCCGTAGCCGACCTGGGCCGGCGGGCGGCGGTCGCCGGGGCGGGACGAGGCCGAGGCATTCGGCGCCAGCAGCATGCCGGTGCTGCCGATGAGGGCGACACCGGCACCGGTGGTGGCGGTGCGACCGAGGAAACCCCTACGGGACAGCGACATCTGGTTTTCTCCTGTGACAGGCGGGAGATATCGGGACGCCCCTACGCTTTCGCCCGTCGGTGTCGCCCGAGTGAACACGACGGGGCTCCCGCATGCCCGTCAGGTGGCAATCGCCCCGCCGGCGGCGCGTCCTTCGGCGGCGGCCTTGTCCGCGCGTGCCTCGGCCTCCAGTTTCGAGCACTCCAGATCGGCGTCGCGGATGATCCGCACCGCCTCGTCCACGTCGTCGGTGATCCGGATCAGGTCCAGGTCGGCGGGCGACGCCTTGCCCTGGGCGATCACCACGTCGCGCACCCAGTCGACCAGTCCGGTCCAGTAGTCGCGGCCGATCAGCACCACCGGGAAGTGTGTGACCTTGCCGGTCTGCACCAGGGTGAGCGCCTCGAACAACTCGTCCAGCGTGCCGATCCCGCCCGGCAGCACGATGAAGCCCTGCGCGTACTTGACGAACATCGTCTTGCGCGCGAAGAAGTAGCGGAAGGTGATGCCGCGGTCCACGTACGGGTTCAGCCCGGACTCGAACGGCAGCTTGATGCCGACGCCCACCGACTGTCCGCCGGCGTCCCGGGCGCCCTTGTTGGCCGCCTCCATCGCGCCGGGGCCGCCGCCGGTGATCACCGCGTAGCCGGCCTCCGCCAGGGCCCGCCCGACCCGCTCGCCGATGCGGTACTCGGCCGAGCCCGGTTTGGTCCGGGCCGAGCCGAACACGCTGACCGCGCGGCCGAGGTCGGCGAGCATGCCGAACCCGTCCACGAACTCGGTCTGGATCCGCAACACCCGCCACGCCTCGGTGCCGAGGTGCCCCATGCCGGGATGTTGTTCCTCCACCTCGCTGGGCGAGGCGAACTCGGGTGGCTCCTCCGGAGCGAATCGCGCGTCCATCCGGCCACCCTGTCACGCCGAGCCGGGGCCCGATCGCATTTCCGCCCGCCCGGGTCAGCCCAGCCAGCGCCGCAGCCGCTCCTCGCCGGCTCCGATCAGCGCGATCTCCACGTGCTCGTCCCGCTTGTGCGCCAGGTTCGGATCGCCCGGCCCGTAGTTCACCGCCGGAATGCCGAGGGCGGAGAAGCGCGCGACGTCGGTCCAGCCGAACTTGGCCCGCGGCGGGGTCCCGATCGCCGCCACGAACGCCGCCGCGGCGGGCCGGTCCAGACCGGGCAGGGCGCCGGCGGCCTCGTCGGTGAGCACCACGTCGTACCCGGCGAACACGTCGCACACGTGCGCCAGCGCCTGCTCGACACTGCGATTGGGCGCGAAGCGGAAGTTGACCGTCACCGCGCACACGTCCGGGATCACGTTGCCCGCGACCCCGCCCTCGATCTTCACCGCGTTCAATCCCTCGCGGTATTCGAGGCCGTCGATCTCCACCCGCGCGCCCTCGTACGCCTGCAACCGGGCCAGGATCGGCGCCGCGGCGTGGATCGCGTTGTCGCCCAGCCACGAGCGGGCCGAGTGGGCGCGGGTGCCGGTGGTGGTCACCTTGACCCGCAACGTGCCCTGGCAGCCGCCCTCGACCGCGCCGCCGGTGGGCTCCATCAGCACCGCGAAGTCGGCGACCAGCCACTCGGGGTGGTTGTTCGCCAGCCGCAGCAGCCCGTTGCGGGCGGCCTCGACCTCCTCGCAGTCGTAGAACACGTAGGTCACGTCGCGATTGGGCTCGGGCAGGTGCGCGGCGAGTCGCAGTTGCACCGCGACGCCGCTCTTCATGTCGGAGGTGCCGCACCCGTACATCAGCGGACCCTCGATCCGGGACGGCACGTTGTCCGCGATCGGCACGGTGTCCAGGTGACCCGCGATCAGGATGCGCTCGGCGCGCCCGAGTTCGGTGCGGGCGACGACCGAGTCGCCGTCCCGGTACACGGTCAGGTGCGGGAAGGCGCGCAGCGCCTCCTCCACCGCGTCGGCGAGCACCCGCTCGTCGCCGCTGACCGACGGGATGTCGACGAGTTGCGCGGTGAGCGATGCCGCGTCCTGGGACAGATCGAGCTTCACGGTCATGCCGGAAGCCTATCGCCGTCCCCGAACGCGACCCTCGGCTCCGAGCGTCCGCGACCGCTCGCTCAGACCTCGTGCAGCCGCTTCACGCCCGCCGCGATCCGCTCGTCGGTCGCGGTGAACGCGAGCCGCACGTGCCGATCGCCCAGCGGCCCGTAGAAGTCGCCCGGCGCGACCAGGATGCCGCGCTCGGCGAACCAGGCCACGGTCTCCCAGCAGTCCTCGTCGCGCGTGGCCCACAGGTACAGGCTCGCCTGCGAGTGCTCGATCCGGAAGCCCGCCGACTCCAGGGCGCCGCGCAGCGCCGCGCGCCGGGCCGCGTAGCGCGCCTTCTGCGCGGCCACGTGCTCGTCGTCGGCGAAGGCGACGGTCATCGCCGCCTGTACCGGGCCGGGCACGATGTGTCCCGAGTGTTTACGCACCGCGAGCAGCTCGCGGATCACCGCGGGGTCGCCGGTGACGAACCCGGCGCGATAGCCGGCCAGGTTGCTGCGCTTGGACAACGAGTGCACCGCGAGCAGACCCCGGTGCGAGTCGCCGCAGACGTCGGGGTGCAGTACGGACACCGCCTGGGTGTCCCAGCACAGCTCGATGTAGCACTCGTCGGAGACGACCAGCACGTCGTGCTCACGGGCCCACGCCACGATCGCGCGGGTCTCCTCGAGCGTGCGCACCGCACCGTGCGGGTTGCCCGGCGAGTTCAGCCAGATCATCCGCACCCCGGCGGGATCGGGCAGGGTGCCGTCCACCACCGGCAGCGGGGTGGCCCCGGCCAGCCGCGCGCCCACGTCGTAGGTGGGGTACGCCAGCGCCGGGTGCGCGACGGTGTCGCCCGGGCCGAGCCCGAGCTGGTTGGGCAGTGCCGCGACCAGTTCCTTCGTACCCATCACCGGGAGCACGGCGTCCGCACTCGCCCCGGTGACGCCGAGCCGGCGGCGCAACCACCCGGCGATCGACTCGCGCAGCTCCGGCTTGCCGAACACGGTCGGGTAGCCCGGCGCGTCGGCGGCGGCGCACAGCGCGGCGCGAATCAGCTCCGGCGTGGGGTCGACGGGGGTGCCCACCGACAGGTCGACCACGCCGTCGGGATGGGCCCGCGCGCTCGCGCCGAACGGCTCGAGCCGGTCCCAGGGGAAAACGGGGAGCAGGTCGGTGACGCGACGTGCTTCCCGGCCCCGCGCGTCGGCGGGGTCGGGAAGCGGCCGCGCACCGTTGTGCGAAGCGGTCACGACGCTCTACTCGCCGGTCGCCTGCGGCGGCAACGCGGCGATGAGCGGGTGGTCCTTGGCGATCAGACCCATCTTCGAGGCGCCGCCCGGGGAGCCGAGGTCGTCGAAGAACTCCACGTTCGCCTTGTAGTAGTCCTTCCACTGCTCCGGGGTGTCGTCCTCGTAGAAAATCGCCTCGACCGGGCAGACCGGCTCGCAGGCTCCACAGTCGACGCATTCGTCGGGGTGGATGTACAGCGCACGCTCACCCTCGTAGATGCAGTCGACGGGGCACTCCTCGATGCATGCCTTGTCCTTCAGGTCGACGCAGGGCTGCGCGATGACGTAGGTCACGTCGGGTTCCTCCTCATGCGGGCGGTACAGGGTGCGCGGGAGCGCGGCAACGTCGGTGCCCACAACTAGTATCGCGGTGGGCCGGGGCCTACTCCTAGCAGGTGGCCCTTACCTGTGGGCCGGGAACATGTCAGCAGACGTGGGCGGACGAGGTCAGCACGGATCGGGGATGCCGGACAGGTGAAGAGGATCACACCGCGGGATGTGGGCAGACGCGTGTCGGTGCGCCGCGAACTGCCGCCCGAGGACGCCGAGGCGAGCTATTCCGACGTCGTGGGCGACCTCGTGGACTGGCGCGACGGTGTGCTGACAATCACCCGCAGGGACGGCAGTATCGCCCGGGTGGCGGAAGCGAGCATCGTCGCCGCCAAGGTGGTCCCGCCACCCGTACGGCGGCTCACCCCGGCCCGCCTGCAGGACGTGGCCAGTCGGTCCTGGCCCGCCCCCGAGGTCGCCGCCTTCGGCGAGTGGCTGCTGCGCGCGGCCGGCGGATTCACCCGGCGGGCCAACTCGGTGCTGGTCCTCGGCGAGCCCGACATGCCCTTCCCGGAGGCACTCGATCGAGTGAATGCCTGGTATTCGGCACGCGACCTGCCGACGCTGTTCCAGGTCGCGCACGAGGACCCGTTCGACCGTTTCCTCGACGCCGCCGGGTGGCCGGCCGAGGGCGACGCGCTGATGCGCACCGGGCGCCTGGTGCGCGCGGCCGACGTGCTGCGCGACGTGGACGCGAGCCGGGTCGAGGTCGGGACCACCCTCACCGACGGGTGGGTCTCGCTCTACCACCGGGTCGCGCGACACGCCGGCGGCGCCGAGCGGCACGTGCTCCAGGGGCCCCCGGGGACGCTGTTCGCGACCGTGTCCGACCCCGAGTCGGGCCGGCCGGTCGCCATCGGCCGGGTGTGCGTACTCGGCCGCTACGCGGGCTTCGCCGGCCTGGAGGTGGACCCGGCGCACCGCAGACGCGGCCACGCGCGGGCGATCGTCAAGGCGCTGACCGACCGGGCGCTCGCGGGCGGCGCGGTCACCGGCTGGCTCCAGGTGGAGTCGGACAACCGGGCGGCGCGCGAGCTCTACGACGCGCTCGGCTACACCGACCACCACGGCTACCACTACCGCCGCTCCCCGGCCGCCACGTGAGCGCTCCCGGGAATCCCCGCGACCGGTTCGCGGCGGTCGTGCGGGCCGACGAGGTGGATCTGGCCGAGGCCGCGCTGCTGATGGGCGTCGAGGTCGATCCGGCGTTCGATCCGGCCGTGGGAATCGCCGAGTTGGAGCGGCTCGCGGCGGCAGTGCGGGCCGAGGCGGGGCCCGGCTTCGACCCGCCGGGGGCCGCCGCGGCGCTGGCGCGGGTGCTCGGCGGGCGGGCCCGATTCCTCGGGCAGCAGTCCGACTACGCCGACCTGCGCTCGTCGCTGCTGCACGAGGTGCTGCGCCGCCGCCGCGGATTGCCGATCCTGCTGTCGGTGGTGTGGATCGACGTCGGCCGCCGGGCCGGGCTGCCGGTGTACGGCGTCGCGTTGCCGGGACATTTCGTGGTCGGGATCGGGGATCCCGACGGCGAGTTCGAGCTGGCCGACCCGTTCCACGGCGGGGTACCGCTGTCGGTGTCCCGGGCCCGCCGACTGGCCGCGGAGGCGGGTGGCCGGCCCGGCGATCCGACGCTGCTGCAACCGGCGCGGCCGACCGCGATCCTGCTCCGGATGTTGAACAACATCCGCGCCTGGGCGGCGCAGCCCGAGCGCGGGATCGAGGGTGCCTGGACCCGGCTGTGGGCCGTCGAGCTGTCCCTGCTGCTGCCGCGCCACCCGGCGGCGCTGCGCCACGAGCGCGGCACACTGCTCGCCAGGACCGGCCAATTCGCGGCGGGCGCGCGGCAGCTGGAGGAGTACGCCGAACTGGTCAAGCACATCGACCCCAAGGCCGCGGAGGGCATGCTCACCGAGGCGAAGGCGGCCCGGGCCCGGCTGAACTAGGCCCTGTCCGGCGGGACTCCTCGCCGCGCTCGCCGCATCGAGAAAGCACTCGAACCGAACAACCATAAGGTTGCCTCTTCGGTTCGCACGCACCCGGCAGCGACCAACCCAGTCCTCCACCCGACCCACCGGAACCGGCCACACCCCGCCCGGCGCGGGGCCGCCCCGAGTGCCGTGCGACCGCACCGGGCCGGTGGCCGGCGCCACGCCCGGGTCCGCCCGCGCTCAGCCGCCGAGTGCGCGCAGGAACGCCTCCGGCTCCTGGGCCATCCCGCTGCACGTGGGGTCGGCGCCGGTCTCGGTCGCGGTGCCGTCGGCGCACGGTCGGTCCCGCGCGGCGGACCACCACGCGACCCGTCCCAGGTGGTTCTGCCGGGCGAAGTCGGCGAACCGGCGCGCGTCCTCCAGGGTGAACACCTCACCCGGCACGTCGTTGCGGCCGATCATCACCGTCACCGACACCCGCCGCCAGGCCTGTTCCTGGGTCAGATGCGGCCACACCTCGCGGATCTGCGCCTGGAGCGCGTGCGCGGCGTCGGCGGCGAAGCGGCCCATCCGTCCCTGCGGCCGGGGCGCGACCCCGGCGCCGTAGTTCATCGCCTTGATGTTCACGTAGGAGACCTCGACCTGCCGCGCAGCGGCGTCCCGCAGCAGCGCCTTGGCCTCGTCGCCCAAGCCCTGGAGCGGATGCACCGGCAGCGAGTAGCCGACGTCCACCCGCCGGTCCGCCCGCCGCGCGTCCTCCTGGAGCAACCGCAGCGCCGCGTTGCGCCGCTGCACCACATCGGGGCGGACCAGCGCGCGGCCCTCGATGTCCAGATCCATCGCGTCGGTCCCGGTGGCGTCCAAAACCTGCCGATAGGCGGCCACCAGCTCCTCCGGGCTGCCGCAGGACACCGC
Organism: Embleya sp. NPDC055664; assembly: GCF_053618075.1. NCBI lineage: Bacteria > Bacillati > Actinomycetota > Actinomycetes > Kitasatosporales > Streptomycetaceae > Embleya > Embleya sp. NPDC055664. Next base: position 134,978 of record NZ_JBSHGZ010000014.1, read on the forward strand.
GAGGTCGGTGCCGCCGGCGCCGCCGAAGGCGACCCTGATCGATCCGCCGGTCTCGCGCAGCGCGGCGATTCGGGCGGTGGTCGCGGGGTCGTCGAGGCGGGTCACCCCGCCCCACATCGGCCGGCAACCACCGCCGTCCACGACATAGGCGAGGGTGCGGTCGCGCACGCCCGACGATCCGGCCCGGGTGGGGTCAAGCGTCATGTCCAGGTAGGGCGCGAGGTGTTCGATCGTGCCCGAGCGCGGCGTGGCATCGGTCGGGGACGCGGTCACCGGCGGGGCCGCGGGGGGCGACGTCGTCGCGCCGCCCCGGCCGGTGCCGGTCGGGGTCGGGGTCCCGGTGTGCCGGTCGAGGCCGGCGGACGGGCTCGCGGCCGGCGTCGACCCGGGCGGGCCGGTCCGCTCGTCCGGTCCGGGCCCGGCCGACCCGCCGCACGGCTTGTCGTTGATCGTGCAGGCGGTCGGCCCGTCGGCGCGGACCGGCTCGGTCGCGGTCGGCACGCCGACTCCGTCCCGGCGGACCTCGAAGCCGACCACGATGCTCTCACCCGGCCGCAGCGCCCGGTTCCAGTTCTCGTTGCGCACGGTGTAGCGGCCGGCCGCCGGTTCGAGCCGGCCGTTCCATACGGTGGCGATCCGCGTGCCCGCCGGCAGGTCGAAGCGCAGGGTCCAGCCCTCGACCGTGTCGGAGCCGGCGTTGCGCAGCACGTACTGGCCGCTGTAGCCGCTGGGCCAGGATCCGGTGCGCACGTAGTCGGCGCTGAGCAGGTGATCGGCGTCGGACGAGTCCCCGGACAGCGCCACCACCAAGGCGGCCGGCAACGCGGCGAGCACGGCACTCGCGACGGCCCAGCGGATGCGTTCCCGACGGGGACGACGGGTGCCCGGTTCGGGACCGCCTGCCCGGTGCGACCCCATGCCCATTCCTCCGACATCCTCTCCGACGGCACTCGGGCCGCCGGGCACGAGGACTCTACCGGCCTTCGGGCCCCGGTCCCATCGATCCTCCCGGGGCGCCGGCGGGAAAGATCCGTTGTCCCACAACGGGGGATGCCGGTCCCACATTCCGTCGGCGACCCGTACGCCACCGGGGCAACCGCGCGATCCGGACACCCGTACCGGCGCCGGTCAGAGCCAGCCGTTGTCGTGCGCGATGCGCACCGCGTCCGCCCGGTTGCGGGCGTGCGTCTTGCCGATGCACGAGGACAGGTGGTTGCGCACGGTGCCCTCGGACAGGCGCAGCAGGGTCGCGATCTCGGACACCGTCGAGCCGCCCGACGCCGCGCGCAGCACGTCGCGCTCGCGCTCGGTCAGCGGGTCGGCGCCGACGGAGAGCGCGGTGGCCGCGAGCGTGGGGTCGATCACCCGCTCGCCGCGCAGCACCCGGCGTACGGCGTCGGCCAGTTGCGCGGCGGGTGCGTCCTTGACCAGGAACGCGTCCGCGCCCGCCTCCATCGCCCGGCGCAGATAGCCGGGGCGGCCGAACGTGGTCAGGATGACGATCCGGCAACCGGGCAGTGCGCGGCGCAACTCGGCGGCGGCGGCCAGACCGTCGCGTCCCGGCATCTCGATGTCGAGCAGCGCCACGTCGGCGCCGCTCGCCCGCACCGCATCGACCACCTCGTCCCCGCGCGCGACCTGGGCGACAACCCGGATGTCCTCCTCCAGGCCGAGCAACGCGGCCAGCGCCTCGCGCACCATGGCCTGGTCCTCGGCGAGCAGTACGTTGATCACGGCCCGAACGTTAGCGGGTCGCTTCCGGTGCTCCGGGGGCAATCCGGCGCTCGGCGGTCTTTCCGGGAAGCACCGGGACCGAAGCGGTCAACCCGAACCCGCGCCCGTGCTCCCCGCCGCCGACCTCGATGGTGCCGTGGGCCAGGGCGAATCGCTCGCGCAGCCCGGTCAGCCCGTTGCCCTCACCACCCGTCGCACCGCGCCCGTCGTCGCGGATGTCCAGTCGCCAGATCGCGCCGGTGTCCAGGCGCACCGTGCAGCGCCGCGCGCCGCTGTGCCGCATCGTGTTGGTGACCGCCTCGCGCAGCGCCCAGGCGAGCACCGCCTCCGCCTCCGGGTCCGGGCACTGCGGCCACTGCTCGGGCACCACGGTCAGCTCGATGCCCACCGCGCGCGCCGCGATCCGGGCGCCCGCCAGCTCGACCGCGAAGGTCGGCCGCCGGTAGCCGCTCACCGCCTCGCGCACGTCCACCAGCGCCTGCCGGCCGACCCGCTCGATGTCGGCGACCTGTTCGGCCGCGCGGTCCACGTGCTCGGGCAGGAAGCGGCCGGCGAGTTCGCTCTTGAGGGTGATCAGCGACAACGAGTGGCCGAGCACGTCGTGCAGGTCGCGGGCCATCCGCAGGCGTTCCTCGTTGGCCGAGAGCCGGGCCACGATCTCCCGGGCCTCGCGCAGTTCGACCAGGGTCTCCAGGAGTCGGCGCACCCCGATCATCACCCCGCCGGTGAGCACCGTGACGAACGCCAGGACCAGCAGGTCGTTGCCGGCAGCGCCGAGCAGCACCCCGAGCCCGAGCCCGGAGGCCGCGCAACCCAGGATCCCCCACATCGACCATGGGAAGCGCAGCCCGGCCCCCACCGACACCGCGACGTAGACCATCAGGCCGAGCCAGGCGTCGTCGAAGGTCAGGATCAGCCCGACCGCGACCGCCCACAGCAGCAGACAGGCCCCCGACTGGGCCCGCTCGGTGTCGAGCGCCCGGCGCAGCACCGCCTCCACCCGACCGAACAGGCCGAACCAGCCGACCCCGCCGAACACCAGCGCGACGTAGCAGACCACCACCACGAGCAGCCCGATCGAGCCCACCGTCAGGCGCACCGGCCCGTACCCCCCGGTGGCCAGGTCGTGCACCACCGGGGTCAGGAAGAACAACCAGAGCAACGACCACGACATCCGGATGGCCCGCCCACGCGTCGAGTCCTGCCGTGTCGCGTCCGACCACCGCATGTCACGCGCTCCTTCTCGGGAACAGGTCCCACCACGCCTCGGGACCGTCCCGTCGGGCGAGCGGCCCCGGATCAGGCCGCCACCTTCTGCTCGTCGCGACGGTAGCGCCAGGCGGCCAGCGCGGTGAACGCGACCAGGTACACGGCGAGCACCACCACGTCGGCGACGCGGGGCCGATGCCCGGCCAGTACCTCCCAGCCCAGTTGCCCGTAGCGATACGTCGGCATCACGTGGCCGATGTCCTGGAGGACCTGCGGAAACCCGCTCAGCGGGACCCACATGCCACCCAGCACCGCCATGCCCAGGTAGACCAGCATGAACAGCGGCTGCGCGGAGTCGGGGGCGACGAGGTAGCCGAGCCCGATCCCGAGCACGGCGAACACGAACGAGCCGAACCACAGCGCGATCACGATCACGCCCCACTGCCACGCGTCCAGCCGCACCCCGCGCAGGAAGCCGGTGCCCAGCACGAGCACGATCGCGGGCAGGCCGACCACCGCCGCCGAGACGAGCTTGGAGATCACGTACTGCCGCCCGGTGAGCGTGGTCAGCCGCAACTGCCGGGTCCAGCCGCTCTGCCGCTCCGCCGCGATCCGCTGCACACCGGCGCTGAGCACCGCGCCGACCGCGCCGAACGAGGCCATCGACACCATCACGTACGCGGACACGTCGGTGCCGTCCACGTCTCCCGACTGGCTGCCGAAGATCAGGTACATCGCGACCGGATACGCCAGCGTGAAGAGCAGGTAGCGCCGGTTGCGCAACATCCTCAGCACTTCGAGTCTCATCAACGTCCTCATGCCGGGATGCCCTTTCCTTCCGCCTCGTCCGCCTGCTGGGTGATCGCCAGGAACGCCTGCTCCAGACCGAGACCGGCGACCTCCAGGCCGCGCGGACGCAGGCCGGCGGCGTAGATCGCGGCCACCGTCTCGTCGGCGTCGCCGCTGCGGATGCGCACGGTGTGGCCGCTCAGTTCGATGTGCGCGATGCCGGGCAGCGCGCGCAGCACGGCCTCGTCCTGCTCGACCGCCCGGTCCAGGTCGAACGCGATCCGGCGCAGCCCGGCCCGGGCCTTGATCTGCGCGGCGCTGGCGTCGGCGAGCAACCGCCCCCGGTGCAGCACGAGCACCCGGTCGGCGACGTTGTCCGCCTCCTCCAGGTAGTGCGTCGCGAACAACACGGTGCGGCCCAGTTCGGCCTGCTCGCGCATGCTGACCCAAAACCGCTGCCGGCTGTCCACGTCCATCCCGGTGGTGGGCTCGTCCAGGACGATCAGGTCCACCTCACCCGCGATCGCCATCGCGAAGCGCACCCGCTGGGCCTGGCCGCCGGAGAGCTTGTCGACGTTCTTGTCGACCAGGTCCTCGATGCCGGCGCGACGCAGCACGTCCGCACGCGGCAGCGGGCGCGGATGCAGGTCGCGGGCCAGGCCGATCATCTCGCCGACGGTCACGTCCGGCATCAGGCCACCGGTCTGCAACATCGCGCCGACTTGACCGCGCCGGATCGCGTCGCGCGGATCGCCGCCGAACAGCGCGACCGTGCCCTCGGTGGGCCGGCTCAGCCCGAGCAACAGGTCGAGCGTGGTCGACTTGCCGGCACCGTTGGGCCCGAGCAGCGCGACGGTCTCCCCTTGGCGCAGTTCGAGGTCGAGCCCGTCCACGGCGCGCAATTCACCGAAGCACTTGCTCACCCCGCCGAGCGCGACGGCCGGCGCGGTCGTCTGTTTCCCAGCCGTGATCGTCATGCCCCCAGCCTGGCCGACCGCCCGCGGCCGGCGAAGTGGGAAACCTCCTGATCAGGGCATGACAGATGTCATGGGCGCCGCACCCCGGCCGCGGAACCGGCGCGCCCGTCCGGACCTCACCGTGTCCAACCCCCGCGAACCGCCGCCCCCGCCCGCTCCCGGGACTAGCGTGGCCGCCATGGTGCGACTGACCGACTCCCAGACCGGCAAGTCCGAACTCGTGACCACCTCGATCGGCAGGCGGGTGCGGGTGGCCTACCCGAGCCGTTCGCTGCGCGCGGCGATCATCGCCGACACCTTCCGCCGGGTCGCCGGCCGACACCACCTGACCGTGACCGTCCACCACCTGCCCTATCGCGCGCAGGTGGCGGACGCCGCGGGCTACGGCCGGTACAACATGCCGCTGCCCGCCACGGGGCAGCCCGACGGCGCGATCGACCTGTACTTCGGCGAGGACGGGGACGAGGGGCCGCGCGCCCGGGTGCACGTGTTGCATCCGGCGGCGGTGGTCGACGCCGCGCCTCGCCGGCCGGTCCCGCACCCCGAGGATCCGCTCGTGCTGCGGCTGATCCTGCTCTCGCTGGCCGCCGACGAGCCGCTGCGCGCGGACCACGCCGGGTATCACGGGGCGGCCGACGCGACGGCCGTCCTCGCCGAACTGCGCGCCCGGACCGCCACGTGCGCCGAGTCCCCGTCCGCGCCGATGCCGGCCGCGGCGATCGGGCCGATCCACGCCGCGCTCGACGCCGACCTGGACACCCGCACGGCGATCCGGCTCCTGGTCGAGCTGGCCCGCGACGAGAAGGTGGCGCCGGGGGCACGCTTCGAGGCGTTGGCACACGTCGACCGGTTCCTGGCCCTCGACCTGTCACGGGACGTGGGCCGCGCCGGGCCGTGAGGCGAGGGCTTCGCGGGGCCGGGCCGACACGGCGAAGGCGGGGCCGGATCGCCCGTAGGTGCGATCCGGCCCCGCCTCGTGCGTCCGCCGCCTCGGCAGCCGCTAGTCGTCCGACATCCGTACCGGCAGTGCGCCCGGCGGGGGTGAGTCGGCCGTGCGGCCCTGACCCTCGCCCTCGCCCGCGCCGCCGGACTTGTCACAGGTGATCTTGTCGGCCGGGTCGTACTTGGTGTGGAACTTCTCCCGGGCGGTTTCCTTGCCGCCCTGGATGAACACCCGGGTCACGTCGATCTTGAACCCGTCCGACGCGGCCTGCTCCACGCAGCCCGCCGACTTGTCCACCACCGACTTGGGCTTGACCACGTCGTACTTGGTGCCGGGCTCGGCCTTGATGTCGTCGTACTTGCGGGTGCCGAACAGCGTCACGGTCACCGTGGAATCGGTGTACGTGGACTCCAGGTAGACGTTCTTCCCGGAGTCGTTCTGGAACTTCAGGTCCAGCGACGGCCAGGCCACCGTGGCCTCGCGACCGGGCGGGTAGCGGTCGATCCAGAAGCTGTGCGGGCGGTGCATCACGTCCTTGAGCCCGGCGAAGAACACCGCGTTGAACGTGGTCGTGGCCACCTGCGAGACGCCGCCGCCGAAGTCGGTCTGGAAGCGCCCGTTGTTGATGATCGTGCCCTTGGCGAAGCCGTTCTCCGCGGTGCGCTCGCCGACCGTCTTGTTCAGGCTCCAGGTGTCGCCCGGCTTGATCACCGATCCGGTGATCAGATCGGCGGCCCGGTGGATGTTGGTCAACCGGTACGCGGCGTACGGGTAGTTCGTGGTGTAGGTCGACATCACCTCGGTGATGCCCAGCTTGTTCGCCGCCTCCGTGGTCAGCGCGGGCTCGACCGGGCCGAGGTTGACCTTCGCGGTGCGCGCCGCGCCGGACTTGGTCAGCACGGACAACACCGCGTCGGCCGCCGTGGCGCCGGAGACGCCCTTGCCGGACACGGACGGCACGACGGTGACCTTGGCGCCGGCCGTGAGCTTGCCCTCCACCTTGAACGTGGCGTTCTTCGGCTTCTCGCCGACCGAGGAGAAGGTCTGGCCCAACTCCTCCTGGAGACCGTTCGCGTCGATCCTGGGCTGCAACTTCCCGGCGGCGTCCGGGACCATGGTCAGGTACTTGGCCAGCGCCGGCGGGTTCAGCTTGAAGGACTTGGTACCGGCCGTCAGGGTCACCGGCCCCGACATCGCGGGCACCGCGAACTCGCGCATCGCCCGGTCCACTTCGGCCTGGGTGACCTTGGGATCGGCGGCCTTGGTCGGCAACGCGACCGGACCGCCGCCGTGCAGGAAGGCCGCCTCGACCAGCTTGATCGCGGCGGGGGTGTCCAACACCTTGCCCTTGGCCGGCGGCACCGCGGTGGCCTGGCCGCTCGCGAACGAGATCCCGCCGTCGACCTGCGCACCGCCGGCCTCGGCGGCCAGCGCCTCCAGCGCGGCGCCCAGCTTGACCGGGTCCACCACGGTGCGCGGCTGCGTCTCCCGGGTCTTGCCGAACATCGCGGGCACCGAGGTGAGCGGGTTCATCCCGCCCTTGCTCGCCTCGCTGACGGTCGCGCGCGCGTCCAGGAGCAGCCCGGACGCGGCCGGTTCCAGCCGCAGTTCCTTGCCGCCGAGGTCGAGCATTATCGGCTTGGTGGTGCGGTCGCCGAGCTTTTGTTCGAGCGTACGCACCGCCTCGTCACGGGACTGGCCGCCGATGTTGACGCCGAGCACCGAGGTGCCGCGCGGCACCCCGCCGCCGGCGTAGGCCAGCGACACGCCGTACACCCCGCCGAGGACCGCGATCCCGGCCGCGCACGCGATCAGCGCCTTCGGCCTGCGCCGCCGGGGCGGGGCCGGGGCCGGGCGCGCCTCGTCGGTCCGCTCCTCGGCGCCGACCGGGTGCTCCGCGGCGGTCCCGGCCGCGTCGGTCGTGCCGTACTGCGGGAACCCGTGGTCGGCGGCGTCCTGTTCCTGCATCGTGCGGTATTCGTACGGCCCGTCCGAGTCGCCGTCCAGGGTCCACCGCGGTGCCTCCTGCGAGGGCAGCGGGGCCTGACCGCGCAGCACCACCGGCGGGATCGGCCGCGATCCCGGGATCTTGATGCTGACCCGGGTGGTCATCGTCTGGTCGCCGGAATCGCCCGCGTCTGCGGGCATTTCCGCGTCCGTGCCGGCCTCGGCCGGCGGGGTCGGCGCGGGGCCGGCCTCCGGCGTGCCGAAGCCGGCGATCAACCGACGCCGACCCACCCGGTTCGGCAGCGCGCCGCCCTCGGGCGCCGACCGGGCCGCATCCGAGGCGCCCGGATCGATCGGGTGTACGACCGGCCGGCCGCCGGTGCGGCCGACCTCGTCCGGGCCCGGCCCCGACGCTCCCGCGCCGTGTTCGCCCGCGACGCCGTAGCCGGTGTTCGGCGGTAGCGGCCGTTGTGGCTCGTGCGCCGGCGCCGGTCCGGGCTGTCCCGGCACATACGGCGTGGCCGGCGCGTCCGCGAACGGCACGGGTCCGGGCGCACCGGTGCCCTCGGTGGTCAGGCTCCTGGCTCCGGAGGCGCCGGGAACCCGCTGCGGCAGGCCGCCCGGTCCCGGCGGCGGCGCGGCCGGCTGCCGGGGCGGCTGCGCGACGGGCGGCACATCGTCGTCCGCGCTGGGCCACGACGAACCTCCCGGCGGCCCCGCGACGGGCGCGGGCCGGGGCGGTTCGTCGTCGAACCACGACGCGAACTCGTCGTCGTCCCCGAACGGATCGGGAGACGGATGCGGAGACGACGCGGGCGCGGCGGATCGCTCGCGGGCGGCGGGCGCCGCCGACGACGGCCGCCCGCGTCCGAAGAACGGATGCGGATCACCATCGTGATCGTCGCGGCGCGGCTGCGCGCCCGGGTCGTCGGGCGTGGGGGGCTGGTCGTTACTCACGAAGAACGAGCTCTCCGACAGCTGAAGGTTGCGTGGCGGCGCACGGCCGCCCCCGCCCGGGATCGGACGGTATCCGGGAAAGTGCGACGGCGGTGCGTTGACACCCGCCGCGTGCGGGTCGTGACACGGCCTTCGAGGGATCTGGTGCTCCCCGCCGAAGGCACGTGGGCGAACTCGGCCACCGAGGTTGCCCGGTACGACGGGCCGGAGGAGTCGGTCGCGACGGCCCCATGGACAGGGCATGACACGTACCGCACCTCGGCACACACAATACTGCGCTCCTGCCACACCGTTACCCCGCACCGTCGCGTGCCTCCCGGCACGCGCCGTCGGCAAGCATGGCTGCGCAAGGGGTTCACCTCGTCCGCGTCTTCACCGATTCACCCGAAAGAAGGACGGGTTTGATACCGCCCCAGGGGTAAGTGGCGGCGGCGACACCGAAGATGGTGCCACCCAGGAGGTAGATGTACGAGAGGAAGCCGCTGACGAAGATCCAGTCGCCCTCCGGCTTGGTCCAACTCGCCAGCCACAACACGGTGAGCATCCAGGCGCCGACCGGCACCGCGGCCCCGGCCTTGGCCTTCAGCAGCGAGCCGCCGGCAACGAACAGGCCGCCGCTGCCCGCGAGCGCGACGATCAACCCGGCGGGCGGGTAGGCCGCCTGGGTGAACGCCCCGATGAAGGCGATCACCACGCCGAGCAGGAACAGCACGACGTATGCCGCGACGCGGCCGGCTTTCTCTGGCACGAGGGCTACCTTACGGGCGCAGTCCGGCGAACAGGTCGTCCTCGCGGCCGTCCGGGCCGGTGGGCCCGAGGTCGCCGCGGACCAGTCGATAGTGCTCGACCGCCATGATGCTCTGGCCGATGTTGTTGGACAGCGCGAAGAAGCCGTCCTCCACCGAGACCTGGGTGGGATAGGCGCGCAGCGCCTCGAACTTGGCCTCCAGGTGGGCACCCGCGTCCACCGCCGTGGTGACCTGGTCGTCGTCGACCGCGAACGGCAACTCGTCCACCTCGACCGCGGTGAACGGTACGTCCTGCCCGGCCTCGATCATGCGCTCGATGCCGGCCTTGAGGATCGACCGGGGCATCACGTTGTAGTAGATCTTCGCGATCGTCCACGACTCGCCCTCGCCCTCGGCGTGGGTCGGGTCGGCAGCCAACTCGGCCGCGCGCAGCGCCACCCGGTGGGCCTGGATGTGGTCGGGGTGGCCGTAGCCGCCGCGCTCGTCGTAGGTGGCGAGCACCTGCGGCCGCACCTCGCGGATCACCGGCACCAGGTGCGCGGCGGCCTCCTCCACGTCGGCCTGCCAGAAGCAGTCGGGCCGCGCGTTGCTCGGCACACCCATCATCCCGGAGTCGCGGTAGCGACCCGGACCGCCGAGGAACCGCTGGTCGGAAATGCCCAGCGCCTTCATCGAGTCGGCGATCTCGGTCATCCGGTGCGCCCCGAGACCGTCCTCGCGGTCGGCCGCCAGATGGGCCAGCTCGGGCACCAGGATCTCGCCCTCCTCGCCGAGGGTGCAGGTAACGAGCGTGACGTGCACACCCTCGGCCGCGTACCGCGCCATGGACGCGCCGTTGTTGATCACTTCGTCGTCCGGGTGGGCATGGACGAGCAGCAGTCGCAGCGGGCTCTCGGTAGTGCGTTCGGTCATGCGCGACAGCCTACGCGCGCCCGCGGACACCCCCGGGACCGCCCGTTCAGGTCCCGCGCCCGGGCGGCGCCGCGTGCACCGCGACCAGGTAGTCGCCGCCGGGCACCCAGGGCTCGCGGTCCCATCCGGCGTAGCGGGTGCGGCGCACCAGGCCGGCCGCCGCGCACGCGTCCTCGTACTCGGCGGCGGTGATCGTGGCCCCGACCCCGTCCGGGCCGCCCGCGAGGCTGAATCCGCTGACCAGGATCCCGCCCGGGCGCAACATCGCGGCCAGCGCGCGCACCACCTCGGCCTCGCTGCCGGGGGTCAGGAAGATCATCACGTTGCCCGCGGCCACGACCAGGTCGAAGCTGCCGCGCCCGCCGAGCTGCAGCGGGTCCAGGTCGGCCAGATCGTCGAGCACCCAGGTCAGACCGGGCGCCGCCGCCTCGGCCTCGGCCAGCATCGACGCGTCCAGGTCGACGCCGACCACCTCGTGGCCCTGCCGGGCCAGCTCGATCGCCACCCGCCCGGTGCCGCATCCCGCGTCGAGGACGCGGGCGGGCTCGGGGAGCAGGTCGTGGCAGAACCGGGCCTCGCCGTGCAGGTCACGCCCCTCGGCCGCGAGCCGGCGAAACCGCTCGGCGTATTCGGGCCCTCGGGTGCCACCGGTATTGGCCAGCCATCGATTGGTCATGACAGACCAGCCTACAAACCCCGGCCCACAGCCGACCCGGCAGCGACCTCACGGCCCCACGCCGACGCGGCTCCCGCTCGAAGGGCACCCTCAGAAATGAATCCCGTTCACCACTCCCGCGAAGCTCGTGCCCGCGTCGCGGATCGAGGGGGCCATCGACGTCGCGGAGAGATAGAAGCCGAGCAGGGCGCAGATGATCGCGTGCATCGGCTTGAGCGACGACTTCCGGACGAAGAAGACGACGGTGACACCGAGCAGCAGCACGGCGGAGACAGACACCACCACAGTCACGCACCTCCTGTGCGCAGGGACCCGCAGTTCGTGCTCGGGGAAGCCGGCCTGTGGGCCCAAAGGGACATGTCTACACACAGACTGTAAGCCAACGGTCACGAGTCGCGTTCACTCGTTCAGCGGGCGCGAGGTGGTGTTCGTACGGCTGTCCGCACTCTCCCCGGTCTCCCCTCCCCGTGTGCGTACGTCCCCGTACGCTGTGGCACATGAGCTCGGAGATCACATTTCCCCGGCAATACGCCCGCACGCAGCGCTTCACCCAAGGCGCTCCACGCAGCTTCGGCTTCGCCGACGGCCGGATCACATTCCTGCGGTCCAAAGCCGCCGACGACTCCACCACCTGTCTGTGGATCCTGGATCCGGACACCGGCGACGAGCGCCTGGTGGCCGACCCCGCGACGCTGCTCGGCGGCGCGGCCGAGGACCTGTCCGCCGAGGAGCGGGCCCGGCGCGAGCGCAGTCGCGAGGGGGCGGCCGGCATCGTCGGCTACGCGCTCGACAATGCCGGGGATCTGGCGGTATTCACCCTTTCGGGCCGGCTGTTCGCCGTGTCCCTGTCCGCCGGCGAGGCGCCGCGCGAGCTGGCCGTGCCCGGTCCGGTGATCGACCCGCGCCCCTCGCCCACCGGCGAGTGGATCGCCTACGTGTCCGCCGGCACGCTGCGGGTGGTGGCCGCCGACGGCTCGGGCGATCGTGCGCTCGCCGAGCCCGACGGCGACGACGTCACCTGGGGCCTCGCCGAGTTCATCGCCGCCGAGGAGATGAACCGCTTCCGGGGCTACTGGTGGGCCCCCGACGGCTCCGCGCTGATCGCCGCACGCGTGGACAACGCGCCCGTGGACCGCTGGTGGATCAGCGACCCGGCCAACCCGGCCGCGGCGCCGAGCGAGGTGGCCTACCCGGCGGCCGGCACCGCCAACGCCGAGGTCACCGCGTGGCTGATCGGCCTCGACGGTGCCCGGACCGAGCTGACCTGGGACCACGACGCCTACCCCTACCTGGCGAGCGTGCACTGGTCGGCCGGCGGCGACCCGCTCCTGAGCCTGCAACCGCGCGACCAGAAGGTGCTGCTCACCCTCGCCGTCGACGTCGCCGCCGGGACCACCCGCGAGCTGCACCGCGAGCACGACGACGTGTGGATCGACCTGGTTCCGGGCGTGCCCGCGTGGACGCCCGACGGCCGACTGGTCCGCCTGGTCGACGCCGACGGTGCGCGGCGTGTGGTGGTCGCCGACAAGGAGCTGACCGACCGGCGCCTGTTCGTGCGCTCGATCCTGGACGTGGCCGACGAGGACGTGCTGATCACCGCGTCGGCCGGCACCGACGCGAGCGCGCCCGAGATCGGCGAGATCCACGTCTACCGGGTCGCCCCCGACGGGGTCACCCGGGTGAGCGCCGAACCCGGCGTGCACACCGCGGTGCGCGCCGGCGACACCACGGTCCTGGTCTCCGCCACGCCGGAGCGCTTCGGCACCCGGGTCGCGGTGCTGCGCGGCGGCGCCGAGATCGCCACGGTCACCTCGCACGCGGCCACCCCGGTGCTCACCCCCCGGGTCGAACTGCTCCGCGCCGGCGCCCGCGGTATCCCGTGCGCGCTGATCCTGCCGACCGGGTTCGACCCCGCCTCCGGCGAGCGGCTGCCGATCCTGATGGACCCGTACGGCGGCCCGCACGGCCCGCGCGTGCTCGCCGCGCGCAACCCGCACCTGACCTCGCAGTGGTTCGCCGACCAGGGCTTCGCGGTGCTGGTCGCCGACGGCCGGGGCACCCCGGGCCACTCCCCCGAGTGGGAGAAGTCGGTCCACCTCGACCTCGGCCCGATCAGCCTCCAGGACCAGGTGGACGCCCTGGAGGCGGTCGCCGCCGAGCGGCCGTGGCTGGACACCACGCGGGTGGGCATCCGCGGCTGGTCCTACGGCGGCTACCTGGCCGCGCTCGCCGTGCTGCGCCGCCCCGACGTGTTCCACGCGGCGGTCGCCGGCGCGCCGGTGACCGACATGGCGCTCTACGACACGCACTACACCGAGCGCTACTACGGCATGCCCGCCGAGCAGGTCGAGGCGTACCGGCGCAGTTCACTGGTGTCCGGCTCCGAGCTGGGCGAGGTGGCGTCGACCCGACGGGCGCTGATGCTGGTGCACGGCCTCGCCGACGACAACGTGGTCGCCGCGCACACGCTGCGGCTGAGCAGCGCGCTGCTCGCGGCCGGCTATCCGCACGAGGTGCTGCCGCTGTCCGGGGTCACCCACATGACCCCGCAGGAGCAGGTCGCGGAGAACCTGCTGCTGTTCCAGGTCGAGTTCCTGCACCGCTCGCTCGCCCACCCCGCGAGCGACTGACACCCGCCGCACACGACGACGCCCGCCGTCCCCGAATCGGGAACGGCGGGCGTCGTGGGTCGGCGCGCGGTTCAGGCCGCGCCGACGATGTCCTTCTCCTCGGCGAAGTGGCACGCGCTGTCGTGCGCGGCCAGTCCGTCCAGGCCGGTGCGGATCTGCAGCAGCGGCTCCTGCTCGGCGCAGATGTCCTGCGCCTTCCAGCACCGGGTGCGGAACCGGCAGCCCGACGGCGGGTTCGCCGGCGACGGCACGTCACCGGTGAGGATGATCCGCTCGCGGTGCTCGCGCCCGTCCGGGTCCGGCACCGGCACCGCCGACAGCAGCGCCTGGGTGTACGGGTGTGTCGGGTGGTCGTAGATCTGCGCGTCGGTGCCGATCTCGGCGATCCGGCCCAGGTACATCACCGCGACCCGGTCCGAGATGTGCCGCACCACGGACAGGTCGTGCGCGATGAACAGGTACGACAGACCCAGTTCGTTCTGCAGCTTCTCCAGCAGGTTGACCACCTGCGCCTGCACCGACACGTCCAGCGCGGAGACCGGCTCGTCCGCGATGATGATCTCCGGGTTGAGCGCGAGGCCCCGGGCGATCCCGATGCGCTGGCGCTGGCCGCCGGAGAACTGGTGCGGATACCGGTTGATGTGCTCCGGGTTCAGCCCGACCAGGTCGAGCAGTTCCTGCACCCGCCGCTTGCGGTCGCCGCGGGGGGCGACCTCCGGGTGGATGTCGTACGGCTCGCCGACGATGTCGGCGACCGTCATCCTCGGGTTCAGCGAGGTGTACGGGTCCTGGAAGACCATCTGGATGTTGCGGCGCACCGCCTTGAGCGCGCGCCCCGACAACTTCGCCAGGTCCTCGCCCTTGTACAGGACGCTGCCCTTGGTGATCGACTCCAGGTTCATCAGCAGTCGGGCCACCGTGGACTTGCCACAACCCGACTCGCCGACCAGGCCCAGCGTCTCGCCCTTCATCAGGTCGAAGGTGACGCCGTCGACGGCCTTGACCGCGCCGATCTTCTTCTGGAAGAGGATGCCCTGGGTGATCGGGAAGTGCTTGACCAGCCCCCGCACCTGAAGGATCGGCTCGCCACTCGCCACCGGCTGAACGGCCTTGCGCACATCGGCGGCGGTCGCGCCGTTCGGGGACTCAGCCACGGACTTCTCCCTCCATCACGGTCTCCCAGAAGTGGCACGCGCTGCCCCGACCGACCGAGATCTCGTGCAGCGGCGGAACGTCGCTGCGACAGATGTCCTGCGCGTACGGGCAGCGCGGGTTGAACGCGCAGCCGGACGGGATACGCATCAGGTTCGGCGGCAGACCCTTGATCGCGTACAGCTCGCGACCCTTGTGGTCCAGGCGCGGGATCGACTCCAGCAGACCCTTGGTGTACGGGTGCGTGGGCTGGCGGTACAGCTCCCGCACCGGCGCCTGCTCGACGATCCGACCCGCGTACATGACCGCGATCTTGTCCGCGACGTCGGCGACCACGCCGAGGTCGTGGGTGATCAGGATCAGACCCATGTTCCGCTCGCGCTGCAACTCCGCGAGCAGGTCCATGACCTGCGCCTGGACGGTCACGTCGAGCGCGGTGGTCGGCTCGTCCGCGATGATCAGCTCGGGGTCGAGCGCAAGCGCCATGGCGATCATGATGCGCTGGCGCATACCGCCGGAGAACTGGTGCGGGTAGTCGTTCACCCGATCCTTGGCCGCCGGGATGCGCACCTGGTCCATCAGGTCGATCGCCTTGAGCTTGGCGTCCTTGCGCGACATGCCGCGGTGCACGGTGAACATCTCGGCCAGCTGGAAGCCGACCGAGTACACCGGGTTGAGCGCGGAGAGCGCGTCCTGGAAGATCATCGAGATCTTCTGGCCGCGGATCTTCCGGCGCTCCTCCTTGGACATCTTGAGCATGTCCTTGCCGTGGAACCGGATCTCGCCGCCGGTGATGTGCCCCGGCGGCATGTCCAGGATGCCCATGATCGTCTGCGCGGTCACCGACTTGCCCGAACCGGACTCGCCGAGCACGGCGAGCGTCTCGCCGGCGCTGACGTCGTACGAGACACCGTTGATCGCCTTGGCCACACCCTCGCGGGTGCGGAACTCGACATGCAGGTTGTCCACTTCGAGCAGCGGCGCGGTGGCTGCCGAGCCCGGTCCCTCGGGCTTGTTCTTCGTGTCGATCGTCGTCACTTGTCTGTCCCCTCCCTCAGCGGAGCTTCGGGTCGAGGGCGTCGCGCACCGCGTCGCCGAGCAGGATGAAGCTGAACACCGTGACCGACAGGAAGATCGACGGGAAGATCAGCTGGTACGGCGAGTCGCGCAGCGCGGTGGTCGCCGAGCTGATGTCCGCACCCCACGAGATCTCGGTGGGCGGCAGCCCGATACCGAGGAACGACAGCGTCGCCTCGGTGGCGATGAAGGTGCCGAGCGAGATGGTCGCGACCACGATCACCGGGGCGACCGCGTTGGGCAGCACGTGCCGACTCAGGATGCGGCCGGTGCCGGCGCCGAGCGCCTTGGCGGCCACCACGTAGTCGGACTTCTTCACGGTGATCACCGAACCACGCATGATGCGCGCGATCTGCATCCAACCGAAGATGCCGAGCGCCATCACCACGGTCCACACGGTGCGGTCCTTGAACGCGCTCATGAACACCAGCGCCGCGAGCAGCAGCGGGATGCCGAAGAAGATGTCCGTCACGCGGGCCAGAATGGTGTCCAGCCACCCGCCGAAGTAGCCGGACAACGCGCCGATGAGACCGCCTATGACCACGATCAGCGCGGTCGTGGCGACACCGACGATGATCGACGCGCGAGCACCGAACACGGTGCGGGCATAGACGTCGCAACCCTGGACGTTGGTGCCGAACCAGTGGTCTCCCGACGGATCCTTGTTGGTGTCCAAAATCGGACAGTGCCGCGGATCGATGTCGGTGAACACGCCCGGGAAGAACGCCATGAAGATCAGGAACACCAGCAGCACGCCGGAGACGTAGAAACTCGGGTTGTGCCGCAGCTCGCGCCACGCCTCGCCCCACGCGCCGCGGGGCTTGCTCTGCGGGCCCTGGACATCGGGGGCCGCGTAGGCGCCGCGCTTCTCCAGCGTCGTGCCCTCTTCGTCCGCCAACATCAGACCGGGGTTCTCGATCGAGCCGAACTGGGGCTGCTCGTCGCTCGCCGTCGGCAGCTGTTCGCGCTGCTGCTTGTTCATGTCAGGCATACCGGATCCTCGGGTCCAGGACGGCGTACAGCAGGTCGACGATCAGGTTCATGACCAGATAGATCATCACCAGTGCCGCCACCGCGCCGACCACTGTCGAGCTCTCGTGCTTGGTGACCGCGAGGTAGATCAGGCGGCCGACACCGTCGACGTTGAAGATGCCCTCGGTCACGATCGCGCCGGCCATCAGCGCGCCGAGGTCGGCGCCCAGGAACGTCACCACGGGAATGAGCGAGTTGCGCAGCAGGTGGCGGGTGACCACGCGGCGGCGCGGGAGACCCTTGGCCGTGGCCGTACGCACGTAGTCCGCGCGCATGTTCTCCGCGACGCTGGTTCGGGTCAATCGGGCGACGAAGGCCAGCGAAAGCGAACCGAGCACGATGCCGGGCAGGACCAACTGACTCCAGGTCGGGTCGCCCACACTCGCGGTGGCTTCGAAGATGCCCCACTCGCTGCCGAGCCAGAACTGCGCGACGGTACCGAGCACGAACACCGGGATCGAGATGACCACCAGGGTGCCCGCGAGGACCACGGTGTCCGCCAGCTTGCCGCGGCGCAGGCCGGACAACAGGCCGAGGCCGACACCGATGACGACCTCGATCGCGAAGGCGATCATGGCGAGCCGGATCGACACCGGGAAGGCGCGCTTCAGCTCCTCGGACACGGGACGACCGTTGAAGCTGGTCCCGAAATTACCCTGGAGCAGGTCGGTGATGTAGTACCAGTACTGCACGATCAGCGGGTCGTTCAGGTGGAACTCTTCCCGCTTCAGGCGCACGAAGACAGGGTCGGCACCCTTGTCGCCGAACATGGCCGAGATGGGGTCGCCACCCAGCTGGTACACCATGTAATAGATCAAGAACGTGGTCCCGATGAACACCGGGATCATCTGGAGCAGTCGCCGTACGACATAACGCCCCATGCCAGCCTCCTGCTGTCGTCGTCGGCCCGAAGCGAGGATCGGACCCAGGCCGGCGTCGTGGATCGCACGTCGCCGGCCCGGCCCGTCACCGCCAAGATCCGGCCGCACCGATTGCGGTGCGGCCGGACCGTGGTCGGTGCCGGGTCATATCCGGATCGCTACTTGACGGTGACCTCGGTCCAGACCGGGTTGCCGTACGGGTCGATTTGAACGTTGGAGACCTTGGTCGAGGAGCCGCCCTTGGTCACGTAGTACCACAGCGGGATCGACGGGACGTCCTTCGCCAACTGCCGCTCGGCGTCCTGCCAGAGCTTGATGGCCTCGGTCTGGTCGGAAGCGGCGCTCGCGCGCTTGGCCAGGTCGTCGAAGATCGGGCTGGAGTAGCCCGCGTCGTTGGACGCGGCACCGGTCTGGTAGATGTCGGCGAGGAAGTTGTCCGGGAACGGGTAGTCGCCGCGCCAGCCGGTACGGTACGCGCCGGTCATCTTCTTACCCGAGATGTCCTTGCGCGCGACACCGAACTCGGGGTAGAGCTTCGGCTCGCAGGAGCCCTGCCCGATGACCTCGTTGATGCTGTTGCAGACCGCGGTGACCCATTCCTTGTGCGGGCCGTCCGCGTTGGTGGCGATGGTGAGCTTGCCACCGGGGATGCCGCCGCCGTCCTTGACCAGCTGCTTGGCCTTGACCGGGTCGTACTTGGTCAGCTCGCCGGTGATGTCCTTGCTGTAACCCGGGATGTTCGGGGCCAGCCAGTCGGTCGCCGGCTGCTCGGCGCCCTTGTAGATCGCCTTGACGATGCTCGCCCGGTCGATCGCCATGGAGAGGCCCTGACGGACCTTCTCCTTGCCCGGCGCGCCCCAGCCGGCGTCGTACAGCGGGAAGCCGATCTTCTGGATCGAGAACTGCGGGGCCTCGATCGCGCGCTCGCCCAGGTCCTTCTTGAAGCTGCCGATCGCCGACGTCGGAATCTGGTCGATCACGTCGAGCTTGTTGTCACGCAGCGCGGTGTAACCGGCGTCGTAGGACGTGTAGAACTGGAGCTGCACGCCGTTCGACTTCGGCTTGTCCGTACCGGCGTACTTGTCGTACTTCTTCACGGTCAGCGACTTCTTGTGGTTCCAGCCGCCGTTGGCGGTGTCGAGCTGGAACGGGCCGTTGCCGATCGGTGCCTCGCCGTACTTCGCCGGGTCCTTGAAGAACTCTTGCGGCAGCGGCGAGTAGACCACGTAGCCGAGGCTCGCCTTGAAGGACGAGTACGCCTGGACCAGCTTGATCGTGAACGTCTTGTCGTCCACGACCTTGAGGCCGCTCAGCTCCTTGCTGGTGGGCTCACCCTCCTTGGGGTGAGTCGCTTCGTAGCCCTCGATCTTCTCGAACCAGGGGCTCGCGTTGATCTGCTTGTTCGTGGAGACGGCGCCCCAGTTCCAGGCGTCCACGTAGGACTTCGCGGTGACCGGCTCGCCGTTGTGGAAGGTCCACCCGGACTTGATCTTCACCGTGTAGTTGATCGAGTCCGTGGACTCCACCGACTCCGCCATGGCCGGCACGGGCTGGCCGGTCTTGGAGTCGTACGTGTACAGACCGCGGAACATGAGCTGAAGCGGGTAGAAGCCGCCGTTCTCGTTCGAGTTCGCGGGCTGGAGAGGGTTCTGCGGCTCGGTGCTGTAGGCCGAGTAGTAGCCGGCGGGCAGGCCGTTGTTGCCGCCACCGCCGCCGCCCTTGTCGTCCTTCTTGTCGTCGCTGCTGCTGCCACACGCAGTCGCGGCCAGGCCCAGAACGGCCACACCGACGACCCACTTCACGCGCGTTGTTCCGCGCATGGGTTGCCTCCTCATGGAATCACTACCGAAGTGAAGTGCAACGGGGCCACCCGAGCGGGAAGCATCCGTCACAGCTGCTCGTAGAGTCGGCGCCCCCGAGCGCGTGACCAGGTTCCGAGCACAAGCGGATCCACTATCCGTCACCGATTGGCCGTGACCAATCCCCTGCAGGTTTCAGTTTGATCACGTAAATCCGTGATCAATCTCGAAACCCAGACATATGAGACCAGTAACGAAGCCGTATCAAACGGACACCATGTACCGCTGCCCGGAGCATACAGTCCGATGAACGAACACCCATAAGACGCCCCTACCTCGTCTCACAAAGCGAGAAACGCTACGGAGCGTGACGGTACTCGCTCGGCCGAGACGGCGCGGACCGACTGGTCGTATCGGGTTCAACGCGCGTAGCTGACCTGCAGGAAAGCACGAAAAACGGGATGTCACCAAATCGGTGGCATCCCGTTCTCGGGTGCGGTATGACGATTCGCCGTCACGGCGATGCGTCGTTACTCCGGGTCGGTCGTGATGCCGGCCTCCAGCGCCGCCTCGATCCGCTCCTCGGGCATCGTCTCCTCCGCCTTGGCGGTCGCCTCCAGCGGACCGGGGAAGTGGCACGCCACCCGGTGGCCCGCGAGCAACGTGTCGATCCCGATCAGCGGGGGCTCCTCGTTCGCGCACACGTCCTGCGCCTTGGGGCAGCGGGTCCGGAAGCGGCAGCCGGACGGCGGGTTGATCGGACTGGGCATGTCGCCGAAGGCGTGCACCCGTGTCCGGTTTCCGCTCTTGTCCGGGTCCGTCTCCGGCACCGCGGCGAGCAGCGTGTGCGTGTACGGGTGGTGCGGGTTCGCGTACAGCGACGTGCGGTCGGCAATCTCGACGATCTTGCCGAGGTACATCACCGCCACCCGCTGGGAGAAGTGCCGGACCACCGCGAGGTCGTGCGCGATGAACACGAACGCGATGCCCATGTCCCGCTGCAGGCCTTGGAGCAGGTTGACCACCTGCGCCTGGATGGACACGTCGAGCGCGGACACCGGCTCGTCGGCCACGATCAACCGCGGCTGGAGCGCGAGCGCGCGGGCGATCCCGATCCGCTGCCGCTGGCCACCGGAGAACTCGTGCGGGAAACGGTTGTAGTGCTCGGGGTTGAGACCGACACGTTCCAACAGCTCCTGCACCCGCTTTTTCCGGCCACCCTCGGGGTTGATCCCGTTGACCTCCATCGGCGAACTCACGATCGCGCCGACCGTCTGACGCGGGTTCAGCGACGAGTACGGGTCCTGGAAGATCATCTGGATCTGGCTGCGGATCGGGGCGATCTGCTTGCGGGTCGCGTGCGTGATGTCGTTGCCGTCGTAGTGGATCGTGCCGCCGGTGGGCTCGAGCAACCGGCTGATCAGCCGACCGGTGGTGGACTTGCCACACCCGGACTCGCCGACCAGGCCCACGCTCTCCCCCGCCGCCACGGACAGGTCGATCCCGTCCACCGCACGCACGTTGAGCATCTTGCGACGGACCAGGCCGCCGCCCTTGACGGGGAAGTACTTGACCAGCCCCCGTACGTCGAGCAGCGGTTCGCCGGGCGACTTCGGCGCGGGGTCCGGAGCCGGCGCCGGGGTCTCGCTGATCGTCTCGGTCATCGTCGTTCTCCTGCTTTCTGCCGTCGGCCGAGCCTCGGCGATCAACCGAGCAGCGGGCGGACGTCGTCGATGAAGATCCGCTGCTTGTCCTCGGCGCTCAGGTGACAGGCCGACCCGCGCCCCTCGGACAGCGCCAGGACCGGCGGCTCGGTCCGGCACCGCTCGCCCCCCACCACGTCGGCGTAGTCGCACCGCGGATGGAAGGGACAACCCGACGGCGGCGCCAGCAGGCTCGGCGGCGTACCGCGCACCGGCCGCAGCGGAATGTCGACGTCACCGGAGAGATTGGGCATCGAGGACAGCAGCCCCCACGTGTACGGGTGCCGCGGATTCTTCAGCACCTCGCGCACGGTGCCCTTCTCCACGCTGCGTCCCGCGTACATCACCAGCACGTCGTGCGCCATCTGGGCAATCACGCCGAGGTCGTGGGTGATGAACAGGATCGCGGTGCCGAACTCGTCCTGGAGGTCGCGGAGCAGATCCAGGATCTGCGCCTGGACCGTCACGTCGAGCGCGGTCGTCGGCTCGTCGGCGATCAGCAGGTCCGGGTCGCACACCAGCGACATCGCGATCATCGCGCGCTGGCGCATGCCGCCGGAGAAGTGGTGCGGGTAGTCGTTCACCCGGGTCTTGGGATTCGGGATGCCGACGCGGTCCAGCATCTCGATCGCCCGCGCGTGCGCGTCGCTGCGATTGGCACCCAGGTGCCGCCGATAGGACTCGGCGATCTGCTCGCCCACCGTGTAGAACGGCGACAGCGCGGTGAGCGGGTCCTGGAAGATCATCGAGATCCGCCGCCCGCGCAGGTCGCGCAGCTTGCGCTCCGGCATGGTGATCAGCTCGCGGCCGTCGAACCGGATCTCGCCCTCGATCTTCGTCTTCTCCCGGTTGTGCAGCCCCAGGATGGTCAACGAGGACACCGACTTGCCCGAGCCGGACTCGCCGACGATGCCGAGCGTGCGGCCCTTCTCGACGTCGAAGGACAACCCGTCCACGGCCTTGACCACGCCGTCGTCGGTGGAGAAGTGCACCCGCAGATCGCGCACCGACAAGAACGCGTCGGTGCCGTCGGCGCGGGCGGACGCCCCCGCCTTCCCGGCGGTCTCGGCCTTGCCGGTCGGCTGATCGGCGGTGGTATCGGTACTCGCGGCCATGCCCTGCTCCTCGGCCCCTGCGGCTGGTGGACGGTGACGCTGACTCATCGGACGCCGCCCTCTCACGAGAGCCGGACCCGTGGATCGATGACGGCGTACAACAGGTCCACCACGAGATTCGCGAGCATCGTGAAGCTGGCCGCGATGACCACCACGCCCATCATCATCGGCAGGTCGGAGTCGGTCACCGAGGTGACCGCGAGCATGCCGATGCCGTGCAGGCTGAAGGTGCTCTCGGTGATGATCGTGCCGCTCATCAGCACGCCGATGTCCACGCCGAGCACGGTGACGATCGGGCTGAGCGCGCCCCGGAAGGCGTGTTTGATGTACACGCTGCGTCCGGACAGGCCCTTGGCCTTGAGTGTTCGTACGTAGTCCTCGGACAACACGTCCACCATCGTGGATCTGGTGAGGCGGACGTACATGGCCATGTGGATGGTCATCAGACAGATCCACGGCAACAGCAGTCCCGATGCCCATTCGAACGGATCGTCGGTGAACTGGTGATACTGCGGTCGATCCATCCAGCCCAACTGCTGGACGAAGAGATAGATGAACAGGGGCCCGAGCACGTAGATCGGTGCCGAACCGCTGAGCAACGCAAAGCCCGTGGCGACCTTGTCGGTCTTCTTGCCCCGTCGCATCGCGGCCAGGATGCCCAGACCGATACCCAGCGTCATGAACAGCACGACCGCGCCGATGGCCAGCGACACCGTGGTCGGGAAGCGGTCCGCCACCGTGTGCGCGACGTTCTGGTTGTTGGCGAACGAGTAGCCCAGACACGGGAAGTTGCAGGTTTTCTCACCGATGTTACGGCCGGCGAAGATCCCGGATATGAAGATCCAATACTGCTCCAGGAGCGGTTTGGTCAGGCCGAGGTTGTGCCGGACCGTCTCGCGCATCTCTGGCGTGCAGTTCTTGCCACACGACAGGCGCACGACCGAGTCCTCGCCGGAGGCGGCGAAGAACAGGTAGAACGTGATGAGGCTGACGACAAGCAGGATCGCCGCTACGCCGAGCAGCCGCCGGACCAGGAATCGAAGCATGAGGCCGGTCTTCCTCCGCGATGTGCCCCCGGCGATCGATCCGGTCGGACCGACCGACCGACGGGCGGATCGACCGCCGACGGGCCTGACGGCTACTTGATGAAGATGTTGTTCAGGTCGATCGCGCCCTTGGAGTTGAGCGCGGCGCCGCCGATCTGCGGGCCGTACACCAGGCGGTGACGCTGGTAGATGTACGGGATGGACGGCACGTCCTGCATGATCTTCTCGTCGAGCTTCATCCACTCGACGGCCTGCGCGTTGGTGTCGGTGATCTTCAGGATGCGGTCGATCTCCGCGTCCACGGCCGGGTTCTTGTACTTGGCGTAGTTCTGGCCGTTGTCGAGCACCTGGCGGCTGTCGTACACCGGGGTGTAGACGGTCGAGCCGGTCGGCCAGTCCGCTCCCCAGCCCGCCCAGTAGAGGTCACACGGCGTGTCGAGCTTGCCGATGACGTCGTAGTACTCCTTGTCGGAGATCTCCTTGCGCTCCATCTGGAAGCCGGCCTTGCCGAGCATGTCCATGATCGGCAGCGCGCGCTCCTGCTGGACCTTGGTCGTGTTGATGCACAGCACGACCTTCTGGCCGACCTTGCCCGCGGCCTCCAGCATCTGCTTGGCCTTGGCCTGGTCGCCGTCCGGCGGCAGACCGTCGAACAGGCTCTTGTACGGCGCGTAGCCCAGCTGGGTGGGCGAGGCGATGGTGGTGGAGAAGTCGCCCGCGGTCGGGCCACCCTCGGCCAGTCGCGCGGACTGGCGCGGGAACGCGATCGCCATCGCCTTGCGGACGTTGACGTCGGTGATCCGCAGGTTGTTGATGTCGAACCGGTTCGCGTACGGGCCGATGCCGTCCGTGACCCGGTTCTTCAGCGCCGGGTCGGTGGCGATCTGCTGGGCGAAGTTGGCGTCGGGACGCTCGTTCAGGGTGAACGCGGCGGCGTCGCTGCCGGCCGCGGCGGTCAGCCGCTGGAACTGCGTCGCGCCCGGGATGCCCATCTCGAACTTGAACTGGTCCACGTACTGGTGGCGCACCGAGTCGCTGGCCGGGTCCCAGTTCGGGTTCTTGTCCAGGATCAGCTGCTTGTCCGGCTCGTGCGTGGTGATCTTGTACGGGCCGCTGGCGAACGGCTTGGTGTCGATCTGCTCCTTGGTGTCCTTCGACTTGGGCATCGGAGCGGTGGTGCCCATCGCGGCGGCGAAGGGGAAGTCGCCCTGCGGCGAGGCCAGATGGAAGATGATCGTCTTCGCGTCCGGAACCTCGATCTTGTCGTTCGGCAGCTCGGCGCCGTCGTACGGACCGGGGTAGGTCTCCCAGTACTTGTCCGAGCCGGTCAGCCAGCCCTGGATCCAGACCGGACCCTCGTTCCACGCCTTGTTGAACATGCGCTCGACGCCGTACTTGACGTCGGCGGCCACGATCGGCGTGCCGTCCTCGTACTTCAGGTTGTCCTTGAGCGTGTACTTCCAGGTCTTGCCACCGTCGGTGGTGGTGCCGGTGTCGGTCGCCAGGTCACCGACGAGGGTGGTCTTGTCACCCTCGCGCTTGTAGGTGGTCAGCCGGCGCGAGATCAGCTCGGACACCGTCATCAGGTTGCTGACGTAGGCGCGACCCGGGTCCAGGTGCGAGAAGCCGGTGCGGTTGAGGACGCCGGCCACGCCGCCCTTCTTGGCGCCCGGTACCTCGGCCGCCGGGCCCTTCGAGTCGGCTGCGGTGCCGATCACGACGGACGCCGTCTTGGCGGAGGGTTTCGCCGTGTTGTCCTTCTTGTCTCCGCCGCCGCTGCTGCACGCGGAGGCCGAGGCCGCGAGGGCCCCTACCGCGAACAGCGCGACGAATCGGCGCTTCCCCGTCGATGTCATGTGATCCCCTCATCCAAGAAACCGTTCACCGGGCCCAGGTGCCGCGGCGGTGGGACGTACGCAGGAGCGGTTGCGCAGGCTCCGGGGTCACGACGGGCACGATCGGCCCGCGCGTGGACCCCGGCCGGTCATCGGTTCGACTTGGGGTCGAGCGCGTCGCGTACCGAATCGCCGAGGAGGTTGAAGGCGAGGACGAAGATCACCATCGCGATGGCCGGGAAGGCCAGGTAGGTGACGTCGCTCTGCATGCCTTCGAAACCCTTGTTGATCATCCGACCCCAGTCCGGGGTGGGTTCGGTCATGCCGACCCCGAGGAAGGACAGCGCCGCCTCGGTGGTCACGTATGTCGGCAGGTCGAGCGTGGCGACGATCAGGATCGGGGTCCACAGGTTGGGCAGGAGTTCCTTGAAGATGATCCGCCCGGATCCCGCCCCGCTGACCTTCGCCGCCTCGATGTACTCGCGTTCGCGCATCGACAGGACCTGGCCCCGCAGGATGCGGGCGATCCGGGTCCAGCCGAACAACGACAGCACGATGATCAGGGCCGTCGCCCGGAGCATCGTCGGTGTCGTCTCGCGCTCGCTGACGAACAGCGCGAGCACGATCGGGGTGAACGCGATGAAGAACAACTGCGAGGGCATCGCCAGCAGGGTGTCGATCACCCGGCTGATCACGTAGTCCACCTTGCCGCCGAGGTATCCGGCGGTGATGCCCAGGACGGTGCCGACCACCGTCACGATGATCACCACGACCACGGCGAGCAGCAGCGAGGTACGGATCCCGTACACGAGCTGCATCAGCACGTCCCGACCGACCGCGGGTTCGATGCCGAACCAGTGCTCGCCCGAGATGCCGCCGTTGGGCGCGATGGGCGCGCCGACCTCGTTGAGCAGGCCCGGGTGGATCTGCCCGTAACGTGTGTACGGGTCCTTTCCGTACAGCTTTTCGATCAATGGCGCAGCGAAAGCGATCAAGAAAAAGAAAATCACGATCGACGCGGATATGACGCCGCTGCGATCCTTGCGGAAACGCCGCCAGGCGAGCTGGCCGGGCGATCGCCCGACCACCTCTTGCGGTGCCGCCGCGACCCCCGCTTCGGAGAGCGGTGAGTCGGGCGTTCCCGGATTCGGGGATCCTCCCGCCTCCGGGACCAGCTGGGGTTGCATGGTCATGACTGCAAATACCCCCGAGTCGCGGTCGAGTGCGACCGGATTCCGTTTGGTTTGGTGGCCGCACGGACTCTCGCAACCCAATTACCGTGTCGTCAAGAGGACAGTCATACTAAACCCGAGAGCGAAAGATATTCGCCATTTAGGTTTGTTAGAAGTTTCGAATCTGATCGATTTTTGCTCGAAAATGTTAATCGCATTGGAAACATAACGAATATAACCGGGCAAAGATATCGAGTTGGTCTCAGCATGCGAAAAGCCGGTGACCTGCGGGTTCGACCGCAGGTCACCGGCTCGTTTCGGGTCGCCGAACGGCGTCCTTCGTGTGATCAGCGCTTGGCACGCGAGGCCGAGCGGCCCCGCTCCTTCTGATCGAGGACGACCTTGCGGATGCGCACGGTCTCCGGGGTCACCTCGATGCACTCGTCCTCACGGCAGAACTCGAGGGCCTGCTCCAGCGACAGCTTGCGCGGCGGGATCAGCTTCTCGGTCTCGTCGGAGGTCGACGAGCGCATGTTCGTGAGCTTCTTCTCCTTGGTGATGTTGACGTCCATGTCGTCGGCGCGCGAGTTCTCGCCGACGATCATGCCCTCGTACACCTCGGTGGTCGGCTCGACGAACATCTGGCCGCGTTCTTGCAGGTTCATCATCGCGAACGGCGTCGCGACACCGGCGCGGTCGGCCACCAGGGAGCCGTTGTTGCGGGTCCGGATCTCGCCGAACCAGGGCTCGTAGCCCTCGTGCACGCTGTGCGCGATGCCGGTGCCGCGGGTGTCCGTGAGGAACTCGGTACGGAACCCGATCAGGCCGCGGGCGGGCACCACGAACTCCATCCGGATCCAGCCGGTGCCGTGGTTGGTCATCGTCTCCATGCGGCCCTTGCGGGACGCCAGGAGCTGGGTGATCGCGCCGAGGTACTCCTCGGGCGAGTCGATGGTCAGCCGCTCGACCGGCTCGTGGACCTTGCCGCCCACCTCGCGGGTGACCACCTGCGGCTTGCCGACGGTGAGCTCGAAGCCCTCCCGGCGCATGGTCTCCACCAGGATCGCCAGCGCCAGCTCGCCGCGGCCCTGGACCTCCCACGTGTCGGGGCGCTCGGTGGGCAGCACGCGCAGCGACACGTTGCCGACCAGCTCGCGCTCCAGGCGGTCCTTCACCAGGCGGGCGGTGACCTTGTGGCCCTTGCCCCCCTTGCCGACCAGCGGCGAGGTGTTGGTGCCGATGGTCATCGAGATCGCGGGCTCGTCCACCGTGATCAACGGCAGCGGACGCGGGTCCTCGGGGTCGGCGATGGTGTCGCCGATCATGATGTCCGGGATGCCGGCGATGGCGATGATGTCTCCGGGGCCGGCCTCCTCGGCGGGCTTGCGCTCGAGCTGGTCGGTCATCAGCAGCTCGGTGATCTTCACCCGCTCGATGGTGCCGTCGTGCCGGCACCACGCGGCCTGCTGGCCCTTGCGGATGGTGCCCTGGTGCACGCGGCACAGCGCGATGCGGCCGAGGAAGTTGGACGCGTCCAGGTTGGTCACGTGGGCCTGGAGCGGCGCGCCCTCCTCGTACTCCGGGGCGGGGATGGAGTCGAGGATGGCCTGGAAGAACGGCTCCAGGCTGTCGCTGTCGGTCGGCACGGTGCCGTCGGCGGGGCGCACGAGCGTGGCCACACCGTCTCGCGCGCACGCGTAGACGATGGGGAACTCGATCTGCTCCTCGGTGGCGTCCAGGTCCATGAACAGCTCGTAGGTCTCGTCGACGACCTCGGAGATGCGCGAGTCGGGACGGTCGACCTTGTTGATGCACAGGATGACCGGCATCTTCGCCGCGAGCGCCTTGCGGAGCACGAAGCGCGTCTGCGGGAGCGGTCCCTCCGACGCGTCGACGAGCAGCACGACACCGTCCACCATCGACAGGCCGCGCTCCACCTCTCCGCCGAAGTCGGCGTGGCCGGGCGTGTCGATGATGTTGATGGTGACCGTGGGGCCACCGTCCTTGGGGTGATAGGCGACGGCGGTGTTCTTCGCGAGAATGGTGATGCCCTTCTCGCGCTCCAGGTCATTGGAGTCCATCACCCGGTCGTCCATCTGGTGGTGGGCACTGAACGTGCCCGCCTGCTTCAGCATGGCGTCGACGAGGGTGGTCTTGCCGTGGTCGACGTGGGCGACGATGGCGACGTTGCGGATGTCATGGCGCGTGGGCACGGCTGCGTGTCTCTCGGCTTCGGTCGGGGATGCTACGGACGGCCGGCGACCGCGGGCCTCCTCGGTCGTGCGATGGGCATCGCGCGAACCGGCCTGCCTCCTCGGCGCCAAGGTCAATCGTACGGGGAGTAACGCGCGCCGCTCGGTGCCGGCGCCCGCGAGAAGCCGTTCGGGGGGCGTACAGGGCACAATCCGTAGGTGTGAGCGAGTCTGGCGAGTCCTTCAACGAACGCATCCGCAAGCGGTGGTCCCGGCGGGCCGCGGAACGGCGGGACGGAACCTTTGGGCCCGTTCCAGCCGATATGGGGGCGGACGAAACGCCCGCCCCGTCGGATCAGGGCACCCCCGAGGGGCGGGCGCGGGTGCTGTACGAGCGGGCCACCGAGGCCTATCGCGACGGAGATGTCGCCCTGGTCGAACAATTGGCGGATCTGATCCCCGACGGGCCGGAAAGTGAGCCCTATCGCACTTTCGCGCGTGTCCAGTCCTTGGAGGCGCACGCGGACGACGCCGCGGCGGCCGCGGTCGCCCGGGCCTATCTGGACCGGATCGGCCCCAGCCATCCGGCCTGGGACACCGCCCGCGCGTTGTTCGGCGAGGTCATGGTGCAGGCGCTGATCATGGGCACGGTGCCGCTCGCGGACAACCTGGCCGCCGCCGAGGAGGCGCTGCGCAAGCCGGGCGATTCGTACCGGCACCCCTCGGGCGCGACGATCCGCTTCGAGGCCGAGGACGACGAACCGCTGCTGATGGTGTTGCACGGAAACGCCGCGAAAGCGGTACGCGCCGCCAAACGCCTGGTGGACACCGAAAAGCGGGCATCCCGCGCCGGGCATGCCGACGCATTGTGCACATTCGCGCTGTGTGTATGCGCCGAAGGCGACATCGTCTCCGCCCGGGAGGCGCTGGCCGAGGCGGAACGTATTCTTCCCGGCCGACCCCGGATCGCCGCGACCCGCGCCCGGGTGGAATCCAGCCCGGCCGCCACGATGCGCCTCGACGATCGCTGAGTCGGCCCGATCGCCGAACCCGGCAATCGGCGGACATCGACAAGATCGTTAAACCTCGATCGGCTCGCCCGATCGAAGATCTTTATCGCCCATCCCCCCTGATCACCGGAATTCGATCTTGTTTCCCGAAGATCGAATTCCGGTGATCTTTCCGTTCCCGATCATGTTTTCCCGATCTGTGACCGACGAGATCCGCGAAACACTTTCCTTCGATTGATCGTTCGCGCCAGACTGCCGACGTTCCCACCTCGGGAATCCATGGCAAGTCCGCAACACCATCCCCATCCCCCGGCCCCCGACGACGTGGCGCCGGAAAAGCAGGAGGTGAGCGCGATCTTGACGACTCGGGCGCACGAGGACCTGGCCCTTGCCCGGCGCAGGCTCGACGAACTGGCACGCGCGGTGCGCGCTCTGCGCCGCACTCTCGGCGATACGTACGGCGTCCGTCGGCTCTGCGACGACGTGGAGCGGGCTCGGAGCAGTCTCGGCTTCGTGGGCGAGGCGATCGCCGAGGCCGAACCCGTGGTCGTGCCCGTCCCGACGCCGACCGAAGTGATGTCCGATCTGCCGTACGACCCGGTCATCTTCGCGGACGCGGACGACGAAGGCGTGGGCGGCATGCGACCGCAGCGCCGGACAGGAAGGTGACGTCTTGGCTACAGGGACGACGGGGCCGGCGGGCAGCACCGGCACCAACGCGCCGGGCCGCGCACAAATCCCGGCGCGACATCTGCGCACGGACCGCTGGTGGCTCTCGCCCGCGGTGACCGTGACCATCCTGTCCGCGTTCATCGTCTACTCGACCTGGCGGGCGTTCGCGAACGACGACTACTTCGCCGAGCCGTATGTGTCGCCGTTCTACTCGCCCTGTCTGGCGTCCAAGTGCGACAGCATGCCGATGAGCGCCAACGCGCCGCTGTTCGGCGACTGGTGGAGCCTGTCCCCGGCGCTGCTGATCCTGATCTTCCCGCTCGGCTTCCGGCTGACCTGCTACTACTACCGCAAGGCGTACTACCGGGGGTTCTGGGCGTCGCCGTCGGCGTGCGCGGTCCCCGAGCCGCGCGGCTCGTACTCGGGCGAGACCCGGTTCCCGCTGATCCTGCAGAACATCCACCGCTACTTCTTCTGGTTCGCGGCGGTGGTGGCGGTGATCCTGACCTGGGACGTGCTGATCGCGTTCCGCGACGAGCACGGCGCCTGGGGGCACATGGGGCTCGGCACCCTGGTGCTGCTCGCGAACGTGCTGCTGATCTGGGCATACACGCTGTCCTGCCACTCGTGTCGGCACATCGTCGGCGGCAAGCTCAAGCACTTCTCCAAGCACCCCGTGCGGTATCGCCTCTGGGGCTTCGTCAGCCGGCTCAACGGCCGGCACATGGAACTGGCCTGGGCCTCGCTGTTCGGCGTCGCGCTCGCCGACCTGTACGTGTACCTGGTCGCGAGCGGGGCCTTCGACGATCCCCGCTTCTTCTGAGCGATCTCCCCGCACGGTTGTTCGCCCCCGGCACCAACGTCCCAGCCCAGTACAGGAGTGGCACTCGTGTCCGAAGTGGAACGTCATTCGTACGACGTGGTCGTGATCGGCGCGGGCGGCGCCGGATTGCGGGCCGCCATCGAGGCCCGCACGCGCGGCCTGCGCACCGCCGTGGTCTGCAAGTCGCTGTTCGGCAAGGCCCACACCGTGATGGCCGAGGGCGGCATCGCCGCCTCGATGGGCAACGTGAACTCGCAGGACGGCTGGAAGGTGCACTTCCGCGACACCATGCGCGGCGGCAAGTTCCTCAACCACTGGCGGATGGCCGAGCTGCACGCCAAGGAAGCCCCGGACCGCGTCTGGGAGTTGGAGTCCTGGGGCGCGCTGTTCGACCGCACCGCCGACGGCCGGATCAGCCAGCGCAACTTCGGCGGCCACGAGTATCCGCGCCTCGCGCACGTCGGCGACCGCACCGGACTGGAGTTGATCCGCACCCTCCAGCAGCGCATCGTCGCGCTCCAGCAGGAGGACGAACGCGAGTTCGGCGACCCCGAGGCGCGGCTGAAGGTCTTCCAGGAGTGCACGATCACCCGGCTGCTGACCGTGCCCGACGCCGGCTCCGAGGCGGGCAACCGGATCGCCGGCGCGTTCGGTTATTGGCGCGAGTCGGGCCGCTTCACCGTCTTCGACGCGCCGGCGGTGGTGCTGGCCACCGGCGGGATCGGCAAGGGTTTCAAAGTCACCTCGAACTCGTGGGAGTACACGGGCGACGGGCAGGCGCTCGCGCTGCTCGCGGGCGCGCCTCTGATCAACATGGAGTTCGTCCAGTTCCACCCGACGGGGATGGTCTGGCCACCGTCGGTGAAGGGGATCCTGGTCACCGAGTCGGTGCGCGGCGACGGCGGGGTGCTGCTCAACTCCGAGGGCGAACGCTTCATGTTCGACTACATCCCGGCCGTGTTCAAGGAGAAGTACGCCAGGACCCCGGACGAGGGCGACCGCTGGTACACCGACCAGGAGAACAACAGGCGCCCGCCCGAACTGCTGCCCCGGGACGAGGTGGCGCGGGCGATCAACTCCGAGGTCAAGGCCGGTCGGGGCTCGCCGCACGGCGGGGTGTTCCTGACCGTGGTCGGCCGGATGGCCGGCGGCACCGAGGAGATCCGCCGCAAACTGCCGTCGATGTACCACCAGTTCAAGGAACTGGCCGACGTGGACATCACCGCCGAGGCGATGGAGGTGGGTCCGACCTGCCACTACGTGATGGGCGGGATCGCGGTGGACCCGGACACCGCGGCCACCCCGAGCGTGCTCGGCCTGTACGCGGCCGGCGAGGTCGCCGGCGGCATGCACGGCAGCAATCGGCTCGGCGGCAACTCGCTGTCCGATCTGCTGGTGTTCGGCCGCCGGGCGGGCGAACACGCGGCGCGCTACGCCGAGGAGATCGGCGAGGCACGGCGCGAGGCCCCGCAGGAGCAGCTGGAGGCGGCCGAGGCCGAGGCACTGGCACCGTTCGCCGTGGAGAGCGCGGAGAACCCGTACACGGTCCACCAGGAGCTCCAGCAGACCATGAACGACCTGGTCGGCATCATCCGCCGGGAGGGCGAGATGGCCGAGGCGCTGACCCGCCTGGAGGAGCTCAAGGCGCGCGCGGCCAAGGCGGGCGTGGAGGGCCACCGGCAGTACAACCCGGGCTGGCACCTGGCCCTGGACCTGCGCAACATGCTCCTGGTCTGCGAGTGCGTGGCGCGCTCGGCCCTGGAGCGGCAGGAGAGCCGCGGCGGGCACACCCGCGACGACTTCCCGGCGATGTCCGCCGAGTGGCGTCGGGTGGTGCTGGCGTGCTCGATCGTCGACCCCGACGCAGAGACCCTGTCCGTGCGACTGACCAGGAGCGAGGCCGTGCCGATGCGCGCCGACCTGTTGGAGCTGTTCGAGCGGGACGAGCTGACGAAGTACCTGACCGACGCGGAGCTTCCCGGGAAGGACGGCTGATGACCCACAAGGCGGACTTCCGCATCTGGCGCGGCGACACCGACGGCGGCGAGCTGCGCGACTTCAAGGTCGAGGTGAACGAGGGCGAGGTGGTCCTCGACATCATCCACCGGCTCCAGGCCACCCAGGCCCCGGACCTGGCCGTGCGGTGGAACTGCAAGGCGGGCAAGTGCGGTTCGTGCAGCGCGGAGATCAACGGCCGGCCGCGGTTGTTGTGTATGACCCGGATGAGCACATTCGCGCCGGACGAGGTGGTCACGGTCACCCCGATGCGCACCTTCCCGGTGATCCGCGACCTGGTCACCGACGTGTCGTTCAACTACGCGAAGGCCCGGCAGGTGCCCTCGTTCACGCCTCCGGAGGGGCTGAAGCCTGGCGAGTACCGGATGCAGCAGGTCGACGTGGAGCGCTCGCAGGAGTTCCGCAAGTGCATCGAGTGTTTCCTGTGCCAGAACACGTGCCACGTCATCCGCGACTTCGAGGACAACAAGGCGGCGTTCTCCGGCCCGCGCTTCCTGATGCGGATCGCCGAGTTGGACATGCACCCCCTGGACGTGGCGGACCGGCAAAAGGCCGCGCAGGAGGAGCACGGGCTCGGCCTGTGCAACATCACCAAGTGCTGCACGGACGTGTGTCCGGAGCACATCCACATCACCGACAACGCGCTGATCCCGATGAAGGAACGGGTCGCCGACCGCAAGTACGACCCGCTGGTCTGGCTGGGCAACAAGATCCGCCGGCGGGGGTCCGGGGACTGAGACGGGGCGGGGCGGCCGACCCCCGGGGCCACCGCCCCCGGCCCGGTCGGCCCGCCGGCCTCGCCGACCGCCACTACGCGAGCCGACCGGGTCGGCAACGGCACCCGCACCCGGTGTCGTTGCCGCGACACGATCCAGGACGTACAATTTCTTGTACCTAATGGAGGAGTCGAGCTCATGAAGACGATGACCTACTCGGAGTCCCGCGCTCGCTACGCCGAGGTGCTGAACGCGGTGGTGGACGACCGCGAGGAGATCGTGATCACTCGCGCGGGACACGAACCGGTGGTCATAGTCTCGCTGGAGGACTACGAGTCCCTCAAGGAAACCGCTTACCTGCTGCGCAGCCCCGCGAACGCCCGCCGGCTCCTGGCCTCCATCGAGGAACTGGAAAACGGCGGCGGAACGGTACGGGCGCTGGTGGACCCGGAGTGAAGATCGTCTTCGCCTCCCGAGCCTGGGAGGAATATCTGTGGTGGCAGGTCCAGGACCGCAGGATCCTCAAGCGGATCAACACCCTCGTCGCCGACATCGCGCGCAATGGCAACGAGGGCATCGGCAAGCCGGAGCCACTCAAGCACGGGTTCCACGGCTACTGGTCACGCCGGATCAATGACGAGCACCGCCTGATTTACAAGGTCACCGACGACTCGGTGCTGATTGCCCAGTGCCGCTACCACTACGAGAACTGAGCGGGCGGCACGAGACGCCCACCGCGTAGGGGTCGGAGGCTATTCCGGCAAAGGGAGTTCGAACCAGACCGTCTTGCCGTGGCCGGATTTTCGGCTGCCCCAGCGTTCGGCGAGCTGGTTGACCAGTTGCAGGCCCCGGCCGCCCTCGTCGGTGTCGTCGGCCTCGCGCATGCGCGGCAGGGTGGTGCCCGCGTCGGCGACCTCGCACAGCAGCGCCCGACCACGCAGCAGGCGCAGTCGGATCGGGCCCGCGCCGTAGCGCAGCGCGTTGGTGACGAGTTCGCTGACCAGCAGCTCGGTGATGTCGACCAGGGCGTCCAGGCCCCACTCGGTGAGCGTCTTGCGGCTCAGCTCGCGGGCCCGGGAGACCACGGCGGGTTCGGCGGGCAACCACCACGAGGCGACCGAGTCCTCGGCGAGGGCGTCCAGGCGGGCCACCAGGAGGGCCACGTCGTCGAATCCGGGCTCCTCGTGCACGTCCGCGACGATCCGGTCGGCGGTGCGCTCCAGGGGCCCCGGCGGGCCCGCCAGGGCGTCGCACAGCAGGCCGATGCCGACGTCGAGCGAACGATCCCGGGTCTCCACCAGGCCGTCGGTGTACAGCACCAGCGTGCTGCCCGACTCGACCGCGAAGTCGCCCTGTTCGAAGCCCAGTCCGCCCACGCCGAGCACGGTGCCCGGCGGATTGTCGACCACCCTGGGCCGACCCGTCGGCGGCACCAGGATCGGCGGCATGTGGCCCGCGCTGGCGAACTCGCAGGTACGCGCCACGGGATCGTAGACCACGTAGACACACGTCGCGTAGTGCAGTTCCCCGAGCCCCACCACGATGTCGTCCAGATGCCCCAGCACCTCGGCGGGCGGCAGTTCCAGCCCCGCGAGGGTGCGCACGGCGGTGCGCAACTGGCCCATGACCGCCGCCGCGTGCACCCCGTGGCCCATCACGTCGCCGACCACGAGCCCGATCCGGCCGCCGGACAGCGGGATCACGTCGTACCAGTCGCCGCCGACCTCGGTGACGGAACTGCCCGGCAGGTAGCGGTGCGCGACCGCGATGCCCGGCAGATCCGGGAGGTTCTGCGGGAGCAGGCTGCGCTGCAACATCACCGCGGTCTCGCGCTGGTGGTGGTACAGCCGCGCGTTGTCCACCGACACCGCCGCGCGCGAGCCCAGTTCGGTGGCCAGGGTCAGGTCGTCGGGGTCGAAGGCGGGTCGGCCCTCGCCGCGCCCGAGCAGCAGCGTGCCCAGCACCACGCCCCGGGCGCTGAGCGGAACCACGATCATCGTGTGCAGCCCGAGGGCCCGCGCCGCCTCGGCCCGGGTCGGGTCGTGGATCAGCTCGTCGTACATCTCGTCCTGCACGTTGCGCATCAGGTACGAGCCGCCCGTGCGCAGGCAGCGGCCGAAGGTGGAGTCGGCCGCGTAGACCAACGTGCTGCCCTGGCGCAGCAGTTCGTCGGTGTACCGCCCCGGGCGCGCGCCGCGTGAGGCGACGCGCTGCAGGCGGGCCTTCTCGGCGTGCGCGCCGGGCGGGATCTCCTCGCCCTGCACGATGGCCTCCAGCAGGTCCACCGCGGCCAGGTCGGCGAATCCGGGCACCACCGACGCGGTCAGCTCCTCCGCGATCCGGGGGATGTCGAGGGTGGCGCCGAGCCGGGTGCCGGCCTCGTTCAGCAGCGCGAGCCGCTTGCGCGCGGCGTCGACCTTGACCATCGCGTAGTGCCGCTCGGTCACGTCGATCAGCGAGCAGCTGATGCCCAGGATCCGGCCGCCGGGCGCCTCCAGGCGGTTGTACGACATCGACCACACCGTGCGCGGGCTGCCGTCGACGGGGATCGGGCCGAAGATGCGCGAGTCGACCACGGGCTCGCCGGTCTCCAGGACACGCTGCTGGATGGTGCGCACCCGCTCGGTGTCCATCCCGGGGCGGACCTCTTCGAGCCGGCGCCCGATGTGCGCCTCGACCGGCGTGCGGTTGATCGCGGCGAGCGCGTCGTTGACCGCGACGTAGCGCAGGTCGGCGTCGAAGATGCCGACCCCGATCGGCGACTGGTCGAACAGCGCCTCGCGGATCGCGAGGTCGGCCTCGACCTTGTGCACCACCGCCGAGTCCATCGAGGTGATCAGCACGAACCGGTTGCCGTCCAGGTCCTCGGCGAAGGCGGCCCGCGACTCGACCGTGCACAGCGTGCCGTCGCCGCGACGCATCGTGTACAGCCCGGCGAACACGTCGACGCCGGCCACCGCGTCGGTCGTGGCCGCCTGCTGCTCGGGGGTGAACGGCGGATGCACCAGGTCGACCGCGCGGGCGCCGAGGATGTCCTCGCGCCGGTAGCCGAACAGCTGCTCGGCGGCGGCGCTCCACATCACGATCCGGCCCTCGGCGTCGAGCACCCAGGTGGCCGACGGGACGAGATCGAACAGGGATCCGGGCGCCGTCGAGCGCCGGGCCGGGTCCCCCGGATTCCGGTCGACTTCTCGGCGCTGCTCCATGGACGGCGGATTCCTTTGTCGCTGCTACTCCGGACCGTTTTCCCGATTGATCACCATCTCAAGCCCGGCCCCCGGGCACGGCCACGTCGACCTTATCCACGCATTGGCAGCGACTCGTCACCCATGACCTGCTTTCCGGTAGCCGACTCGTCCATGACCGCCGCGACCAGGTCCACCGCCGGTCGATCCGCCGCGAGCCAGTCCAGGTCCGCCACCGCGGTCGGGGCGAGCCAGCGCACTTCCGAGTGGTCCTGGAGCGGGCGCGGCTCACCCGAGACCAGATCGGCGAGCCATACGTGCAACACGTACCCTGTCCCGAGCGGCCAGGCACCGGGCAACCGGCGCACCGGGCGCACGGTCACGCCCAGCTCCTCGCGGCATTCGCGCACCAGCGCGGCGGTCTCGTCCTCGCCCGGCTCGACCTTGCCGCCGGGGAACTCCCAACCGCCCGCCAACGCGGCGGGCGCACTGCGGCAGGCGGCCAGCAGGCGTCCCCGGTGGAGGATCGCGGCGCCGACGACGATGCGGGTCCCGGTCATGGCGGACAACTCTACGTGCCGAGCGGGCGCCGCAGCAGGCAACCTTTGTCGGTTCGCGAGCGTCTGTCTTCGGGGACATGCTTCCCGAACGGACCGGATCCGGACCCGGGTCGCCGAACGAGGTGGGGTGGGCTGTGGCGGGATTCCGGTACCCGGGCCTGCGGGGGGTGGGTCGCGCGCTCGCGGTGTTCGCCGCGGTCGCCGCCGTACTCGCCGTGTTCGCGCTGTCCCGACTGACCGCGCACGCAAACGATCCCGCCGCGCGGGCCCGCTCCGCCGCGGTGGACGTCGGCTGCGACGGGCGCGACCGGCAGGGGTGGGTGAGCGTGCCCGTGTCCTTCTCCGGCGAGACCTTTCGGGTCCAGGCGTACCTGCCGCAGAGCTACGACGGCACCGATCCCCGGCCGCTGGTGCTCAACCTGCACGGCAGCAACAGCACCGGCGCGGCGCAGATGGCGATCACGGGGATGGGGGCGTCCGCCGAGCGCCACGGATTCGTCGTCGCGATCCCCGAGGGTGGGCTCAAGTATCCGGGCAGCGGTCCCGGGCGGGCCTGGAACATCCCCGGCGTGCCGCTGTACGGCGGGCACCCGGCCGCGGCGGGCGGGCGGGACGAGGTCGGCTTCGTGGGCGCCGCGCTGGACGCGCTGGACCGCTCGTTGTGCCTGGACGATCGGCGGGTGTACGCGACCGGGTTCTCCGGCGGGGCGCGGATGACGTCGCTGCTGGGGTGCACGCTCAGCCGGCGGATAGCGGCGATCGCCCCCGTGGCGGGTCTGCGCGCGGACGGCACGGACGGTGCCCGGCCGGCGCCGTGTCGGCCGATCCGGCCCGTCCCGGTGCTGACCTTCCACGGGCTGGCCGACCAGGCGAACCCCTACGACGGCGGGCCCGCCTCGCGCTGGACGTACACGGTGCCCGAGGCGGCGCGGCGCTGGGCCGGCATCGACGGCTGCCCGGGCAAGCCGGTGCGCACGCGTGTGTCCCGGCACGTGGAGCGCACGACGTACGGCGACTGCGCGGGCGGTACGTCGGTGGTCCTGTACACCCAGTCCGACGCGGGGCACACCTGGCCGGGCGCGCCCGGCGTCGAGGTGCGCGGCTTCGGGCGGATCAACCAGGAGATCTCGGCGAACGACCTGATGTGGGCCTTCTTCACCAAGTACTCGTTGTGAGGCGGCTACTCGCGGTGAGGCGGCACGGCGGCGCGGGGCGGTCGGGGTTCAGGACTGCGGGCGCAGCCGGTCGAAGCCACGCATGATCGCCCGATGCGCGGGGCGCTCCACCAGCACCGTGAGCAGCCAGCCGAGCCCGATCGCGAGCAGGGCCAGCGCCAGGAGTTGGCCCCACGCGCCGACCCCGTGGTCCTGGAGGCGGCGCATCACCACGTAGCCGATCGACTGGTGCACCAGGTAGACCGCGTAGGTGATGCCGGCGATCCATTCGAGCACGCGGCCGGCCCATCCGGGCAGGAAGCGGTTCCAGTCCGGGCCGAGCGCCGCCAGGCAGATCGCGGCGATGCCGATCGCCAGTCCGACGCTCCAGGACACGTGCCGGGTCTGGCACAGATGCGCGAACGTACAGGTGCCCAGCAGGAGTACCGCGTGTGCGCCGCGCACCCGCCGCCGCGACCACAGGTGCACGACGATGCCCGCCACGAACAGGTGCACGCGGTACAGGCCGAACCCGTCGTAGAGGGTGCGGAACGCCTCCGACTGCAGGTGCAGCCGGATCGGCAGCAGGAACATCTCGACCAGCAGCACCGTCCACAACGCCCGGGCCGTCGCGTCGCCATGCACCCGGCGCCAACGCCACAGCGCGAAGATCGCGGTGAACCAGAGGAGCTGCAGCGGAATCGTCCAATAGGCCGCGTCCACATAGGTGTAGGACTGCGGTTTCCAGTTCCACAACATGGCCAGATTGGCCAGCACGTCGCGCAGGTCCGGCGCGTACCACCCCGGCGGCGCGCACAACCGCAGGAACAGCGAGGTGCCCAGGACGCCGACCAGGAAGGCGGGCACCATCCGCGCCATCCGGCCGACCCACCAGCGGACCACGTCCCCCCGGCGCAGCGAGTGCGCCGCGAAGTAGCCGGAGACGACCAGGAGCAGGCTCGCGCCGAGCTGGTACGGGAACACGATCGGGCGGGCGACCAGTTCGGGATGCCACTGGCGGGCCAGGTAGGTGCCGTGGAAGAGCAGGACCAGCGCCACGAACGCCACCCGCAGCAGATCCCAGCTGACCCGGCGCCGTTTCGCGGATGCCCGACCGCCCGAGGTGTCGTTTTCGGGCCGTTCCGCTGAGCTGAAGGGCATCCGACGTCTTCCCGTGGACGGCGTGGGCGGGCACGGGTACGGCGGATTCGCAACCGGCCCCGACCAAAGGACCCTATTACGTGCGCTTTGCCGCTCGGACGCCGATGGATCACCGATCGGCGCCCGTACGATGGAGCCATGTCGTCAACCAGCCGCGTCCTGCTCGCCGCCCCCCGGGGCTACTGCGCGGGCGTCGACCGAGCCGTCGAGACCGTCGAGAAGGCCCTCGATCTGTACGGTGCGCCGGTGTACGTGCGCAAGCAGATCGTGCACAACAAATACGTCGTCGAGACGCTGGAGAAGCGTGGGGCGATCTTCGTGGAGGAGACGGCGGAGGTGCCCGAGGGCGCCACGGTCGTCTTCTCCGCGCACGGGGTGGCCCCCGTGGTGCACGAGGAGGCGGCGGCCCGGTCGCTGCGCACGATCGACGCCACGTGTCCGCTCGTGACCAAGGTGCACAAGGAGGCCGTGCGCTTCGCCGAGGAGGGCTACGACATCCTCCTGATCGGCCACGAGGGCCACGAAGAGGTGATCGGCACCTCCGGTGAGGCGCCCGACCACATCCACCTGGTGGACGGTCCCGAGGGCGTCGCCAACGTCGAGGTGCGCGATCCGTCGAAGGTGGCCTGGTTGTCCCAGACCACGCTGTCCGTGGACGAGACCGTGGCCACCGTCAAGGAGCTGCGCAAGCGGCTGCCACTGCTGATCGACCCGCCCAGCGACGACATCTGCTACGCGACGCAGAACCGCCAGGTCGCGGTGAAGCAGATCGCCGCCGAGTCGGACCTGGTGATCGTGGTCGGCTCGACCAACTCGTCCAACTCGGTGCGCCTGGTCGAGGTCGCGTTGGAGGCGGGCGCTCGCGCGTCGTATCTGGTCGACTACGCCGAGGAGCTGAAGGAGGAGTGGCTGGAGGGGGTCGGCACCGTCGGCGTCACCTCCGGGGCCTCGGTGCCCGAGGTGCTGGTCGACGGCGTGCTGGCCTGGCTCGCCGAGCGCGGCTTCGGCGATGTGCACATCCACCGCTCGGTCGAGGAGCGGCTGCAGTTCGCGTTGCCGCAGGAGTTGCGGCGGGATCTGCGCAACTCCTGAGCGGTGGCGCGTGGGCGCTACGTGCGGGGCCTGTCCGGGTGCGCTCGGGCGGGCCCTTTTGGGTGGCGGGCCCTTTTGGGTGGCGGGCTCGGCGGGGGTGGGCGGGCCGCTCGGGTGCCGGTGCTCAGGTGCGGTCGGTCAGGCGGCGTTTGACCAGGACCACGACGGCGGCCAGGGCGGTGCCGCCCCACAGCAGGCCGGCCTTGAAGGACAGCGCGGTGAGCAGGTCCAGGCCGACCCGGGTGAGGTAGCTCTCGTGCGTGTCGCCGCCGAGGAGGGTGCTGACCAGCACGACGGTCACGGCGAAGGCGATCGGCGGCGCGATGATGGCGGCGATCCAGTCCTGCGCGCGTACCTTCCAGGCCACGAAGACGGAGCTGATCAGGAACGCGAGGCCGAACACGAGGCCGAGGCGGTCGGTCGCCAGGTGGTCGACGAGGCCGCCGAGCAGGGTGCCGCCCAGGCCGAACACGGCCGCGCCCGCGGCGGTGAGGCCGCCGGTGTAGGCCGGTCGGTACGCGCCGGCGGCACCGGGCGGGCGCCGGGACGGGCCGGGACGCGGCTGTGGGCGGGCGGCCCGCTGCGGATGGGCGCGTCGGGGCCGGCCGGCGCGTTCCCCCGGCCCGCGCTCGGCCGGCGGTGGGCCCGCGGTGGGTGGCGGCGGTCCGGTCGGCGGTCGACGACGCACCGGCTCACCTCGTCCCGGCGCCGGCACGCGAGACCGCTTCGGTGGGTTCCGGGGCGGGACGGGACGCGCTCCCGCTCGGCTGCGCTGTTCCATCCCCACAAGGTATTGCCGCATCACGGTCAAAACCGTCCAAGAACACGAAAAACCTCACCCGCCCGTGTCGAACCGTGCGCCCGGTCGCCGTTTCGTCCTCGATTGTCCGTCCTCGATCATGGTGAATCGCCGTGGATCGTTGTGCTTGTGCCCCCGATCCGGGCGGGCTCACCAGGGAGGACGCTCGCGGGGCGGGAATCGGTGGCGGAATCGGCCGAGCAATTCGGCGGACGGGCGAAATCGGGCGGAGGGACCGTCACCCCCGGGCGCCGCTCTCCACGAGGTCGACGGCACGGACCACCTCGTCGGTGCTCAGCACCCGGACCGCGATGCCGCGCGGCGCGGCGTACCAGCGCAGGTCCACCGCCAGATACGCCAACGTGTCCTTGTCCAGGAAGTTGATCGTGTGCTGCTTCCGGGAGCCGTCGCGCATCGTGCAGCGCACCACCGCGTAGCACGGGGCGTCGCCGGTGCCGACCTTGAGCTTCGCCTCGACCGCGCCGATCTCCTCCCAGCGCAGACCGCGGGTGCGGAACAGGCCGTGGAAGACCAGGCCATTGGGGCCGATCGACAACTTCCGGTACTGATAGAGCGCGTAGCCCAGGAGTACGAACAGGGTCAGCCCGCCCCACAGCGCGACGCTCCAGAGGGTAGACAGGCCCAGATCGGCCAGGTCGAGCAGGCCGAGTCCGACCGGGACGAACGCGGCGACCAGCAGGACCCGCATGGGTTTGGCCTCCCACAGGACGCCGTCCGTGAGCTGCCTGCGGTTGAGGTTGATGTTCGAGGTGCGGCTCATCGATGTCCCCGTCGTCGAGTGTCCGGCGTACGAAACCAGGGATGCTACTGGCCGCGGGCCACCGCCTACACTTCCCGGAGGCGCTTGTATGTCCGCAGCGCGCCACATCGATCGCCGAGAAGCCAGGGAATCCAGTTGTCGCTCACCATCGGAATCGTCGGCCTGCCCAACGTCGGCAAGTCGACCCTCTTCAACGCCCTGACCAAGAACGACGTGCTCGCGGCGAACTACCCCTTCGCGACCATCGAGCCGAACGTGGGCGTGGTGGGCGTACCGGACCCGCGACTGGACAAGCTGGCGGAGATCTTCGGGTCGGCCCGCAAGATCCCGGCCACGGTCGACTTCGTGGACATCGCGGGCATCGTGCGCGGCGCGTCCGAGGGTGAGGGCCTGGGCAACAAGTTCCTCGCCAACATCCGCGAGTCGGATGCGATCTGCCAGGTCATCCGGGTCTTCACCGACCCCGACGTGGTGCACGTCGACGGCAAGATCTCGCCGGCCGACGACAAGGAGATCATCGAGACCGAGCTGATCCTGGCCGACCTGCAGACCATCGAGAAGGTGCTCCCGCGCCTGCAGAAGGACTCGCGGCTGCAGAAGGACAAGATCGCCGTCGCCGCCGCCGTGCAGCAGGCCAAGGAGGTCCTGGAGGCCGGCACCACGGTCTTCGCCGCGGGCCTGGACCCCGAGCCGCTGCGCGAGCTGCACCTGCTGACCGCCAAGCCGTTCCTGTACGTCTTCAACGTGGACGAGGAAGAGCTGGTCAACGAGACGCTCAAGGCCGAGCTGCGCGAGCTGGTCGCGCCGGCCGAGGCGATCTTCCTCGACGCCAAGATCGAGTCCGAGCTGATCGAGCTGGACGAGGCCGAGGCCCTGGAGCTGCTGCAGAGCCTGGGCCAGGAGGAATCCGGCCTGTCGATCCTGGCCCGCGTCGGCTTCGACACCCTGGGCCTGCAGACCTACCTGACGGCCGGCCCCAAGGAAGCCCGCGCCTGGACGGTCCCCAAGGGCGCCACCGCCCCCGAGGCCGCCGGCGTCATCCACACCGACTTCCAGCGCGGCTTCATCAAGGCCGAGGTGATCGGCTTCGCCGACCTGGTCG
This sequence comes from Embleya sp. NPDC055664, assembly GCF_053618075.1. Taxonomy (NCBI): domain Bacteria; kingdom Bacillati; phylum Actinomycetota; class Actinomycetes; order Kitasatosporales; family Streptomycetaceae; genus Embleya; species Embleya sp. NPDC055664. Next base: position 178,576 of record NZ_JBSHGZ010000014.1, read on the forward strand.
AAACCGGCAGCCGCACCGAGGCCCGCACCAAAGGCAAGGCCCGCATGGAGGGCAAGGACTACATCATGCAGGACGGCGACGTGGTGGAGTTCCGCTTCAACGTCTGACCGCCGCGACACCTTCCATCGGGTCCGGAACCCGGCGGGGGCCGACCCTCGAGGACCGGCCCCGCCGGGACGGCGTTCACCCGGGTGCCTGCGCCCGGCGCGGACCCGAAGCCGAGGTCCGCACCCGGGTGAACGTCACACAGCCGCGAGACTCGATGTCGCGCCGGTCAGCTCCCGCAGCTTGCCGCGGGTCTCGGCGTCGGTCGAGTACACCACCGTGCCGATCATCCCCCGCGTCAACAGCACCTTGTAGGTGTTGCGGATCAGTCGGTCGACGTCCGCGTCCGGAGTGGACTTCCTGAAGACCGGATCCTTGGACGCCGTACGGTCGGTGATCCAGCGATCACCGCGCCACACCAGGTCGGGGCCGATGATGACGCCGCTCCAGTCGTACTCGAAGCCTTGTGCCGTGTACACGCATCCCACTTGACCGAAACCGGCCGGATCGGTTGCCCACAGGGCGGCCGGTGGCGCGCCTGCGACGGCTCGGTCACCGTAGACGTTCCAGGGGCGCTTCCACTCCCCCACGACGACATCCGCCGGCAGTGCCTGTCCGGCCGGCACCTCCTTCGTCCACTGCCAGCAGTAGCCCGCGGCCATGCGCGCGCTGTACTTCAGGGCACGGCGGCCGTCGAGGAATGCCTCCATCTCCTGCGGACTGTCCGCGATCAGGAGTTGCATCCTGTCGTCCGGCTCCCAGGTCACGGGGCCGCCCGGCTCGAGTTCCAGCAGCCGCACCACCCACCGCAGATATGCATCGCTGCCACCGCACCGGAACTGACTGTCCAGCGGCACGACCCGGCAGCGGAGCCCCTTCTTTGCGGCCGTCGTCTCGATCTCCCCCAGCGTGCCCATCTCGCCGGGACGAACGACCTGATGCTCGTCCAGCAGGAACACCGGAACACGAGCCGCGTCGATGAGTTCCTCGATCTGGGGTTTGCCGGTGCGATGCGAAGCCCGCGTGTAGCGGTTGGCCGACGTCTCCCGCATACGGTGGGCTTCGTCGCAGATCAGCACATCGAGACTGTTGCGTTCGGCGGTCATGAAGCTGTTGAAGTACTTGAAGAGATCCTTCACTTCGCGCTTTCGAGCGCCCACGATCTTCCTCATCGTCGTGGTGAACGAGCTGGATCCCGTCGCGTGCAGCGCGGTGATTCCGCGCCGGTACAGCTCGCCGAGGAGCGACAGCGCGATGACGCTTTTGCCGGTGCCGGGGCCGCCGGTGACGACCACGACCTCCTTGTGATCGGACTCCTTGGCCCGACGGACGGCGTTGAGGACGATGCGATACGCGACCCGCTGCTCGTCGAGCAGGACGAACTGCTCGCGCTCGCGCACCTCTTCGGCGGCGACCGCCATGAGCTGTCGCGACGGGCCGATCTTCCCGTCGACGAACTCGTCCGCTGCCGACGCACCGGAGCCGGCTCCCAGCCTCGTCCGCAGAAATTCAAGGAACTCCCCGCGCCGCGCGCCGATGAAGAGCCGACCGAGTCGGTTCTGTTCGGTGGCGAAGAGCCCGCCCACGCCGAACTGGGTTGCGTTGTGCAAGTAGGCGGCGCCGCTGATGCGTTCGGGGTGTTCGGCCAGGGCTCCGTTGAAGGAGACGAGGTACTCGCAGTATCCGCGCACCTGGTCGACGGGGTTCAGCACCGGCCGGGCGTAGGCATCAACGTGGCACAGCGAGGGATCGTCGTCGTCGGGTTCCGCGCTGCTCCACTGCTTCAGTTCCACGACGACATACGACGGCAGACCGGTCTCGGGGTGTACGCCGGCCAGCACGGCGTCGGCCCGCTTGCTGGTCAGTGGCAGCCCGTACTCCAGGAGCATCTCCACCTGCCCGAGCCCGGCATCGTTGAGCGCGCTCGCGAGTACCGGGATGCTCCGCTCCCACGAGCGGACCTCGGACGAGCCGGGCCGGTAACCGTGCAGGTGCACGAACTGCTCCGTCAGGCGGAGAAAGAGAGCGCCGGAGAGGCACTCGGCGGCGACCGCGGCGGCGGAGTCGCGGAACAGCAAGGATTGCCCCCAGGCAGCACGAAGGAACTCGTGCGGGTGGGGGCATGTCCTTGGCGACTCCGCCAGGCGGAGCGGAAGCCCGGCGGGCCGCAACTACGAGGAAACAAAGGCTACCTGCGACCTCTGCCATAGGCCGGTGGCAGTTGTGATCCTTCCGCGGTGAGCTTGGGTCGGGCACCGACATGGTGCTGCATGCCGATGGTGCCCGGGATGAGCCTGCGCAGCGCGTTGTGGGTGTCGGGATCGACCGAGTAGACCACCGTGCCAACGACGCCGCGGGTGAGAAGCACGTGATAGGCGTTGCGGACGCACCGGGCCACGGTCGCGTCGTCGACCGAGGTCCGGAAGGCGGGATCGCAGGACCCGGTCCGGTCCACCGTGAACCTTCCGTCCCGGAAAAGCAGGTCGGGGCCGATGATGACGCCGTTCCAGTCGTACTCGAAGGTCTGCGCCGTATAGACGCAGCCGATCTGCCCGATGCCCCGGGAATCGGTCGACCACATCGCCGCCCTCGGCGCGTGCGCAACGCTGTGATCGGGCTTCACGTTCCACGGCATCCGCCAGTCGCCGATGTGCACATCGTCGACGAGCCGTTCTCCATCCGGGGCGCTCCACGGCCAGCAGTAGCCCGCGGTGATGCGTGCGGTGGCCCCCTCCAGGGCACGTTGCCGTAGGAAGTCGTCGAGTTGCCCGGGGGAATCGGCGACCATGAGATTCATCCGTCCATCCGGGCGCCAGGCCACGGGGTCGGAGACGTCCAGCCCCAGCAGCTGCTGGACCCAGCGCTGATACCGCTTGCTGCCGCCCGCCCGGAACATCACCTCCAGATCGATCATTTCGACCTGACAACCGCACTCTTCGGCGCGCTGCCTGAGGTAGTCGGCGGTGCCCACCTCGTCCGGGCGGATCGACTGATGGTCATCGAGCAGGAAGATCGGTACCTTCGCGGCCCTGATCAATTCGTCCGCCTGCGGTCGGTCGTCGTTCCGGAGTTCCTTGCGGGTCCAGCGGGATGTCGAGTTGCGCCGCAGGCGATGAGCCTCGTCGCAGATCAGGACGTCGATACCGTCCGGCGGGGCATCGGTGAAGCTGTTGAAATACCTGTACAGCTTGCGGGCGCTCCGGTGTCCGTCCGACCTCAGCGTGCGTGCCGTACTGCCCATCAGTTCACGCAGCGTCTCCGTGTACGCGTGGGATCCGCTCGCGAGCACCGCCTCACGGCCCTTGAGCCCGAGCGCGCGCAGCAATTCCAGCGCCACGGCGCTCTTGCCGCTGCCGGGTCCACCGCGCAGGACGAAAACGCGCTTGCCGGCCGAAACGAGGGCGGGGCCGTCGACCGAGTCGAGGTCGGCGAACAACCCGACGTTGAAACCCGTGTGGGGCACGGTCTTTTCCAGATGCCGGGTGATCCGGTCGCACGCGACCCACTGCTCGTCGAGGAGCATGAGGCCGCCGCCGGTGACGGAGCGCTGCCGTGCCACGTCGGTGACCTTGAGCAAAGGTTCGCAACGTGCCTGTTCCAGTGCGCGGGCGGCCTCCTCTCCGGACGCAGCGGCGAATTTCGAGGTGAGGACTCGTCGGAACCGCTTGAGGTCGTCGAGTGTGTAGAGGAAACCGTGCTCGGACTCCGGGAGTTCGAACAGTGCCTCCACGTCGGCGTCGCGCGCGTTGTGCAGCAGCACCACCCCTGTCAACCGGTCTTCATTCTCTCGAAGATGGGGGAGATAGCGCATCATGAACTCGCAGTAGCGCTGAACCTGGCGCACCGGATGGAGCTTGTTCTTCCCGTCGCCGAACCCGAGATCGACGGCGATCGGGCACCGTGGATCGACCGTGGCGTGCCGTACCTGCTTCAACTCCACCGCGAGGTAGGAGTCCATTCCCGTGCCGGGATGCCGGCCGCACAGCACGAGGTCGACCGCACAGTTGGTGTGTGGCAGGTCGACCTCGACCTGCACCATCACTGCGCCGAGCCCACAGTCCAGCAGAGCCCCGACCACTATGGGGATGCTGTTGTTCCACGCGGCGATGTCGCCTTTGCCGGCCGGCCGCTCCTTGACCTCGGAATGCCGGCGCATCAATCGCTCGGTAAGCGGAAGATCCGTCGATCCGGCCGAGGCGACGACGAGTCGACCGAGTTCGGCGGCGGACAGTTGCAGGAGCACGAAGGATCCCCAGGCACGAGATGACTCGTGCGGGTGGGGGCATGTCCTTCGTGGCTCCGCCGAAGCGGAGCGGAAGCCCGTCGGGCCGCATTGACAGGCCGTAGCCTAACCCGCGCCGTGGCTGGGCGAGGGCGGGATGAGGGCGGGTCCCGGAGACCCGCCCTCCGCCCGGCTCAGCCGAGGCGGTGCACCACGATCTGCGCCAGCATCCATGCCAGGTTCGAGCCGAAGCCCGCCATGACGCCCACCAGGACGTCACGGACCCAGATGCGGTGCTTGCGCGGGTACTCGACGGCAGCCATGGGAATCCGTCCCCTTCGGTTGTGACCGATGACGGATGCCGGATGGCTCCCGCCGGGAACACACCGTGAAATCACGCCACCGAACCGAACGGCCCATCAACCCGCAGACCACGTCGCGTACTTCCGCCGGGAAGGACACGTAGTGCGCGGCCACGCTAACTCACGACCGGGCGCCGTGGTCAAGCCGTTTCCGCCACGAGGCGGGTAGCGCACGGGGAGTGGTGGGGCCGGGTGGGGGGGTTGGTTCGTAGCCTCGGGGCCGCTGCCGTACCTGCCGCACCGGGTCGGGCTGGTGTGCGGCGGGCCTCGGCGGCAGAGCGGGACGTATTGCAGAACGCGCAGCGGCGGTGGCCGGCGGTAGGGGCGCCATCGCCCCCGAGGCCGGCGGCTTCATCAAGGCCGAGGTGATCGGCTTCGCCGACCTGGTCGAATCCGGCGGTCGCACCGAAGGGGTCAGGGGTCGCGGGTGCGGAGGCGGGTCAGGGATGTGGTGAGGGCTTTGTCGAGGGCCTTGGACATCGGGCGTTCGGCCAGGCGGTGGAGGAGCCAGGCGGATATGAGCATCGTGACCGTCACCGCGGCGAGGACGGCCCAGGCGGGGCGGCCCGGGCGGTAAAGGGCGTGGATCAGGGTCCAGCCGAGGTTTTCGTGGAGCAGGTAGAGCGGGTAGGTCAGGGCGCCCAGGGTGGTCAGGCCGGACCAGGAGACACGGTCCAGCTTGCCGAGGGCGAGGGCGATCATCAGCGCGTAGAACACGGTGACCAGGGCCATACAGATCGTCGCGGACAGGTGTGGCGGGTTCGCGTCCACCCGGCGGGGCATCTCCTCGACCGTGGAGTTCTGGGCCAGCAGCCAGGACATGCCGACGATGCCCCACAGCAGCGGGTCGGGGCCGAATCGGCGGACCAGGTACAGCGCGACGCCGCCGATGAAGAACGGGGCGTACCTCGGCTCGGTGACGGCCCGGAGCAGGTCGTCGTGCGCGCCGGCGGCGGAGACGGTGACCACCGTCCATGCCACGCAGAACAGGACCGTACGCCGGTAGGTGACCCCGCGACCGAACCCCACCACCAGGGCGAACAGCAGGTAGAAGCGCAGTTCGGCCCACAGGGTCCAGTACACGCCGTCGACGTGCGGGACGCCCAGCGGCTGTTGCAGCATGGTCAGGTTGGTCAGCACGTCGCTCGGCGTGGGCGCGTGCCGCACCGTCGGCCACAGCCGCAACACCACGGCGCTCAGCACTACCGCCACCCAGTAGGCCGGGTAGAGCCGGACCACACGGGAGCGGAAGAAGTCGCCGAGCGTGCGCCCCCAACTGCTCATGCAGATCACGAACCCGCTGATCAGGAAGAACAGTTCGACCCCGAGCCAGCCGTAGGCGGCGAACCGGGACAGGCCCGGCAGCAGTTCCGCCGCGGACCGACCGTCCCAGGCCCGGGTCTCGTCGCCGCTCTCGTAGCCGGCGTAGTGGTACAGCATGACCATGACCGCGGCGAGGAAACGAAGCCCGTCCAGAGCGGCCAGCCGGACCCTGGGCGGCTTGCCCACGTGCGCGACGGGTGGGGCCTCGACCGATCCGAGTCTCACTGGTCTCATGACTGCATAAATGCACGACGCTCTCGTTTCGTTGTGTCGATCGGCGCGTGGTGTCGCTCGGTGCGCCGTGCCGGCCGGCGCACCGGGGTGCGTGGAGACCGGGCGGATAACCTCTGGGGATGGCTCTCACGACGTCCGCCGAAGCGCCCCTGCCCGTGGCCGAGATCTCTCGGTTGATCGGGGGGTGGATCGATCGGCTCGGGGCGGTGTGGGTCGAGGGGCAGATCACGCAGCTCAGTCGGCGGCCGGGGGCCGGGGTGGTGTTTTTGACCCTGCGCGACGCCGAGCAGGACGTGTCGATTTCGGTGACCTGCTATCGGAAGGTCTTCGACGCGGTCGGGGACATCGTGGCCGAGGGGTCGCGGGTGGTCGTGCACGCGAAGGCGGACTGGTATCGGGCGCGCGGGACGTTGTCGTTGCGGGCGGCGGAGATTCGGCCGGTGGGCATCGGGGAGTTGTTGGCCCGGCTGGAGCAGTTGAAACGATCGCTCACCGCGGAGGGGTTGTTCGATCCTCGGCACAAGCGGCCATTGCCGTTTTTGCCGCATCGGGTGGGGTTGGTTTGCGGGCGGGCCTCGGCGGCCGAGCGGGACGTGTTGGAGAACGCGCGGCGGCGGTGGCCGGCGGTGCGGTTCGCGGTGCGGAACGTGGCGGTGCAGGGGGTGAGCGCGGTGGCGCAGGTGGTGTCGGCGGTCCGGGAGTTGGACGCGGATCCGGATGTGGATCTGATCGTGGTGGCTCGTGGGGGTGGCAGCGTCGAGGACCTGCTGCCGTTCTCGAGCGAGGAATTGGTGCGTGCGGTCTTCGCCTGTACGACGCCGGTGGTGAGTGCGATCGGGCATGAGCCGGACTCGCCGTTGCTGGATCTGGTGGCGGACTTTCGGGCTTCTACGCCCACGGATGCGGCGAAGCGGATCGTGCCGGACATCCGCGAGGAGTTGCACAAGGTGCACCAGGTCCGCGATCGGGGGCGGCTCGCGCTCCGGGCCCGGTTGGATCGGGAGTATCAGGGCCTGCGGGCCGCGCGTTCGCGGCCGGTGCTGGCCGACCCGCACCGGATGGTGGACCTGCGCGCGGAGGAGGTGGCCGCCCTGGTGGACCGCTCGCGGCGTACCCTGCGGCACCTGTTGGACCGGGCCGAGAGCGACCTCGCGCACACCCGCGCTCGGGTGGTCGCGCTGTCCCCGGCGGCCACCCTGGAGCGCGGCTACGCGGTGCTGCAACGCGCGGACGGCCACGCGGTCCGGGACCCGGCCGAGGTGGCGGCGGGCGAGAAGCTGACCGCGCGGGTGTCCACGGGGCGCTTCGACGTGGTGGTGGCGGACGGCCCACCGGCGTCGGGCGACTGACGGGGGCTCGCGACATCCGGGCCGCGCTCATCCGGGTCTCGCTCATCCGAGTCCCGCACGTTCGGGTTTCGCTCGACGCGTCTCACTCGTTCGGGTGTGGCGGGCGGGTCGGCTTGGCCCATTCGTAGGACAAGACGTCCTACCTCACCCGATCAGCGGTCGAAGCGGCTTATTTTGCGCATGTGTTGCGTCATCTGCTCGCCGCGTCCGCGTTGTTGCTCACCGGCGTCGCCACGTCCTCCGTGGCCGCCGCCGACGACTCGCCCGCGCGGTGGAATCCGTCAGCCGCCGACTCCTACGTCAACTACGTCGCGCCGAGGGACCCGTTGCCGCCCGACGGACCACCGGGCGCCTCCCCCGAGGTCCGCGCACGCGCCCTGGCGGCCGATCGGCGCGCCCGGCAGTACGACCGCAAGTTCGCCGCCGGGAATCCCGTCGCCGCGCGCCGGCTTGCCCGGGCCGAGGCGGTCGCCGCTCGGACCGGGGTCAGTCCTCGGGCCCAGGAGGGGGCGCCGCACCGCGAGGCGCGGCTGCTGACCGTCCTGGTCGAGTTCGACGATCACGCCGACGACGACTTCTCCGGGTTCCGCCGGCCCACGAGCGTGGCCGATCCGACCTGTGTGACCGAGCCGCCGGGCACCGTCAAGAACGGTCCCCGGCACAATCTGCTGCCGGATCCGGCAGTCGGCGGCGGGGACAACAACACGCTGTGGGTCGCGGACTTCGGCAAGGATCACTACGAGCGGATGCTCTACTCCGATCGGGGCATCACCGAGCGCGTCCGGCCCGACCTGACCGGCCCCGACGGCAAGCCGGGCATCGACCTGACCGGCCTGACCATGCGCTCGATGTACCGGGAGATGTCGCACGGCTCCTATTCGATCGGCGGCGAGGCGGCCGGCTGGGTGACCGTCCCGCACTCCGAGGCCTGGTACGCCGCCGGCCACTGCGGCGCGATCCGCCAGGACAACGGCGGCAGCCCGCAGAACCCGCGCGGGGTACGGCAGTTCGTCACCGACGCAGTGGACGCCCTGGCCACCGCCCGGCCCGACTTCCCGTGGGCGGATTACGACAAGGAAGACCCGGGCGACGCCGACCACGACGGCAACACCCAGGAGCCGGACGGCGTGGTGGACCACCTGGTCCTGGTCCACGCCGGCAAGGACAAGTCCGCCGGCGGCGGCGCCGAGGGCACCTACGCCATCTGGGCACACGCCTCCACCGTGCTCTTCGGACACCAGGTCCCCGGCAGCAACATCAAGATCGCCAACTACATCGTCCAGCCCGAGGACTCCGGAGTGGGCGTCTTCGCCCACGAGTTCGGCCACGACCTCGGACTCCCCGACCTGTACGACAACTTCAGCGGCGGGGACACCGACGTCGACTTCTGGGACCTGATGTCCTCCGGATCGCACGCCGGCCCGCTGTTCCAGACCATGCCCGCGCACATGGGCGCGTGGTCGAAGTACGTGCTGGGCTGGATCGATCCCCAGGTCGTCCCGGTCGGCGGCGCGCCCTCCACCGTGCTGCTCGGCGCCGCCGCCGCTCCGCCGCCCGGCACCCGCGACGCGGTCCGGGTGAACCTGCCCGACGAACGTGTCCGGATCGGCACCCCGCACAGCGGCACCCACATGTGGTACTCGGAGCGGGACCAGGAGTGGTCCGACGCCCGCCTCGTCCGCGACCTCACGATCCCCACCGGCGGCCCCGCGACCTTCTCCATGTGGAACGACTACACCATCGAACAGGACTGGGACTTCGGCTTCGTCGAGGCCTCCACCGACAACGGCGCCGGCTGGACCCAGCTCGCGGTCAGGGACGAGGCCGGCAACCCGGTGAGCACCCCGCCCGACTATCCCGACCCGAACCACAACCTCGCCGAGTTGCGCAAGACCAACGGCCTGACCGGCACCACCAACGGCTGGCGGCACGACCACGTCGACCTGACCCCGTACGCGGGCCGAAACATCAAGCTGCGCCTGACCTACAACACCGACGCCGCCTTCATGGAGAAGGGCTGGTTCGCCGACGACTTCACGCTCACCGGCGGCGCCGACGGCGGCACGGTGTGGTCCGACGACGTGGAGCGGGGCGACAACGGCTGGACCGCGACCAAGGGCAGCACCACGGTCACCCGCGGGGCGGGCTGGGGGCAGACCTCCGGCGAGGTCGAGCGCGAGCAGTACTACCTTCTGGAATGGCGCGCGCCCGTCGGCTTCGACCGCGGCCTGAGCCACGCCTATACCGCCGGGCACAACGACGAACGGGGCGTACAGGTCCGCCGGTTGGCCTACAACGTGCCCGGCATGCTGGTCTGGCTGCGCGACGCCGAGTACCAGAACAACGGCGTGAACTTCAATCTGGGCGCACCGCCCAGCTACGGCGCGAAGGGCCAGACCCTGCTCGTGGACGCCCATCCCGACCCGCGTCGCTGGACGGGCGAGGCGGCCGGGCACTACACGGTGAAGAGCAACCCGCGGAAGAACCTGGACAGCCGGGCCCAGTCCGCCGATGCCGCGTTCGGCTTCGCCCCCACCCCGACGTTCGTCGCGTGCCACTCCAACGGCGCATGGTGCCAGGATTTCGCCGCCCGCGAACCGGTCCGCGCGTTCTCCGACGCGCGCGGCTGGGCGCCGGGCGTGGAGTACGTCGACGGCACGCCCGTGGACCGCTTCACCGACGGGTCGACCGTGGTGCCCGCGCGCGGGCCGTACAGCACCCGGGTGGTCCTTCCGGACGGCTCGCCCGATCCCGAGCACTACGGCGTGCCGTACCAGGGTTCCGTGCTGGGCAGTGGCGATCCCGGCCCCACCCTCGCCTACGGCGCCTCGGCCGCGCTGGTGAGCCCGGCCGGACGCGACCCCGACCGCGGCGCCGCCGTGCGGGTCACCTCCGCCCGCCGATGACCCCGACACCCACGAACTAGGCTGGCGCCATGAGCGAGCAGCAGACCGCATCCGTGCCGGAGGACGAGGCGCCGGCCTACGAGCAGGCCCGTGACGAGCTGATCGAGGTCGTGCGCCGCCTGGAGACCGGCGGTATCACCCTGGAGGAGTCGTTGGCCCTGTGGGAGCGCGGCGAGCGGCTCGCCGTGGTCTGCGAGCAGTGGCTCGACGGCGCCCGGGCCCGCCTGGACGCGGCGGTCCGCGCCGAGCGCGCGGGCGCGGACAACGGCGCGCCGGACGAGTCGGCCGAGCGGGACGACTGACCCGCCGACCGACCCGAGGCACCAACGGCACGGCAAAAGGGGCGCCCCCACTCGGGAGCGCCCCTTTCGTCCTACGAATCCCACGGATCCACCGGATCCAACGGATCCACCGGACCTACCGGTTCCACCGCCGCGCGACCGTCACGCGCGGAGGAACCTACTTCTGCGCAGGCAGGATCCAGACCACCGCACCGGAGCCGCCCGGGAGCGGGACGACGGGCAGCACGGTCACGCCGTAGCCCTTGTCGAAGCCCGGGTTGCCCGTGCCCAACTCGGAGCCGTGGAACAGCTTGCCGAACGCGTCCTTGTCCGGCGTGCCGTCCGCCTTGGTGACCTTGGTCGTGTACGGCGCCTTGGCCGGGACCACGGCCGAGCCGTAGCGGTCCTTGGGCAGCGCGCGACCCTTGTACATCTCGGTGCCCGGCGCCCAGCCGACCGTGTCGGTGAACAGCGTCACCGGCTTCTGCGCCTCGAACGAGGTGCAGTACTTGGTGCCGGGGATGCAGTCCGTGAACGGCGTGGTCTTGGTGAAGCCGAACGCCGCGTTGGCCGACTGCGACCGGGAGCCGAGGTTGCCGAACACGTTCTTCGACTCGATGCCCGGGGTGTTCGGGTCGGGCTTGGGGAACTGCGCCGCGGCGTCGCCGGAGAAGCGCAGCGGGTCCGGGTGCGAGTCGACGATCAACAGCTCACCCTTCGGACCCCACGAGGGCCCGTTGTTGATGTTGAAGTTGACGCCGTTGTTCTGGTACTCGTTGTCGCGCAGCCACACCAGCATGCCCGGCGCGTTGTACGGGACCCGGTTGGTCTTGCCGTTCTCGCCGGCGGTGTACGCGTACTTCAGGCCCTCGTCGAAGCCGGACAGGTTGCGCCACTCCAGCAGGTAGTACTGCTCCCGCTCGAAGGTGCCGTTGGTCCGGCCCCAGCCCTCGCCCTTGGTGATGGCGTTGGTGCCCTTGATCGCGGTCCAGCCGTTGTCGCCCTGCTCCACGTCGTCGGACCACACGGTGGTGCCGCCGTTGGTGAGCGAGAAGTCGTCGGCGAACCAACCCTTCTCCATGAAGGCGGCGTCGGTGTTGAGGTCGAGCCGCAGCTTGATGTTCTGGCCCGCGTACGGGGTCAGGTCGACGTTGTCGTGCCGCCACCCGTTGCTGGAACCGGTCAGACCGCTGGTCTTGCGGAACGTGGCCAGGTTCTTCTGCGGGTCCGGGTAGTCCGCCGGCGTGCTGACCAGCGCGCCCGCCTCGTCCTTGACCGCGAGCTGCTTCCAGGTGGCGCCGTTGTCGGTGGACACCTCGACGAAGCCGAAGTCCCAGTCCTGCTCGATGACGTAGTCGTTCCACATCCAGAACTTCACGTCGGAGCCGGCCGGCACCGCGATGTTGCGCTCGATCCGGACGTCGGACCAGGCCTGGTCCTGACCGGAGTACCACATGCCGTTGCCGCCGTGCGGCTTGCCGACCGCGACCTGCTTGTTCGGCAGGTTGACCCGGATGCCCCGCGAGGTGCCCTTGGGCGTCTTCGCGGCTTGACCCAGGGTGGCGACCTTCGGCCGGTCACCGACCTTGACCAGGTCCGGGGTCAGCCAACCGAGCGCGTACTTGTCCCAGATGCCCATGTGCGCGGGCTGCGACTGGAACAGCGGGCCGGTGTGCGAACCGGCCGACATCAGGTCCCAGAAGTTCAGGTCCGTCTGCCCGCCGCTGAAGTTGTCGTACAGGTCGGGGAGTCCGAGGTCGTGGCCGAACTCGTGGGCGAAGACGCCCACTCCGGAGTCCTCGGGCTGGACGATGTAGTTGGCGATCTTGATGTTGCTGCCGGGGACCTGGTGTCCGAAGAGCACGGTGGAGGCGTGTGCCCAGATGGCGTAGGTGCCCTCGGCGCCGCCGCCGGCGGACTTGTCCTTGCCGGCGTGGACCAGGACCAGGTGGTCCACCACGCCGTCCGGCTCCTGGGTGTTGCCGTCGTGGTCGGCGTCGCCCGGGTCTTCCTTGTCGTAATCCGCCCACGGGAAGCTCGGCTGCGACTTGGCCAGCTGGTCCACCGCGTCGATGGCGAGCTGCTGCGCGCCGAGCGGGTTCTGCGGGCTGCCGCTGTTGTCCTGCTGCGCGTTGCCGCAGGCGCCCGCGCCGTACCAGGCCTCGGAGTGCGGCACCTTGATCCAGGAGGTGGCCTCGCCGGAGACGGAGTACTTTCCGGCCGACATCTCCTCGTACATGTTGCGCATGGTCTGGCCCGCGAGGCTGATGCCCGGCTTGCCGTCCGGCCCCTTGAGGTCGGTGCGCATGCGCTCGGTGATGCCCTCCTTGGAGTAGAGCATCTTGTTGTAGTGGGCCTGGTCGAAGTTCGGCACCCACTGCGTGTTGTTGTCGTTCGGGTTCAGCGCCGGGTTGGGCAGCTGGTTGTGCAGCGGCCCGTTCTTCACCGTGCCGGGGGGCTCGGTGACACAGGTCGGGTCCGACACGCTGGTCGGGCGCTTGTACCCGGAGAAGTCGTCGTTGGCCTGGTCGTTGAACTCGACCAGGACGGTGAGCAGCTTCGCGTTCTGCGTGGCGTCGGCGGGCTTGCCGCTGCGCTCGGCCTTGATCTCGGCCGGGCTCTTGCCCGTGCGACCCGCCTCGGCCTCGAGCTCCTTGAGCTGGGCGGCGGCGCGCGGGTTGCCGTCCGAATTCTTGCGCTTGGTCGCGGCGTTGCGCTCGTTCTGCGCCTTGAGCGCCGCCGCCTTGGCCGGATCGTCCGGCAGCGCGCTGGTGTCGATCGCCGCATCGACGGAGTTGACGTAGTGGTCCTCGGGGCCCGGGTTCCACACCGCCTTTGTGGTGTCCACGCGCGTAGGCGTGGCGGATGTCGAGGGCGCGGTCGTGGCCGCGAGGCCGGTGATCGCCAGCGCGGACACGGACAGCAGTGCCACGCGGCGCTTCACCCGCCGGACGCCTTGGGGCGGCGTCGCACCCCTCCCGGGTATCAATGGACTCAACGTGCTCCCCTTTCCGACCGGGGGGCCATCCCCCGGACGCAAAGCGACGCCGCGCGGGATCTGATCAAGCGCACACGGCGTCGGGACGGCTCGGAAAGCCCGGCGGACCTGTGCCGGCAACCATCGGGTCACGACGGCGCCGACGCATGTTCGACCGGGCTTCCGGACCCTAGGGGCGGGAGCAACGAGCGGGGCAGGGGAGGACGTTGGGTCTTTACAAAACCTTTACAAGCACCTGCGCAACATGTGCACTGGGCCGCCCGAATCGCCCCGATACGTCGGACGGATCTCGCGTATATCGGCTCAGGCGCCGGCCGGACGCAGAGATGCGGCGAGAACGGTCAAATCCTCGAAAGTCGCGTTGCCCGTGACCATCGTGGTGACACCGTCGCGCACCCGGACCAGCGAGCGGTACTTGGGGCCGTCGTACGCCTTCCACTGCTCGCCGGCCACGTCCCGATCGCCGATCGGCCGGCCGCGCTTGCCCTTGTCCCGGACCAGTTCGTCGCTGAAGCCGTTGCTCTGCTCCACCGCGGCGTACTTCTCGGCGGGGTTGATGAACCCGATGTGCCACTTGGTCTGGTTGCGGTCGAGGCCCTGGTAGTCCACCGAGGTCGCCCGCCAGCGCTCGTCCAGGCCCTGCGGGGCGAGCAGCGGGTACGGGGCCACCCGGGCCGCCTGTCGGAACGACGTCTCGTAGGCGACCCGCCGCACGGGATCGCTCTCGTTGTGCGGAGCCACCAGGAACAGCGCACCGACCACAAGGCCGCACGCGCCCAGGGAAAGAACCATGTCTCGAACGGTCTCGCGACCCGACTTCCTCGCCACCCGAACATGGTCGCATTGCCCGCCGGCCGGTTCCGCACGGCCTACCCGCACCGATACCACCGCCCACCGATAACATCGGGGCAATCCCGTTGGAACCAGTCCGGACCCGGGCCGCGCGATCGCCGTGCCACCCGCACCCGATGGCGCACACGGCTCCGGGGATCAGGGCACCCCTCGTGGTCACGGATCGGTTCCCCTACAGGAAGGCCCGCCGCATGACGGACCAATCTGTACCCCCGCAACTCGAAGTCGCTCCGGAAGCTCCGGATCGCAACCTCGCTCTGGAACTCGTCCGGGTCACCGAGGCCGCCGCAATGGCGGCCGGCCGGTGGGTCGGTCGGGGCGACAAGAACGGCGCGGACGGCGCCGCGGTGAAGGCGATGCGCAGCCTGATCCACACCGTGTCGATGAACGGCGTGGTGGTGATCGGCGAGGGCGAGAAGGACGACGCCCCGATGTTGTTCAACGGCGAGCGCGTCGGCGACGGCCACGGGCCCGAGTGCGACGTCGCGGTCGACCCCGTGGACGGCACCACGCTGACCGCGAAGGGGATGAACAACGCGGTCGCGGTGATGGCGGTGTCCGAGCGCGGCAGCATGTACGACCCCTCGGCCGTGTTCTACATGGAGAAGCTGGTCACCGGCCCCGAGGCGGCCGACGTGGTGGACCTGACCGCGCCGATCGCGGAGAACATCCGCCGGGTGGCCAAGGCCAAGCACAGCGCCGTCGAGGACGTCACGGTCTGCATCCTGGACCGCCCGCGGCACGACTCGATGGTCAAGGAGATCCGCGAGGCGGGCGCCCGGATCAAGTTCATCACCGACGGCGACGTGGCCGGTGCGATCATGGCGGCCAAGGACGGCACCGGCGTCGACCTGCTGCTCGGCATCGGCGGCACGCCCGAGGGCATCATCGCCGCCGCCGCGATCAAGTGCATGGGCGGTGTGATCCAGGGTCGGCTGTGGCCCAAGGACGCGGCGGAGCGGGCGAAGGCGATCGACGCGGGGCACGACCTCTCGCGCGTCCTGCTGACCGACGATCTGGTGCGCGGCGACAACGTCTTCTTCGTCGCCACGGGGATCACGGACGGCGAACTCCTGCGCGGGGTGCGGTATCGGGCGAGCACGGCGCTGACCTCGTCGCTGGTGATGCGGTCGAAGTCCGGGACGATTCGGCAGATCGACAGCCAGCATCGGCTGGCGAAGCTGCGGGCGTACAGCGCGATCGACTTCGACCACGCGCGATAGGCCTTTGCGGCCGGTGAATTGACCCCGGCCTTCGGCCGAGGGTGGCCTCAAACGCCGGCCGGGCCGGATTTTGGCTCGGTCGGCGTTTGGCGCGGAGGCTTGGGTGATTGCGAGGCTTCGTGATTGCGAGGCTTCGTGATTGCGAGGCTGCAGTCGGGCTTTCGGTCGGGCCTCGCCCCTTGTCCCACTAATAGGCGCGGATTTTGTACCTGTTTATGGGGATCCTCCTTGAGCGTCGATCGAGGAGGCCACCGGATGAGCGCGCCACAGCGCAGGCATGGCAGCAGTCCGGCCGGGGTGGAGGCCGCGCCCCGACTCGGGTTGGTGTTGACCGGGCTGATGCTCGGGATGTTGGTGGCCGCGCTCGATCAGACCATCGTCTCGACCGCGCTGCCGACCATCGTCGGCGACCTCGGCGGGCTCAATCACCTGTCGTGGGTGGTCACCGCGTATCTGCTCGCGTCGACCGTGAGCACGCCGCTGTGGGGCAAGCTGGGCGACCTGTTCGGGCGCAAGAAGCTCTACCAGGCGTCGATCGTGATCTTCCTGATCGGCTCGGTGCTGTGCGGCATCGCCCAGGGCATGACCGAGTTGATCGCCTTCCGCGCGATCCAGGGGCTCGGCGGCGGCGGGCTGATGGTGTTGTCCCAGGCGATCATCGGCGACGTGGTGCCGCCCCGCGAGCGCGGGCGCTACCAGGGCCTGTTCGGCGCGGTGTTCGGGGTGACCTCGGTGGCCGGGCCGCTGCTCGGCGGGTTCTTCGTGGACCACCTCACCTGGCGCTGGGTGTTCTACATCAACCTCCCGATCGGCGCGATCGCGCTCGCGGTGATCGCCGCCGCGCTGCACACCAAGGAGGTACACACCCGGCCGAGCATCGACTACCTCGGCATCACCCTCCTGGCCGCCGGCACCACCTGCCTGGTCCTGCTCAGCACCTTCGGCGGCACCACCTACCCGTGGGGCTCCGCACAGATCGTCGGACTGGGCGTCGCGGCCGTGGTGTTGCTCGTCGCCTTCGTCGTGGTCGAGCGGCGCGCGGCCGAGCCGGTGCTCCCGATGACCCTGTTCCGCAACCGGATCTTCTCGGTGACCGCGGGCATCGGCTTCATCGTCGGCTTCGCGATGATGGGCGGACTGAGCTTCCTGCCGCTGTTCATGCAGGTCGTCAACGGCGCCTCGCCGACCGAGTCGGGCCTGCGGTTGCTGCCGATGATGGGCGGACTCCTGGTCACCTCGATCGTCAGCGGTCGACTGATCAGCCGGACCGGCCGGTACAAGATCTACCCGATCCTGGGCACCGCCGTGATGGCGGTCGGCATGTTCCTGATGTCGCGGATGGACGAGTTCACCACCACCGCCGCCTCCTCGCTGTACATGCTCGTCTTCGGCGTCGGCCTGGGCCTGGTCATGCAGGTCATCGTGCTCGCCGTGCAAAACGCCGTGCCCTACGCCGAACTCGGCGTGGCCACCGCCGGCGCGACCTTCTTCCGCTCCATCGGCGGCTCGTTCGGCGCGGCCATCTTCGGCACCATCTTCAACAACCGCCTGGCGGTCCATCTGCGCGAGGCCGCCGCGCGCGGCGAGGGCCTGCCGCCCGGCACCGCGCCGGGATCCTCGTCCGCGATCAACCCGGCCGAGTTGAACCGGCTGCCGCCCGCGGCCAAGACCGGATTCATCCACGCGTACGCGCAGTCGCTGCAAACCGTCTTCCTGGCCGCCTCCTGCATCGTGTTGGTCGCGTTCGTGCTGTCGTTCCTGCTCCGCGAGGTGCCGCTGCGCGAGGCCACCCGCGAGACCGAGCAGACCCCGTTGATGTCGCCCACCGCGCGCAGTTCCGTCGACGAGATCGAGCGGGCGATGGCACAGATGGTGCACCGGGAGAACGGCTGGTCACGCTACGAGCGCATGATCGGCCGCTCGGGCGTGGAGTTGTCGGTGCCGTGCGCGTACGGGCTGGTGCAACTCGACCTGCTCGGACCGATCTCGATCCCCGACCTCGCCGTCCGCATCCACGAGCCCGAGGCCAGGGTCCGCCGCTACGCCGACGAACTGACCTTCTCCGGGCACGTCGAGCGGCTCGGCGAGGGCACGATGGTGCTCACCGCCAAGGGCCACGAGACGCTGGAGGCGCTGGTCGAGGCCCGTCGGCAGATGCTCACCGAGGTGATGGCGGACTGGTCACCCGAACAGTCCGAGGAACTGAGCGCGCTGCTGCGCAAGTTGGCCCGGCTGACCACGGACACCCCGCACGACCACATCGTCGGCGAGGCGGACCGGCACCCGGGGTGACGGCGCGTCAGTGATAGGCGCGCCGGCGGCGCACCGCCCCACGCTCGTTCGGCGTCAGGCCGCCGCGGACCCCGACCGGGTTGGTCTCGGCCAGGGCGCTTTCCCGGCATTCCAACAGGACCGAGCAGCGTGCGCAGACGCGTTTGGCGTCCTCCTCGCGGGCGAGCCGGGCGACCACGGGTTCCCCGGGGTAGCCGAGAAAGATCTGCCGGTCCACGCTCGCACACGCGCCGGCCGGCGGCGGTGTCCAGGTGGCGCGGGCGCTGCGGATGATGTCGATCCGTTCCGTCACGCTGTGCTCCTCACGTCGGCTGGTGGGCTCGGTGGGTGTCGCCTACCCGACGAATTCCCAGGCATGCGTGCCGGCGTGACAAGGCGACGACAAGTAACCACAAGGAAACGTCAAGGAAACCGAGGACCCACGGCCCCACTTTCCGAACCGCGGAAAACAGCGTCCATGTATTTGATAGCCATGTACGGTTTTCGCCATGAGCACGACGACCGAAGGGGCGACGCCCGGCTTTCTGGTGTGGCGTCTGTCGATGAAGTGGCGGGTGGCGGTGGACCGGGCCGTCGGGCCGGTGGGGCTGACCCACGCGCAATACTCGCTGCTGGCCTCGCTGTACGGCATGGCGCGCTCCGGCCGACAGCCCAGTCAGCGCGAACTCGCCGACCACACCGGTCTGGAGGCGCTCTACGTCTCGAAGCTGGCGCGCACCCTGGAGGGCTCGGGTCTGATCGAGCGCACCCGCGACGCGGCCGACAGCCGGGCGATACGGCTCTCCCTCACCGAGCACGGACACGAGGTCACCGGCCGCGCGATCGGCATCGTCCGAGAGCTGCACGAACGTTTCCTGGCCCCGCTCGGCGGCCCCGGCAGCCCCCGCACCGCGGCCTTCACCGCCGAGTTGGCCGCGCTGCTCGACACCCCGCTCGACCCCGACCCCGCCGAGGGATCCGGCGGGGCCTGACGACGGCCGCGGCCCGGGTGTCGAACCTGCTCGACACCCGGGCCGCGACGAAGCCGACCGGTCTCACGGCCGCCGGTTGATTTGGAACGTCGGCGTGGTGACGTCGGCGAAGAAGTCCTCACCCTTGTCGTCGACCACGATGAAGGCGGGGAAGTCCTCGACCTCGATCTTCCAGACCGCCTCCATGCCCAGTTCCGGATACTCCAGGACCTCCACCTTCTTGATGCAGTCCTGGGCCAGGCGCGCGGCCGGACCGCCGATCGAGCCGAGGTAGAAGCCGCCGTATGTCTTGCACGCGTCGGTGACCTGCTTGCTCCGGTTGCCCTTGGCCAGCATCACGAACGAGCCGCCCGCGGCCTGGAACTGCTCCACGTAGGAGTCCATCCGCCCGGCGGTGGTCGGGCCGAACGAGCCCGACGCGTAGCCCTCGGGAGTCTTCGCCGGGCCCGCGTAGTAGACCGCGTGGTCGCGCAGGTATTGCGGCATCGGCTTGCCCGCGTCGAGCAGTTCCTTGATCTTGGCGTGCGCGATGTCGCGCGCGACCACGACCGGGCCGGTCAGCGACAGCCGGGTCTTGACCGGGTACTTGGACAGCTCGGCGCGGATCTCGCTCATCGGCCGGTTGAGGTCGATCTGTACGACGGCGTCGTCGAGGTCGTCGTGCGTGGTCTCCGGGAGGTACTTGGCCGGGTCGGTCTCCAACTCCTCCAGGAACACCCCCTCGGCGGTGATCTTGGCCAGCGCCTGCCGGTCGGCCGAGCAGGACACCGCGATCGCCACCGGACACGACGCGCCGTGCCGGGGCAGCCGGATCACCCGCACGTCGTGGCAGAAGTACTTGCCGCCGAACTGCGCGCCGATGCCCATCTGCTGGGTCAGCTTCAGCACCTCGGCCTCGAACTCCACGTCGCGGAAGCCGTGCCCCAGCGGCGAACCCTGACCGGGCAGCGTGTCCAGGTAGCGGGTGGAGGCGTACTTCGCGGTCTTGAGCGCGTGCTCCGCGCTGGTGCCGCCGACCACGATCGCCAGGTGGTACGGCGGGCAGGCGGCGGTGCCGAGCGAGCGGATCTTCTCGTCCAGGAAGCGCAGCATGCTCTGCGGGTTCAGGACCGCCTTGGTCTCCTGGTACAGGTACGACTTGTTGGCGCTGCCGCCGCCCTTGGCCATGAACAGGAACTTGTACGCCTCGCCCGGGGTCGCGTAGAGCTCGATCTGGGCGGGCAGGTTGTTGCCGGTGTTCTTCTCGTCCCACATGGTCAGCGGGGCCATCTGCGAGTAGCGCAGGTTCAGCTCGGTATAGGCGTTGGCGATGCCGCGCGACAGGTGCTCCTCGTCCCGCCCGTCGGTGAGCACGTGCTGCCCGCGCTTGCCCATCACGATCGCCGTGCCGGTGTCCTGGCACATCGGCAGCACGCCGCCGGCCGCGATGTTGGCGTTCTTGAGCAGGTCGAGCGCGACGAAGCGGTCGTTGGCCGACGCCTCGGGGTCGTCCAGGATCCGCGCAACCTGGGCCAGGTGCCCGGGACGCAGCAAGTGCGAGATGTCGCGCATCGCGGTGCGCGCGAGCAGTCGCATCGCCTCGGGATCGACATTGAGGAACCGGCGTCCGCCCGCCTCGAACGTGGACACGCCGTCGGCGGTCAGCAGCCGGTAGGGCGTGGTGTCCTCCCCGAGCGGCAGCAGATCCGTGTAGGCGCTGAAGGAGTTCTCAGGGGCGGACATCGTGATCCTCACTCATGCGGTAACGGGGCCTCGTCCAGAGTAGAGCGGCCCCGGATCGCTCACGGCTTCGAGGTCACCGCCGGGGTCGGGTAGTACGCACCCGGCGAGTACGGACGGTCGTCCTCGTGCTGCGACGGCGGCACGTAGCCGGGCCTGGGTTCGAGTTCGCACGGCCCCACCGGACCGGTGGCGAGGGCGTAGGACCCGATGGATCCGGAACGGTCGGAGTCGCCGTAGTAACCCTCGGTGAGCACGAGTGTGGTGCCGGGCGGGATGAACCCGGGCACCAGTTCGTGCCACCTCTGCTTCACCTCCTCGAGCGCGGCATCGTCGAGCCCGTCGCCGTTCGCGACCGGAACCTCCTTCCAGTGGTAGATCGCGGTGAGGTCGTCGCCCGACATCGGGTATTCGACGAAGCGCGGCTCCCGGCATCGCTTGCTCGCCGGCACGTAGTCCACGACCACCGCGACGCCCAGCTCGCGCAGTCGTTGTTCGAGCGCCTTGGGGTTGCGGAACTCGACCACACGGAACAGGATCCGCCCGTCGTCCTTCCGGATCACCTTGAAGGGTCGGGCATCGGCCGAGGAGCCCTCGCCCAGCAGGGGCGCGCCGACCGCAATGCCGGTCGCGAGCAGCACCGAGGCGGCCAGACCGAACACCGTCCGCCGATTTCGCCCGAACCGCCGGCCGGGCTCGACCGGCGGCGGCACCGTCTCGTCGGCCGCGGCCACCTTCCGCAATTCGTCCAGCAGTCGTTCCTCGAAGGTGCTCATGCCTTCGCCTCCGCTCGCAAAGCCGTGCCGGGGGTGCCCTTCGGGTGGGTCGCAACGCGTGCGCCGCCGATGCGCCAACCCTCGGGCGGCACCGGACGGGTCGGCTCCCGGTCCCGCGCCGGCTCCTCCTGCGGCTCCCCCTTCAACTCCTCGGTCAGCCGCCGTCGGGCCCTGTGCAGCCGCACGCGCGCCGACACCGGTCGGATCCCGAGCACCGCCGCCGCCTCGGTCACGTCCAACCCGTCGACGCTGACCAGTTCGAGCACCGCGCGATCGGCCTCGGACAGCCGCTCGATCGCCCGATAGGTGCGCCGAGCCGCCGCCTCGGCGTCCAGCCGCTCCTCGATCCGCACCAAGTCGTCGTCGTCGACCAGACGCCGGCCGGCTATCCGCCGCGACGCCTGCTCCTCCCGTGCGGCCCGCCGCCGCTCGCTCGCGACGACGTTGCGAGCCACCCCGTACAACCAGGCCCGCTCGCCACCCGGGCCGCCGCGATAGCTCGCCGCCGTGTCCAGCACGGCGAGGAAGACCTCCGCGGTCAGATCGGCGGCCGCGTGCGGATCGCCGACCCGGCGGGCCACGAAGCGATTCACCGCGTCGATGTTTCTCCGATAGAACGCCTCCAGCAGGGCCGGGTCGCGAGCGATCCCGGTCACCTCCCGAATGCCCTGTTCGGCCAAGACGCCCTCCACGGTTCGCTGAACCTCGATGAACACTGTCATCGGTTTGTGGGCGGCGGCTCCGCGGTTGTTGCGGCCGGCGCGGAGATTTCCTCGACCGATTGCCCGGCCGGCTCCACGTTCGGCGCGTCCGGCTCACCCTCCTCCGCACGCAGCCCGAGGACCACGCCCACGCCGACCAGGAGGGCGCCGGCGAATTGGCCGATCGTGGGTGTACCGGTGCCGAGCACCAGGCCGGACAGCGCGGCCGTGACCGGCACCAGACCCATGAACAGCCCGGCGCGCTCCGGCTCGACCCGGGCCAGCGCCGAGTACCAGAGCAGGAACGCCCCGGCGGTGAGCGGCAACGCCAGGTAGAGCAGCGCGACCAGCTCGGTGCCCGACGGCGTCCGGATCAGGTCCGCGCCATCGGTGAACACCCCCACCACCAACATCTGCGGAATCGCCATCGCCGTCGCGTACGCCGCGATCCGCCAGGCACCCAACCGCGGCAGCAGCGGCACCGCGATCAGCGTGAAGCCCATCTCGCACAGCGCCACCCCGCACGCGAACACCAACCCGACCGCCGTCCCGCCGCCGAGCCCCTGCACCACCGCCGCCCCCGCCACCACGAGTACCGCGGCGGCGAACACCGACCGACTCGGCCGGCGCCCGCCGAGCAGCGGCGCCACCAGCACGAGCAGCAGCGGCGTCGCGCCCAGGATGCTGCCGACCGTGGCCGGGTCGGCCCGATCGAGCGCGGCGAACAGGCACAGGTTGAACACCGTCTGCCCGGACAGCGAGAGCAGCCCGAGCCGGACCAGCTCGCGCCGGGTCGGCCGCAGCAGCGGGATCCGACGCACCCGCAACACCCCGAACAACACGAGCGCGGCCAGCGTGTAGCGAAGCATCTGGCCGCCGGTCACCGGATAGTCGCGCAGCACCGCGGAGACACCGGCGGCGGCGCCGATCAGCCCCTGCGCGGAGGCCGCGCACAGCAGACCGATCGAGCGGGGGGACATCGAGGAGGGCGTCATGTGCCGTAACGTTAGGAAGCCGGTGGAGCCCTCGGCAGAGCCACTTCCGCCCCGAAAAACCGGACCACTTCGGGGCGGTGGGCCCACCGCCCTCCCGTCCTCCGGGGCGGGCGCACGACCCCCGGCCACCCCAGGGCAGGCACCCATGCGCGAACTCCTCGTCCACCTCGACCGATCCGCGGGCCGTCTCGGCGCCCAGGTGCAGTCGGGTCTGCGCGAGTCGATCCGCTCGGGCCGGCTGCCCGCCGGATTCCGGATGCCGTCCACCCGTGCGCTCGCGGAGAGCCTGGACGTCTCGCGGGGCATGGTCGTCGACGCCTACGAGCAACTGGTCGCCGAGGGCTACCTGGTCTCGCGGCACGGCTCCGGCACCCAGGTCACCGCCGCCTGCACCGCGCCCCAGCCGGCCGCCGCGCCCGATCTCGACCCGGCGGTCCCGATCACCCACGACCTCAAGCCCGGGGTGCCCGACCTGTCCGCGTTCCCGCGCTCCGCGTGGCTGGCCGCGACCCGGCACGTGCTGAACACCGCCCCGCACCGCGCGCTCGGCTACCCCGGCCCGTCCGGCGCGGGCGAGTTGCGCGCCGCGCTGGCCGACTACCTGGGCCGGGTCCGCGCCGCCCAGGCCCGGCCCGAGCACATCGTGGTGGTCAACGGCGTCGCCCAGGGCCTGTCCCTGGTCTCCCAGGCGCTGCGCCGCCTCGGCCGGGACGTACTCGCGGTGGAGGACCCCTCCAGCGACCGGCAGCGCGGCATCTTCACCACCCACGGCCTGGCCGTCGCCTACGCCCCCACCGACGCCGAGGGTCTCGACGTCGCGGCACTGGCCCGCACCGGCGCCCGGGCGGTGCTGGTCACCCCGGCGCACCAGTACCCCACCGGCGTGGTCCTGTCCCCCCGCCGCCGCGCGGCCCTGGTCGCCTGGGCCCGCACGCACGACGGATTGATCGTCGAGGACGACTACGACGCCGAGTTCCGCTACGACCGCGACCCCGTCGGCTGCCTCCAGGGCCTGGCGCCGGACCGGGTGGTGCACCTGGGCTCGACCAGCAAGGCGCTCGCGCCCGGGATGCGCCTGGGCTGGGCCGTACTGCCCGCACCGCTGATCGAGCAGATCCACGACCTGAAGACCAACGCCGACCTCGGCTCGGCCACCCTCCCCCAGCTGACCCTGGTCCGGATGCTGGCCACCGGCGCGTACGAGCGGCACCTGCGGGCGATGCGCGCGCACTACCGCGCCCGCCGCGACGCGGTGGTCGAGGCGCTGTCCGAACACCTGCCGGCCGCCCGGGTGCACGGCGTCGCCGCGGGCATCCACCTCTACGTCGAACTGCCGCCCGGCTCCGACGAGTCGGCCACGGTACGCCGGGCCGCGGCGCTCGGCGTGCGAGTCGAGCCGATGGCCGACCTGCGCGCGTTCGCGACCGGCCCGCCGGCGGTGATCATCGGTTACGCCGGGTTGTCCCCCGACCGACTGCGCGAGGCCGTGCGCCTGCTCGCGCGGTCCGTACTCCCGGCGGATGCACCCCCGGGCTAGATTTGACCTCGTGGACACCAGCCCAGAGCGTCGATCGCAACCGCCCATACCCGAGCTGCGGGCGTCCGACGCGGACCGCGACCGCTACGTCAACGTATTGCGCGACGCGCTCGCGGAGGGCCGCCTGACCGCCGACGAACACGCCGAACGGGTGGACGCGGCACTGGCCGCGAGGACGGTGAGCCAACTCGAACCGCTGATCGCCGACCTGCCGGCACCGGCCCCGATCGGCTACGAGCCGGCCGCGGCCACGTCGGTGTCGCCGACTCCGGCCCGGTCGAACATGTTCGCGTTCTGGAGCGGCTCCACCCGCAAGGGCCGCTGGCGCGCGGGCGGGAAGCTGAACGCCGTCGCGATCATGGGCGGGGTGGACATCGACCTCACCGACGCGGTGTTCGACGAACCCGAGCTGGTGATCAGGGTGTTCACCATCTGGGGCGGGATCGACATCAAGATCCCGGAGGGCGTCACCGTGCGCGACCACGGGTTCGGTTTCATGGGCAGCTTCGACGTGCACGAGCAGTACACCGACGACCCGCGCGCACCCGTCGTGGTGGTCAAGGGCCTCGCCGTGATGGGCGGCGTCTCGGTGCGGGTCAAGCGGCGCAAGGAACAACGCGAGCGCAAGCGCGAGATGGACATGGAGCGCGTCCGCGAAATGAAGGCGGACCGCTTCCGCGAGATGGAGGCGGACCGCGTGCGCGAGCTGCCCCCGGAGAGCGTGTACCGCCCCGAACTCGACCGGGGCCGCGAGCGCGACATGTTCCGCAAGGACGAGCCCGTCCGCCGTGAGGACCCCGTCCGGGAGGACCCCGTCCGCGAAGACCCCCTCCGCAAGGACCCCGACCGCGACTGAGCCGCGGCCCGGGATCGACCGCGGCCACGGCCCCCGTCCCGGCATCCGGACGGGGGCCGCGTGGTGCGTGCGCGCTCAGTACGCGTCGTACGGGATCACCGAGTAGGGCAGGGCCACCGAGGCCCCCGCCGTCCACGTCTGCGCCGGTGACGCGCCCACCGGCTGCTGGGTGACCGCGCCGTTGCCCGCCGGGGCGGTGACCGCCAGGCCGGAGACCCGGCTGACCAGGCGGCCGGCCGCGTCCGTGTCGAAGCGCAGGTTGTTCAGGTACGCCCCGTGCGCGTCGTCACACCGCCAGATGCCCAGGCCCGCGCCCGCCGCCGTGGCGCCGCGGTTGTCCAGGCAGTACGCCGGGTCCTTCAGGCTGTGCACCTGGCCGGTGGCCGGGTTGCGCCACCACTTCTGGTTGGTGTTGCCGGTGCAGTCCCAGGCCAGTACGGCCCGCCCGGACGACATCGTGCCGCCGTCCACGTCCAGGCACTTGGCGCCGGAGACGAGTTCGGCGAACCGTACCGGCGCGGCGGGCTCCTTCACCCACCGCTGCCCCGCCGAGCCGTCACACCCGGCGAGCACCAGCTTCGCGCCGAGCGTCGCGTCGGCCGCCGGCGCCGCCACGCACAGGGTCTGCGTGTCGGCCGGCCGCAGGGTGCCCGCGACCTCGACGAAGCGCTGGTTGGTACCGCCGTTGCAGTTCCACAACACCAGCGCGGTGCCCGAGGCGCGCCCGCCGCCGAGCGGATCCACACACCGGTCCTCACTGAGTTCGGTGTGCAGCGACTGGTTCGCGGCGTCGTACCGGAAACCCTGGTTGCGCCCGCCGTGGCAGGGCCACAGGTCCACCGGGGTCTGGTTGCGCGAGGAGAAGCCGTACGCGTCGGCGCACAACCCGGTTCCCTCGTTGCGCAGTTGCCGGAAGTCGGCACTGAGCACACCCTGATACAACTTGGCCTGTCCGGTGCTTGCCGGGTCCGCGCAGCCGGCCTGGCTCCAGCCCGAGGTGTACAGCTGGGTCAGGCAGGACGCGAACGCCAGGTGGCCGCGCGCGTTGGGGTGGAAACTCTGCCGGGTCGTGTTCGGGTCGAACACGTTCGGATTGGCGAACCACAGGCCGCGTGCCCAGGTGTTGTCGGTACAGACCTCGTGGCCGTGGAAGAGCCGCGAGTTGTCCAGGTAGGTGGCACCGGTGTTCGCCGCGGCCTGGCGCTCGGCCCGCTCGAAGATCGGCACCGCCTCGTTGCGCCCCCACGCCGCGTCGCGCAGGTAGCCCACGCAGCCGCCGGCGTACCAGCCGGGGAAGTCGGGGTTGTCCTCCACGTCCGGGGCGATCGGCGACGGGTAGCCCATCAGCACGAGTTTGTAGTCGCCGCTCGCGTAGCCCGCGTCGGCCATGACGGTCTTCAGATCACGCACGGTCTGCTCGACCTTGGGCCGCATCGCGTCCGCGCGCGCCTGCCAGCCGGGCTGGTACGTGCCGTAGCACTCGCCCTGGAAGAACACCCGCCTGGTCACGCAGTCGGTCATGGTCGGGCCGAACTGGATGTCGTCGTTGGCCCCGGCTACCAGCAGGATCAGCTGTACGCGGGTGTTGCGCGCCTTGATCGCCAGGCTGTCCGACTGCACCAGCTCGTCGGCGTACTGCTTGCTGCCGCCGATCCTGATGTTGACCGTGGACGCCCCGGAGCAGGCCACGTTGTACGTCAGATCGGTCGGGATCCCGGTCTTGTGGATCGCCGCCTCGGGCGACCGGTGGCACCAGTTGTCCGGGCCGTCGGTGCCGGGTTCGTACACGCCGACGCCCTCGCCGGCGATCTCGCTGTCGCCGAGCGAGATCAGCGACGTCTTGCGCTCGGTGATCGGCTTGATCCCGGTACTCCCGTAGAGCGCCTGGGCCTCGGCCTGCCGGATCGCCTCCAGTTGGGGGGACAGCGCGGTGGCCGCGGCCGGGGCCGCACCGGCCGACCCGGTCGCCGTCAGACCGCCGGTGAGACCCATCAGGGTCGCCATCAGCGCCACCGGCAACACCTTGCCGCGCACCCGTCCCAGCGTCCGCACCCGCTCGAATCTGGACATGCACCCTCGCCTTCGTGGCATGGAAGGAACACGCACGAGCCGCCCAAAGGGGACTTGGGCACAGTGGAGCGAGAGCAAGCTACCGGTGGGTACACCGGAAGAGAAGTGACTTGCGGCACAAAGGGTCGGCCGGCACCCGACCGGACCGCCGGGCCGCGTGCGCGGCGCGGGGGCGGTCCGGGCGGTTGCCCTATCGTGGAGAAGCCGGGGGATCGGCCGCCCACACGCACCCGACAGGTGGTTCCCATCAGTACTCGCACGCCGACGTTGTCGCAGCTCAGAGCCTTCGCCGCGGTGGCCGACTACCTGCACTTCCGGGACGCGGCGGCGGCGGTGGGCACCAGTCAGCCCGCGCTGTCCGGGGCGATCGCCGCCCTGGAGGACGCCCTGAGCACCCAGCTGGTGGAGCGCACCACGCGGCGGGTCCTGCTCACCCCGGCCGGCGAGCGGGTCGCGCGGCACACCCGCCGCGTGCTCGACGCGCTCGCCGACCTGGTGGACGAGGCCGAATCGGCCCGGCGCCCGTTCACCGGGCCGCTGCACCTGGGGGTGATCCCGACGGTGGCGCCGTATGTGCTGCCGGCGCTGCTGCGGCTGGCCCGCGAGGAATACCCGGACCTCCAGCTCTACGTCCACGAGGAGCAGACCGGCTCGCTGATGGACGGCCTCACCGGCGGCCGGCTGGACCTGCTCCTGCTCGCGCTGCCCTCCCCCGGGCTCGGCGGGGTCGAGGAGATCCCGCTGTACGAGGAGGACTTCACCCTGATCGTGCCCGAGGGCCACGAGCTGGCGGGCCGCCGGAACCTGCCCCGCGACGCGCTGCGCGGCCTCGACGTACTGCTCCTGGACGAGGGCCACTGTCTGCGCGACCAGGCGCTGGACGTGTGCCGCGAGGTCGGCGCGTCCGAGGCGGGCGCGACCCGGGCGGCGAGCCTGCCCACCCTGGTCCAACTGGTCGCCGGCGGCCTGGGCGTGACCCTGCTCCCGCAGACCGCGATCGACGTGGAGACCCGCCCGGGTTCACAGCTGGCGGTGTCCCGCTTCGCCGCGCCCGCCCCGTACCGACGCATCGGCCTGGTGATGCGCTCCAGCACGGGGCGGGGTGCGGAGTTCGCCGACCTGGCGGTCGCGCTGCGACGCGCGGTGGGCGATCTGCCGGTGCGGGTGGTGCGGTGAGGGCCGGCGCCGGGCCGTGACGGCGCCGTTCGGGTCGGCCCTCAGCGGCCGATCCCGTTGTCCCGCCAGAAGTCGACCAGCTCCAGGAACGTCGGGTCGGTGACCACCTTGGCCAGTTGCTCGTTGCCGACCGCCGGCGCCGTATTGGTCTTCACGTCGGCGAACAGCGCGAGCATGACGTCGGCCCCGCGGTAGCTGAACACGGCCGTCGGCACGGGCGGGCTCATCACCGTGCCCGCGCGCGCCGCGGATCGGCTCGTGATCGAGATCGCCGTGCCGTCGGGCAGCTTGGCGTCGGTGCAGGAGACCTCCGTGGTCTTGCTCTGACGCAGCACGGCGGTCTCGGCGCACGTGCCGTTCACCGACGAGGGCGGCGCCGCCCCGCCTGTGTCGGCCCCGCCGGCCGGGGTGGGCGCGATGCTCGCGGGGCCGCCGCCGGACACGTCGACGCGGAACGTGATGTCGTACGTCTTGTCGCCCGACACCAGTCGATAGCTCTGCGCGCCGTTGTCCGGAATCCGCATCTCGCCCACGTCGGGCGGCAGCAGTCTGGTCAGCACGTCGGCGGCCTTCTGCTTGAACGCGTACCGGAGTTCGGTCTCCTCCCTGGTCAGTCGCGGCCTCGGCCCGGACTCGCCCGTCTGCTCGACGTGCACCGTCGGATATGCCTTGGTCGGCACGGCGAGCGGCTGACCCGTCGGCCAGTTCGCCGGGGCCAACGGCAGTTCCCCGCCGCTTCGCGAGGCGCCCGCCCGGGCGGTGTCCTTCCCGGCCAACGGCCCGAGCAGCAGGGTCGGCGCGGCGACGGCCGCCACCGCGCCGACCACCACCGCGCTCAGCACCGCCCGCGAACGCACCCGGCGGCGGCGCCCGTCCCGGATCGCGTCGGCCACCAGGTCCGGCAGCGGGGGCAGTTCGACCGTGGCCCGGTCCATCACCATGCGCAGATCCCGACCCGTGTGCTCTTCGTACCCGTCGTCGTGCATGACACCGCCTCAGCTTTCCGTCGCGTACAGGTGGAGGTCTCCGAGTTCGGCCCGGAGCTTGGCCATCGAACGGGCGCACTGGCTCTTCACGTTGCCGGTGCTGCAGCGCAGGAGGGCGGCGACGTTGTCCACGCTCAGGTCTTCCCAGTAGCGCAGGATGACCATCACGCGCGGCTTGGGCGGCAGCGTCGCCAGTGCGGCGAGCAGGGTCAGTCGCAGGTCCGGGTGCCGCGCGGACGGCGGTCCCGCGGCCCCGAGTTCGTGCGCCGCGTACTCGCGTCGGCGACCGCGCTGCTCACTCAGGAACGTGCGGCTGAGCACGGTCTTCGCGTACGCGTCCAGGTTCTCCGCCCGGCTCGCCCGCTTCCAGTGCTGGAACAGCTTGGCCAGCGTGGTCTGGGCCAGGTCCTGCGCCCGATCCGCGTCGCCGCACAGCAGGTACGCGGTGCGATAGAGCTGATGTTGGCGCGCCCGCGCGTACTCCTCGAAATCTCGCCGTCCGGCTGTCGGCATCTCGGCCCCCTTCGGTTCACCCCGTTCAGAGCGGCCGAGGGGCGAAAGGGTTGCACCCGAGGACGAACCGATCCGCACACGCGTCGGGCCCGACCGAAGTCGGGCCCGGAAATGGAGACTCGCCCCGGCGGTCGCCAGGCCCTGTCCGGCGGATCTTGGCCTAGGCGATGCGGGCGTTGTCCGCCCAGTCGTCGGGGAGTTGCGGCAGCGGCCAGGCCGGGTCGGGACGCCAGTTCTCCCATCCCTGGTCGAACGGGGCGCCCCACGCCTCGATCGCCGCGACGGCGGCCCGGCCCTCGGCCTCGATCGCCTCGACCTGGCGATCGGTGAGCCGGCCCGCCTCGCGGGAGGCGGCGAGTTCGTCCTCGTCCTTGTACTCCCAGCGGCGATCCGGGGTGACCCACACGTCCAGCACGTGGTCCTCGGTGTCCACGCCGCCCGCCCAACGGGTGCGCGGGCGTTCGAGGTTGACGTACCAGCCGGAGAACCGCCAGCCGGGCTGCCAGAACAGCCAGACCGACCACGGCTCGCCCGGCCGGGCCAGCATCAACACGCCGGTCCCGTGCCACTCGACGACCGAGGGGATCCGGCCGAGCCTGAATCTGCGTTCGATCGGCGCGGTCCGGATGTCCGATCCGTCCGGCAACATCGGCTTGACCCGTGAGGTACCGCCGGCGAGCCAGACCGCGAGTTGGTCCGGCTCGTCGCGAACCACGGTCACCGGCCGACAGTCCAGGACCTGGCCTCCGCGCAGATAACGCCAGAGCACCTGGTCGCCGGAAGACCAGGTACCGGCCGCGGAACGGGGATCCTCGAAGTGCTCGTGCATGCGCAGGATGTTAGACATGAGCTTGGTGTACCCAGCGCCCGTGACACCTGACCGTGAGTCATGTTACGGGTGCGCCATCATGCGAAGAACATCCGGGTACGGTCGCCGCCGCATCATCGCCCCCGTCGCCCCGCCCCCGGCACCGCGAAGTCAGCTTTCCGCCGCGCGGAGCAACTGGCTGTGTTGTTGTCCTACTTCGAGCGCGCGGCGGCGGCCTGCCGGGAGTCCGACGGTGAACTGTCGACGCGCACAACCGCCGGCCGCGAACCGCGCGGGTGACCCCGCTCGCGGCCGGCGTCGCGCGCCGACTACCGGGCGGTCACGGCCGAGTCATCCCCAACACGTCCAGCGCCGTGTCGAGTTCGGCCTCGGTGAGGCGGCCGGC
Organism: Embleya sp. NPDC055664; assembly: GCF_053618075.1. Taxonomy (NCBI): domain Bacteria; kingdom Bacillati; phylum Actinomycetota; class Actinomycetes; order Kitasatosporales; family Streptomycetaceae; genus Embleya; species Embleya sp. NPDC055664. The sequence goes on from NZ_JBSHGZ010000014.1 coordinate 210,177, forward strand.
CGCGATGTGGCCGCGTTCGATGACCACCTGGCGGATCGTCTTGCGTTCGGCCAGCGACTGCTTGGCGATCTTCGCCGCCTCCTCGTAGCCCAGGAAGCGGTTCAGCGGCGTGACCACCGACGGGGAGGACTCGGCGTATTCGCGCATCCGCTCGACGTCGGCCTCGATGCCGGCCACCGTACGATCCGCCAGCACCCGCGTGACGTTGGCCAGGAGGCGGATCGATTCGAGCAGGTTGCGGGCGATCACCGGCAACATCACGTTGAGTTCGAAGTTGCCCGCCGCGCCGCCGAAGGCCACCGCCGCGTCGTTGCCGATCACCTGCGCGACGACCTGGCCGACCGCCTCCGGGATCACCGGGTTGACCTTGCCCGGCATGATCGAGCTGCCCGGCTGCAGGTCCGGCAGCCGGATCTCGGCCAGACCCGTGCGCGGCCCCGAGCCCATCCAGCGCAGGTCGTTGACGATCTTGTTCAGGCCGACCGCGACGGTGCGCAACTGGCCGGACAGTTCGACCAGTCCGTCCCGCGCGCCCTGTGCCTCGAAGTGGTCGCGCGCCTCGACGAACGGCAGCCCGGTGGCCGCCGCGATCTCCGCGATCACCCGGGCCGAGAAGCCGGGCGGGGTGTTGATCCCGGTGCCCACCGCGGTGCCGCCCAGCGGCAGTTCGACCACGCGCGGCAGCGTCGCGTGCAGTCGTTCCACGCCATAGCGCACCTGCGCCGCGTAGCCGCCGAACTCCTGCCCCAGGGTCACGGGCGTGGCGTCCATCAGGTGGGTGCGGCCGGACTTCACCACGTCGGCGAACTCGGTCGCCTTCGACTCCAGGGAGGACGCGAGGTGGTCGAGCGAGGGGATCAGCCGGTGGGTGACCGCGAGCGCCGCCGCGATGTGGATCGAGGAGGGGAAGACGTCGTTGGACGACTGGGACGCGTTGACGTGGTCGTTGGGATGTACGTCCCGGCCCAGTCGCTCCGTCGCCAAAGTGGCCAGGACCTCGTTCATGTTCATGTTCGACGAGGTGCCGGACCCGGTCTGGAACACGTCCACCGGGAACTGGTCCGCCCAGCGACCGCCGACCACCTCGACCGCGGCCTGCTCGATCGCCTCCGCCGTCTCCTTGTCCAGCACGCCCAGTTCGGCGTTCACCCGGGCCGCCGCGCCCTTGATCCGGGCCAGGGCCTCCACGTGCGCCGGTTCCAGGTGCTGCCCGGAGATCGGGAAGTTCGCCACCGCGCGCTGGGTCTGCGCCCGCCACTTGGCGGCGGCCGGCACCCGGACCTCCCCCATCGAGTCGTGCTCGACGCGGAACTCGCCGGACGGGTCCGCACCCGGACCCGCGGCCGGCTCTGCGGTGGGCTCCGCGCTCGCTGCTGCCTCGGACATCGCTGTGGCCTCCTAGAAAGCGTTCCCTGGCGACAACGGCTTCTCGGCCCGGCCTGTTCCTGCGGGCCGGCGCCGGGCCGGGCCGGACCGTCGGGCCCGGCCCGGGCGCTCGGGAGTGGTCCCGGGCGGTCCCGAACCGGCTAGCCGATCAGCAACACGTGCAGCGTCCGCGGCCCGTGCACCCCCGCCACCCGCTCCAGTTCGATGTCGCTGGTCGCCGACGGGCCGGAGATCCAGGTCTGCGGGCGGCGCGGGTCGAGCCGGCCCACCGCCTCCGGCACGGTGCCCACGACCTGGTCGGCGCGCACCACGCACAGGTGGTAGTCCGGCAGCAGGGTGAGCACCCGGCGGCCCTGGTCGAGGCCGGTGTCCAGGACGATCGTGCCGGTCTCGGCGACGGCGAGCGCGCACCCGGTGACCACCGCGTCGATCGCGCCGATCTCGTCCCGGCTCAGCTCGGGCGTGTCCACCACCAACTCCGCGCCGAGCCGACTCAGCCAGGCCAGCTTGTTCCCGCGCGGCACCACCAGGCGGGTGACCCCGGCCTGGCGCAGCAGATCGCTCGCGCCGAGCAGCAGGTCCCGGGTGTCGTGTACGCGCAGCACGGTCGCGTCGTAGTCGGCCAGCCGCGCGGCGAACCGGGCGACCGGGTCGAGGCCCGCCGGGCGCTCGCGCCGATACGCCCGGCGTACCGGCGGCGGCTTGGGCCGGTCGTCGAGGGCGGCGCGGAGCCGGTCCAGGACCACCGTCCGCGCCTCGCGGTCCGCCTCGTAGCGCTCCACCGTCACAGCTCCCGACCCCCTTCGGTGCGCTTGTACCAGGACCGGAACGACTCCGCCGGGGGCGCCGGCGCGTCCCGGTCGGCGAACCACGCGCCGACCGGCCCGGACATGCGCTTCGGCAGCGGGACCCGACCGATCACGCCGTGGCGCACGAAGTGCGCGCCGACCCCGGCCACATGTTGGGCGAAGCCGATCCGCCACGGCTTCTCGAACGTCCACCGCAGCGTCTTCATCCCGGCGTCCTCGCCCCGGTCGTGCGGCCCGCGCCCGCCGTCCACAACCTGTGCACGAAGGTGCACCAGCACCTCGGGGATGTCGATCCGCACCGGGCACGCGTCGAAGCACGCCCCGCACAGCGTCGACGCGAACGGCAACGACGCGGTTTGCGCGTCCACCGGATGCCGGGCGATGCCGCGCAGTTGCGGCGTCAGGATCGCGCCGATCGGCCCGGGGTACACCGACCCGTACGCATGCCCGCCGGTGCGCTCGTACACCGGGCACACGTTCAGACAGGCCGCACACCGGATGCAGCGCAGCGCCTGGCGGCCCACCGGGTCGGACAACACGTCGGAGCGGCCGTTGTCGAGCAGGATCAGATGGAACTCCCGCGGCCCGTCCCCGGGGGTGACCCCCGTCCACATCGACGTGTAGGGGTTCATCCGCTCCCCGGTGGCACTGCGCGGGAGCAGTTGCAGGAACACCTCCAGGTCGCCCCACGTGGGCAGCAGCTTCTCCACGCCCAGGACGGTGATCAGCGTCTCGGGCAGGGTCAGACACATGCGCCCGTTGCCCTCCGACTCGACCACGCACACCGTGCCGGTGTCGGCGATGGCGAAGTTGGCGCCGGAGACCGCGACCTTCGCGCGCAGGAACTTCTGCCGCAGGTGCAGCCGCGCCGCGGCGGCGAGCGCGGCCGGCTCGTCGCTGAGCCGTTCGGGTGCCGGCCGGCCCACGCGGCCCATCTCGCGGATGAAGATCTCTCGGATCTGTGCCCGGTTGCGGTGGATCGCCGGCACCACGATGTGCGACGGCAGGTCGTCGCCGAGCTGCACGATCAGCTGCGCGAGGTCGGTCTCCCACGCGTGGATCCCGGCCGCGGCCAGCGCGTTGTTCAGCCCGATCTCCTCGGTGGCCATGGACTTGACCTTGACCACCTCGTCCACACCCTTGGCCCGGACGATGTCGACCACGATCGTGTTCGCCTCGGCCGCGTCCCGGGCCCAGTGCACCACGCCCCCGGCCGCGCGTACCGCCGCCTCCAGGTGTTCCAGGAGGCCGGGCAGCCGGGCCAGCACGTCGTCCTTGATCGCCTCGCCGGCGCGGCGCAGCAGCTCCCAGTCGGGCAGCTCCGCGACCACCGCGTCGCGCTTGGCCCGGATGGTGTGCGTGGCCGCCCGCAGATTGGCCCGCTGGACGGGGTTCGCCAGCTCGGCCTCGGCCGCCTCGGGGAAGGGCGGCATGCCGACGAAGGTGGGTTCCCTGTGTACCGCCGCGGTCATCGTGTCGCCTCCGGTCCCGGGGCGTGCCCCACGACGAGGCCCGACGCGTCGGGCAGGCCCGGTCGGTACACCGGCACGTCCGGCAGCGCGTCGGTGCGGGCCAGGATGTCCGCCAGGTGCAGTACCCGGATGCCCGCGTGTTGTCGGGAGATCAGTCCGCCGATGTGGGTCAGGCACGAGTTGTCCCCGGCGCACACCACCTGCGCGCCGGATTCCAGCGCGGCGGTCACCTTGTCGCCGCCCATCGCCGCCGACGTCGGCGCGTTCTTCACCGCGAACGTACCGCCGAAGCCGCAACATTCGTCGGCGCGCGGCAGGTCGACCAGGGTCAGCCCGCGCACCGCGCGCAGCAGCCGGGTCGGTCGATCGCCCACCCGCAACATGCGCAGCGAATGGCAGGTGGGGTGGTACGCGACGCTGTGCGGGAAGTAGGCGCCCACGTCGGTCACCCCGAGCACGTCGACCAGGAACTCGCTGAGTTCGTACACCTTCGGCGCGACCCGCGCGACGGCCTCCGGCAGCGTGCCGCCGGCCGTGCGGGCCACCGTGGCGTGATACTCGCGCACCATCGCGGTACACGACCCGGACGGCACGATCACCGCGTCGTAGCCCTCGAACGCCTCGACGAAGGACCGGACCAGCGGTACCGCGTCGCGCCGGTAGCCGGAGTTGAAGTGCATCTGGCCGCAGCACACCTGGCCGTACGGGAACTCCACCTCGTGTCCGAGGCGCCGCAGCACCCGGACCACGGACGCGCCGGTCTGGGGGAACAGCGTGTCGTTGAAGCACGTGATGAAAAGGGCAAGACGCACGATTTACCTCCGCGATCGACTGTACGGACGTCCCGTGGCGCCCGCCCGGCCAGACCCGCCGGGCGCGTCCGGTCGTGTGACGGGGGCCGCGGCGGGGCGTTGGGATCGGGGCCGGTCTCCGACCTGCGTGGTTGCCACGTAGGGTCTGCGCATGAGCCTCCGGACGGCATTCGGCCGCCCCTTCGCCGCCGTGCGCACGCGACTGACCACGCGTCGGTCGCGGGTCGTGGCCGGTGTCCTCGCCCTCGTGGTGGTCGTGATCGCGGTCCTCGGGGTCGGCGTGCTCGTCGGGGACGACGCCGCGACGCCGGTACGCGCCACCGAACAGCGTGTGGACGTGGCCGCGGGGCCGGGCGATTTGGCCCGGATCGGCATCGACACCACGCTGTTCGTGCCGCCCGGTGTGCGGGGGCCCGCGCCCGCGGTGCTGCTCGCGCACGGATTCGGCGGCAGCAAGGCCGAGTTGCGCCGGGACGCGGAGTCGCTGGCCCGTTCGGGGTATGTGGTGCTGACCTATTCGGCGCGGGGCTTCGGCGGCTCGGCGGGGCAGATCATGCTGGACCAGCCGGACTACGAGGTGGCCGACGCGCGGGCGCTGATCGACTGGCTGGCCGCGCGGCCCGAGGTGCGTCTGGACGGTCCCGGCGATCCGCGGGTGGGCGTGGCGGGCGCCTCGTACGGCGGCGCGCTCTCGCTGCTTACCGCCGCCTACGACCCGCGCGTGGACGCCATCGCGCCGCAGATCACCTGGCACGACCTCGCCGACGCGCTGCTGCCGAACGCGGCGGGCGGCGGGCCGGACGAGGGTGTGTTCAAGAAGATGTGGGCCGGGTTGTTCTTCTCCTCCGGGACCAGCCCGCTGGGCGGGCTCGCGCCGATAGACGCGAAGACCGGGTGCGGTCGGTTCGACGACCGGGTCTGCGCGATCTACCGCGAGGTGGCGGTGTCGGGGAAGTCCACGCCGCAGGCGGTCGATCTGCTGCGGCGGGCCAGTCCGGTCTCGGTGGCGGACCGGATCGCGGTGCCGACGCTGCTGATCCAGGGCCAGAACGACTCGCTGTTCCCGCTCGACCAGGCGGACCGCAACGCGGCCGCGATCGCCCGCAACGGCGCGCCGGTGGAGATGGTGTGGACGGCGGGCGGGCACGACGGCGGGCGACCGCAGAGCGCGATGGTGCGCGACCGGGTCACGGGGTGGTTCGACCGGTGGCTCAAGCCGAGCGGGCCCGCGCCCAAGGCCGGTGCGCCGGCCGCCGCCGGGTCGTTCCGGGTGACCCGCTCCGGCGGGGTGGACAGTGCGACCCGGGAGCAGCGGCTGCGGATCGCCGACACCGACCACTACCCGGGCCTGGGCGGGACCCGGCAGCGTGAGGTGACGCTCGCGGGGCCGGAGCAGACCGTGGCCAATCCGCCGGGGGGCGCGCCGACGTCGGTGTCCGGGCTGCCAGGGCTCGGCCTGTTGGCCGGCTCGGGTGGGCCGGCCGCGCTGGCCGCCGGCGCGGGCGACCTCGGCGGGATCGCCTTCGACCTCCCCGGGCAGAGCGCGTTCTTCCAGAGCGACCGGATCGATCGGAGCGTGCACATCACCGGTTCGCCGACCGCGCGGGTGCGGGTCTCGGGCGCCGACGACATCGTGTTGTTCGCGAAGTTGTACGACATCGCGCCGGGTGGGGCGAGTGTGCTGCCGCATCAGTTGGCCGCGCCGATCCGGGTGAGCGGGGCGCAGGGCGGGCGGGACGTGGAGATCCGGCTGCCGGCGATCGACCACGAGGTGGACTCGGGCCACCGGTTGCGGCTCGTGTTGACCGCGACCGACCTGGGGTTCGCGTCGCCGAACTCGCCCGCGAGCTACCGGGTCGCGCCGGCGGGGCCGCTGACGCTGCCGTCGGTGCCGGGGTTGCACGTGGGCTCGACCGGCTACCCCTGGTGGACGTGGGGCCTGCCGCTGATCGCGGTCGTGGTCGCGGCGGCCCTGCTGCTCACCGGGCGGCGCCGGGCGGCGGCGACCGCGCCGGATCCGGATCTGGCCGACGTCCCGCTGCAGATCCGCGGCCTGACCAAGCGGTACAAGGGCGGCAAGCTCGCCGTCGACGACCTGTCCTTCGGGGTCGAGGCGGGCCAGGTGCTCGGTCTGCTCGGCCCCAACGGCGCGGGCAAGACCACCACGCTGCGGATGTTGATGGGCCTGATCCTGCCGGACGACGGCGAGATAAGGATCTTCGGCCGAGTGGTCGGGCCCGGCGCGCCGGTGTTGTCCCGGCTCGGCTCGTTCGTCGAAGGCCCGGGTTTCCTGCCGCACCTGTCCGGGCGGGAGAACCTGTCGCTGTACTGGCGCGCCACCGGCCGGCCGCACGAGGACGCGCACTTCGACGAGGCGCTGGAGATCGCCGGGCTCGGCGAGGCGCTGGACCGTAACGTACGCACCTACTCGCAGGGCATGCGCCAGCGGCTGGCCATCGCCCAGGCCATGCTCGGCCTGCCGGACCTGCTGGTGTTGGACGAGCCGACCAACGGGCTCGACCCGCCGCAGATCCGGGCGATGCGCGACGTGCTGATCGGCTACGCGGCCACCGGTCGCACCGTGGTGGTCTCCAGCCACCTGCTGGCCGAGGTCGAACAGACCTGTACGCACGTCGTGGTGATGCACCGGGGCCGGCTGATCGCGTCCGGTCCGGTCGGCGAGATCGTCGGCAACGGCAACACGCTGGTGATCGGAACACCCGTACCGGACCTGGCGATCGCGACCCTGAAGGACCTGCCGGGCGTCGGCTCGGTGGAGCCCGAGGAGGGCGGCGTACTCGTGCACCTGGCGGGCGCGCAGACCTCCGCCCTGGTGGCCGAACTCGTCGGCGCCGGCGTCGCGGTGGACCGGGTGACCGCGCGCCGCCGGTTGGAAGACGCGTTCCTGACGCTCATTGGGGAGTCCTGATGACCCGTACGCTCCCCGAGTTGCCGACCGACGAGGGCGCGCACCCGATCCCGGGCGCGGCACACGCGCACGGCTATCGCCCCCGGCACACGTTGCCGATCCGGGTCGAGACGGTGCGCCAATTCCGACGCCGGCGCACGCTGTTCATGATCGGGCTGCTGCTCGCGCTGCCGTGGATCCTGGTCGCCGCGTTCAAGATCGGCGGCGATCCGTCGGCGGACTCGGTGCCCACGCTGGTGGACGTCGCGACCAGGAGTGCGCTGAACTTCACCGCGTTCACCCTGTTCGTCTCGACCGGGTTCCTGCTGGTGGTGGCGGTCGCGCTGTTCTGCGGCGACACCGTGGCCGGCGAGGCGAGTTGGTCCTCGCTGCGGTATCTGCTGGCCGCTCCCGTGCCGCGTGCCCGGCTGTTGTGGGTCAAGCTCGTGGTGGCGCTCGGCTACAGCGTGCTGGCCCTGGTGTTGCTCCCGCTGATGGCGATGATCGCGGGTGCGATCGCCTTCGGATGGGGGCCGTTGGACCTGCCGGTGGGGGCGTCGCTGCCCACGGGCGAGGCGCTGGGGCGGATGTCGGTGGTGGTCGCGTACGGCGTGGTGGCGCAACTGGTGGTGATGGGCATCGCGTTCTGGCTGTCCACGGTCACCGACGCCCCGCTGGGCGCGGTGGGCGGCGCGGTCGGCCTGGTGGTGGTCTCCAACATCGTGGACGCGGTGACGGCGCTCGGGTCGTGGCGGGACTACCTGCCCACGCACTGGCAGTTCGCGTGGGTCGACGTCCTCCAGACCGACCCGCAGTGGGACGGCATGATCAAGGGCTCGGCGGTGTCGGTCTCGTACGCGGTGGTCTTCCTGGCCCTGGCGTTCCGCCACTTCGGCCGCAAGGACATCGTCTCGTGAGCCCCGACGCGGCCCCGGTGATCACGGGCGCCGAGCCGGGGTCGTTCGCGCGGTCGGTGCTCGCGGAGCGGCATCCGGCGTTGCTGGGGCGGGTGTCGGCGGCGTTCCCGTGGCCGCCGGAGCGCCGGCGTGCGCTGGACGACCTGCTCGGCGAGGTCTCCGGCGGGGGCTCCGGCGGGGTGATCGCGCCGCTGCCGGCGGATGCGCCCGATGCCGGTGAGTGGGGCTCCCATGTAGGGCGTTCGTGGTTCGAGGTGCCGTTTTTGTGGGCGGAGAGCTACTTCTACCGTCGGCTGCTCGCGGCCACCGGCTACTTCGAACCCGGTCCGTGGCAGGGGGTCGACCCCTTCGGGCCGTTCAAGCGGGACGAGTTGCGCGGCGCGGTGGTGGACGAGGAGTTGGCGGCGCTCGACGACGTCGGGGCATCGTCGGGTGATGCGCTCCTGCGGGGCGCGCTGTGGGGCAATCGGGCGGACCTGGGCTTTCGGATGTCCGCGTCGGGAGGCGATCCGGCGGCTTCGCACCTGGTCGCGGACGACAGCGCCCGGTTGTGGTCGCGGCTCCCGGTCGACGGCGCGGCCGAGGTGCACCTGATCGCGGACAACGCCGGGCGCGAATTGATCCCGGACCTGGTACTGCTCGACCACCTGCTGCACACGGGCCGGGCCGCGCGGGCCGTGCTCCACCTCAAGCCGTACCCGTACTTCGTCTCCGACGCGGTCACGGCCGACTTCCTGGCCGCGCTGGACCGGTTGCGTGCCGCGCCGGGGCGGGCCGCCGCCGTCGGCGCCCGCCTGTGGTCGGCGCTGTCCGCAGGCCGGCTCGGGGTGGGTGTCCACCCGTTCTTCTGCGCCCCGTCGCCCTACGAGGCAATGCCCGACGACCTGCGCCGGGACCTGTCGACGGCGACGCTGACGATCCTCAAGGGCGACCTCAACTACCGCCGCCTGGTGGGCGATCACCACTGGCCCCCCACCACCCCCTTCGCCGACCGCGTCACCCACTTCCCGAGCCCGGTGGCCGCCCTGCGCACCCTCAAGTCCGACGTGGTGATCGGTCTCACCACACCGACCCTGACTACCCTCGAAGCAGCCACCACCCCATGGCGCACCACCGGCACCCACGCCCTGATCCAGGTGAGCCCGTAGGGGGCCGCTTCCTCACAAGGGCGTGGTTCCTCACGCGTGCCGCGTGGCCTGGCTCGTGGCGTTCTCCGGGGTCCGAAACGCTCGGCGGTATGCGCCCGGGGTGGTGCCCACCCTGGTGCGGAAGCGGCGGCGAAGGTTGACCGCGGAGGTGAGGCCGACTCGGGTGGCGATGGCCTCGATCGGCAGGTCCGTCTCCTCCAGCAGGGTGCGGGCCGCGGCCACGCGGCGGGACAGGAGCCAGGCGCCGGGGCTGGTGCCGAGGCGGTCGGCGAAGCGTCTGGCCAGCGTGCGGGGCGAGACGCCGAGGTGGGCGGCCAGGTCGTGCACGGTCAGTGGGGTGCCGACGCGCTCGTCCGCCCACGCGAACAGGTCGTCGAGGCCGTCCTCGGGCGCCGGCGCCAACCGCACCCGGCCGTCCTCGCGATGCGGTGGCAGCACCATGTCCCGCGCGAGGAGGGCGGCGTGCGCGGCTCCGTGGTCGCGCCGGACCAGGTGCAGGCACAGATCGAGGCCCGCGCCCGCGCCGGCGCTGGTGGCGACGTCGCCGTGGTCCACGTACAGCCGGTCCGGCTCCACCCGCACCCGGGGGAACTCCCGGCGCAACTGCTCGGCGCGCGCCCGGTGCGTGGTGGCCGAGCGGCCGTCCAGGAGCCCGGTGCGGGCCAGCGCGAACACCCCCGAGCAGATGCTCACCAGCCGGGCCCCACGCGCGTGCGCTCGCAGCAACGCGCGGCGCACGTCGGCGGAAAGCGGCGTCTCCACCGGCAACCACCCCGGCACGATCACGGTGTCGGCACGGTCGAGCGCCGCCAGGTCCCGCGGCACGTGCATCGTGTATCCGCCGGTGGTCGGCACCGGCCCCGGCGTCTCGGTGCACGTTTCGAACGTGTAGTGCCGCGGCACCCCGGCCCGCTCGGTACCGAAGACCTCGACCGCGCAGCCGAGTTCGAACGTCGACTGCACCGGCCGCACCAGGGCCACCACACGATGCATGGCAGGAACGTACCCCATGGTGTCCGCTCGGACCCTGTCCCGCCGCGGCCCACCCACGGCACCGTGAAGGGCATGCATCCCGAGATCCTCGCCCAGCCGGGCTACGTGTCCGCGTCCGTCGACGAAGCCCCGATCCACACGCTCTTCCCCGGGGTTCGGTTCCGCCCGCTGTGGAAGGCGCCGACCGGTGCGCACGCCGGCGTGTTGGAGATGGACCCGAACTCCGCCTGGCCCCGCCGCGACGTACACGAGCCCGGCCCGGAGGAGGTCTACGTGGTCGCCGGCACCTTCAACGACGGCGCACGCGACTACCCGGCCGGCACCTTCCTGCACGCCCCCGCCGGGTCGTGGCACCTCCCCTCGACCACCACCGGCTGCACGCTGTTCCTCTTCTACCCGGCGGGCTAGACGGGCCGGGCGCCCGCCCGCGTGCCAGGCGGGCAGGCGCCCGGGTCGGCCACATTCCGTGACCGACCCGGCCCATCCATCCATTCGGTCGCGAAGCGCTCCGGCCACCCACGGCCACCCCCGACCACCCCCGTCCCGCCCGCTCGGCACCCGGGCGGGACGCCCTCCGAAATAGGCTGATTCGGCACTCGCGCGAGTGACGCGTATGCTCCTTCCGGCCCCCTCCACCAGCCATCGAACATCCGCGCGCGTGGATTGAGCCGGCCGTTTGCCACCTCCCCCGCACTGATAAGTGATCACGATCAATAGATGAAGCGTTGCTTATTTCATCTATCAATTTGGCTGTGACATCGTGATCCACGTACGTCCGACCGGGGTGGTGAACCTGCCTCCCCGGCCCCCTTGCGGAGGAGATCCAGTGCTTACTGTCGGTAACCAGTTCCCCGAGTACGACCTCACCGGCGTCGTGTCGCTGGAGGCGGACAAGGCCTTCGAGCAGATCACCAACAAGTCGTACGACGGCAAGTGGCGTGTGGTGTTCTTCTGGCCGAAGGACTTCACGTTCGTGTGCCCGACCGAGATCGCCGCGTTCGGCCGCCTCAACGAGGACTTCCAGGACCGTGACGCGCAGCTGCTCGGCGTGTCCGTGGACTCCGAGTTCGTGCACCTGGCCTGGCGCAAGGACCACCCGGACCTGACCGACCTGCCGTTCCCGATGTTGTCCGACCTCAAGCGCGAGCTGTCCTCGGCCGCCGGCGTGCTCAACGCCGACGGTGTCGCCGACCGCGCGGTCTTCATCATCGACCCGAACAACGAGATCCAGTTCGTGATGGTCACCGCCGGCTCGGTGGGCCGCAACCCCGACGAGGTCCTGCGGGTCCTCGACGCGCTGCAGACCGACGAGCTGTGCCCGTGCAACTGGCAGAAGGGCGGCGAGACCCTCGACGCCGCCAAGCTGATGGACGCCTGATCCATGGGTCTCGACGTCCTGAAGGCCGCACTGCCCGAATACGCCAAGGACCTCAAGCTCAACCTGGGCTCGGTCGTCGGCAACTCCAAGCTCCAGGAGCAGACGCTCTGGGGCACGGTGTTGGTGTCCGCCATCGCCACGCGCAGCCCGAAGGTGCTCGCCGAGCTGGAGCCCGAGGCCAAGAGCCGGCTGTCCGAGGAGGCGTACAACGCCGCCAAGGCCGCCGCCGCGGTGATGGCGATGAACAACATCTACTACCGGTCGATGCACCTCATCGGCGACCCGGAGTACAGCAACCTGCGGGCCGGGCTGCGGATGAACATCATGGCCAACCCGGGTGCCCCGAAGGCCGACTTCGAACTGTGGTCGCTCGCCGTCTCGGCGATCAACGGCTGCGGTCGGTGCCTGGAGTCGCACGAGCAGGTCCTGCGCAAGGAGAACATGCCGCGCGAGACGATCCAGGAGGCGATCAAGATCGCCGCCGTGATCCACGCGGTCGGCGTGACGCTGGAGTCCGAGCAGGGCTGACCCGCCGGAGTCCGGGCAGGGCCGAGCACGCCCCAAGCCCGAACACCCGTGCACAGCACGCGAGAACGACGCCGGAGAGCCCGTCCCCACCCGGGGGCGGGCTCTCCGGCGTCGCGCCGCTCATCACCCCCGACCACCCCTCACCGCCCCGCGCGCGACCATCCCACCGGCCGGGACCGAATCGTCCACCGCACCCGAACCGCCCCGCGCACCCAGGTCGCCCGCCACCACCGGGCCGTCCACCGCAGCCGCGCCGACACCGGCCGCGCACCCGTCCCGATCCCCACCCTCACGACGCCGCCATCCCCGCCAACGCGACCTCCCGATACAGCCCGACCGCGTCCCGCACGCCCATCCCCCGATAGATCCGGCTCCCGGTCGAGATCGCCGTGCGCAGCACCCGCTGGGTGAACACCGGGTCCAGGTCCGGGTGGAAGTCGCCCGAGCGGATGCCGGCGACCAGTGCCCGGGTCCACGTCTCGGAGACCTTGGCGCGCTGCGCGGACAGCCGGCTCGCGGGCAGTTCGTCGCCGCGCACCTCGTTTATCGCCAGCACCGTCGACACGCCGTGGCACGCATGCGCCTCCACGGTGTGTCCGATCAGACCGGCCAGTCGCTGGACCGGTTCCGGCCGATCCGCGGCGTCCTTGTCGAAGGCGGTGCGCAGATCGCCGAGGAATTCGCCGAGGAGTTCGCCGAGCAACTGCTCCTTGGAGCCGATGTGATGGGCGAGGCTGCCGACCGGGACACCGGCCAGATCGGCGATCCGGCGCACCGTGGTGCCCGCGTACCCGTCCTGTTCGAAGAGCAGGTTGGAGGCGATCCGGATCCGGGTGCGCGCGTCGGTGCGGCGCGGCACCCGGGCCATGCGCCGCTCGGCCTCGACCCGCACGTCGTCGCCGGAGCCGATCCGGCGCAGCGTGGGCATCGTGTGGCGGGCCGGTCCGAGCAGGGTGCAGATGCGCTGCGACGCGTAGCGTCCGGGCCGGACGATGCCGCGCACGAACACGTCGACGAGCCGACCGGCGGCGGCGTCGGGGTCGTAGCGCCCGCTCGGGCGGTACCACTGGGCCATTCCCCACACCGCCGACTGGAGCATCAGCGACAGCAGTACGGGATGCAGGTCGCGGCGCAGGCTGCCCTCCTCGACGCCGCGCCGCAACACCCGTCCCCACAGCGCGGATGCCTCGACAGTGCGATCGGACAGCCACACGAAACTGTCACTCCCGGAGAGCCGGCGCGACTCGCCGACCACCACGATCGCCGCGTCGGGGCTGTTGCCGATCACTTCGAGGCTGTCCCGCAACAGCCCGCGCAGGGTTTCGACAGGGGCGTCGCCGCGCTCGACGGTGGCGCGCTGCCGGCTCATGATGTCGGCGAAGAAGGAGTCGAGCACCTCGAGCAACATCGCTTCCTTGGACGGGAAGTGGTGGTACAGGCTGCCCGAGAGCATGTCGGCGGACTCGGCGATCTGACGAACCGTCGTGGCACCGTAGCCGCGCTTGGCGAACAGCGCGCAGGCGTGTCTGATGATCTCCGCGCGTCGATCCGCTCGCGGCTTGATGTGACGCTCCGCACCCGCTCGATCGCTCAACACGAGGCAAGCGTAGTACGCCTGGGATTCCCATGCGGAGTCTCACGTTCCGGTAGTCCCCGCCCGCCCCATCCGCCCCATCATCGACCACTTCGCCTCCCCCGCCGAACTCGTCCGACGCTCCCATATCCTTGACTTAGTCATACACCTGGTGCAGGGTGAGATAAGGCTGGTCGGCTCGGGCCGGCAACCCGTCGCCACCGTGGCCCGGCCCCCGGGACCGGCCACTCAGGACTCGCTAGGAGCGACCCATGGGCAACCCCGTCATCGTCGAAGCCGTGCGCACTCCGATCGGCAAGCGCAACGGCCGGCTCGCCGGGCTGCACCCGGTGCAGCTGCTCGCGGCCGTACAGCGCGGACTGATCGAGCGGGCCGGGATCGACCCCGAGCTGATCGACCAGGTGATCGGCGGCTGCGTCACCCAGGCCGGCGAGCAGTCCGGCGACATCGTCAAGCATGCCTGGCTCTACGCCGGACTGCCGCACCGCACCGGCGGCACCACGATCGACTGCCAGTGCGGATCGGCCCAGCAGTCCGTGCACCTGATCGCCGGGCTGATCGCGACCGGCGCCATCGATGCGGGAGTTGCATGCGGCATCGAGTCGATGAGCCGCAACCCGCTCGGCCACACCGCCAAACCCGGCCAGAAGTCGAAGCCGGAGGACTGGGCGATCGACCTGCCCGACCAGTTCACCGCCGCCGAGCGGATCGCCCGCAACCGGGGCATCACCCGCGCCGACGTGGACGCGCTCGGCGTGCGCTCACAGGCCAACGCCAAACGCGCCTGGGACGAGGGCCGCTTCACCTCACAGGTGGTCCCGGTCCAGGCCCCGATCCTGGACGCCGAGGGCAACCCCACCGGTGAGACCGCCGTGGTCGACCGCGACCAGGGCCTGCGCGACACCACGATCGAGAGCCTGACCCGGCTCAAGCCGGTCCTGCCCGACGGCATCCACACCGCGGGCAACTCGTCGCAGATCTCCGACGGCGCCGCGGCACTGCTGATCATGGACGAGGACCGGGCCCGCGCGCTGGGCCTGCGCCCGCGCGCGCGGATCGTCGCGCAGGCGATGGTCGGCGCCGACCCGCACTACCACCTCGACGGCCCGAACGACGCGACCGAGCGGCTGTTCGCCCGCTCGGGGATGACCATGTCCGACATCGACCTGTTCGAGGTCAACGAGGCATTTGCGTCCGTCGTGCTGTCCTGGGCCCAGGTGCAAAAGGCCGACCTGGACAAGGTCAACGTCAACGGCGGCGCGATCGCGCTCGGCCACCCGGTCGGCTCCACCGGTGGCCGACTGCTGACCACCGCGCTGTACGAACTCGAACGCACCGACAAGCAGTTCGCGCTGGTGACGATGTGCGCCGGCGGCGCCAATGCATCGGGCACCATCATCGAACGCATCTGAGACACCCGTCGCCCACGACCGAGCCCCGCGCGCCGAAAGGCGGGCGGGGCTCGGTCG
>NZ_JBSHGZ010000015.1:0-223965 GCF_053618075.1 Embleya sp. NPDC055664
CGGCCCCTCGCTCGGGGCCGGGTGTCCCTCCGCTTCGCTCCGGGCCACCCGGCCCAAGTTCTGCGGCTCCGCCGCTCTCCGCGCTTCGCGCGTCGATCTCCAGGGTCGGCCCGAGTCGTGGGCGCTGACCCGCCTTGGGGGGGAGCGGCGGTGGGTGGGCCGGGGCGTGGGGGTGGTGGGCCGAAGGCCCGGATGCTTCGGGGAGCGGGGCGCGATCATCTGGGGGCGTGGATGGTGGTGCGGCGGGATCGGTCGTTGTGGGCGCCGGTGAGGACCGCGGTGTGGACGGCTCGGGCCAGGCGGGCGCCCCAGGTGGAGCGGGGGCCGGCGAAGGGCTCGACCGGGGTGTTCGGGTGGGGGATCGCGGCGGCTATGCAGATCGCGTCGGATGGGGTGCCGGTGCATTGGTGGCCCGCTTCGAGGAGGGCTTGGACCTTGGCCTCGGTGGCCGTGGCGATCGCGTTGACCAGGGCCGCGTCGGACAGGGGGACCGGGATCGCGGCGATGATGTTGATCGTGCCGGGGGGCGGGGTGCCCGGCCGGCCCGGGCCGGGGGCGGCGGCCCACGTGGGTATGCCGATTCCGGTGGTGGCCAGGGCCTCGACGCCCTCGTCCGCGCCGCGGGTCCACGCGGTGACGTCGGCGGCGGTCATCAGGCCGACACCGGGGCCGGTCAGGCCGAGCGAGGCGGCTACCGCGGCCAGGTGGGCGGCCGGGTCCATGCGGTCGTAGCCCGGGCGGACCTGGAGGTTGAGCACCCACGCGCGTTCGCCGATCCCGCCGCCGAGCAGGGCGGAGGAGATCATCCGGTGCGGACCGGCGCGCCAGAGCAGGGCCGGGCGACGGGTGCCGTCCTCGTCGCGGACGGGCTGCTCCGGGGTGAGCAGGGCGGACGGGGTCCGGCGCGGGCGCGGCGGTGTGGTCACGGGGCCTCCTCGGCGGTGTCTCGGGCCGGCCGGCGGGGGCGGACCGGGTGGACCCGGGGGCGGCCGTCCGGGCCCCGGTCGACGGTGACGGTCGCCTGGTAGTGCTCGGCGATCGTGTCGGGGGTGAGTACGTCGGCGGCCGGGCCGGAGGAGACCGCCCGACCGCCGACCAGCATCAACAGGCGGTCCGCGTACTGGGCGGCCACACCCAGGTCGTGCAGGGTGGTCAGGACGGTCAGGCCGTCGGTGATCCGCAGCGTGTCGACCAGTTCCAGGACCTGCTGCTGGTGGCCCAGGTCGAGGGCGGTGGTCGGCTCGTCCAGGAGCAGCACCGGCGCCTGCTGGGCCAGCGCGCGGGCCAGCACCACCCGCTGCCGTTCGCCGCCGGAGAGCCGGCCCACGTCGCGGTCGGCGAATCGGCCCAGGTCGAGGCGGTCGATCACCTCGCTCGCGATGGCGCGGTCACGGCGGCCCGGGCGGGCCAGGTAGCCCAGGTGGGGGGTGCGGCCGAGGAGGACGTACTCGTGGACGGGCATCTGGTCGGGCACGACCGGGTTCTGGGCCGTGTAGGCGATGGTTCGGGCCAGCTCGCGGGCGGAGAGGCCGCGGACCGGGCGGCCCGCCACGGTGATCTCGCCCATGTGGGGGAGCAGGCCGGCGACCGCTTTCAGGAGGGTGGACTTGCCGGCGCCGTTGGGGCCGATCACCGCCACCCATTCGCCGGGCTCGACGTCGGCGCGCACGTCGCGCAACACCGGGACCCCGTCCCGGTCGACCCCGGCCTCGCGCAGCGACAGGCGCGCGCTCACACGTCCACCTTCCGGGTGCCGCGCAGCACGAGGACGAAGAACGGCGCGCCGACGAACGCGGTGACCACGCCGATCGGCAGTTCGCCGGGCGCGGTCAGGGTGCGGGCGAGCACGTCGGTCAGGACCAGGAACGTGGCCCCGCACAGCAGCGACATCGGCAACACCCGCCGGTAGCTGCCACCGACGAAGCGGCGCACGAGGTGCGGCACGACGATGCCGACGAAGCCGATCAGGCCGCTGATCGCGACGGCCGACGCGGTGGCCAGCGACGCAGCGAGCAGCACCACGAGCCGGACCCGGCCGGCCCGCACGCCCAGGCCCGCGGCCTCCTCGTCGCCCACCGACATCACGTCCAAAAGGCGGCCGTGCAGGATCAGCACCACCGTGCTGAGCAGCGCGTACGGCAGGACCATACGCAGATCGGCCCAGCCGATCCCGGACAACCGGCCGAAGATCCACGAGTAGATCCGGCGCAGCTCGTCGGTGTTGGCGGACTGCACGTAGGTCTGCGCGGCGGCCAGGAACTGGGCGACCGCCACCCCCGCCAGGACCAGGTTCGCGGTGCCGCCGGAGCGGTTCGCAGTGGCGCCGATGGCATACGCGAGCAGCACCCCGCCCATCGCCCCGACGAAGGAGGCCAGCGGCACCACCGGCACGCCGCCCACGCTGTCCCCGTGCGCGTACACGATCACCAGCGTCGCGCCCAGCCCCGCGCCGGAGGCGGCGCCGAGCAGGTACGGGTCGGCCAGCGGATTGCGGAAGACGCCCTGATACCCGGCCCCGGCCAGGGCGAGCAGCCCGCCCACGGTCACCGCGGCCAGCACGCGCGGCAGGCGCAGGTCCATCAGCACGGCGTGCTGCACCGGGGACAGCCCGTGGTCGACGTGCACGAGCGGCAACTCGTCGAGCAGCGCGAGCACCACCCCGCGCGCGGGCAGGTCGGCCGCGCCCACGATCAGACCGAGGACGACCGCGCCGACCAGCGCGGCGCCCGCGCAGAGCAGGGGCAGCAGTGCCGGCCGGCGTCGGGTCGCCGCAAGGTCCCGCATGGGCGGGCCGTCAGCCCTTCGCCGCACCGGCCTTGGTGACCGCGTCCGCCACGGCCCGGACCAGGTCCACCACACGCGGACCCCAGCGCGAGGCGATGTCGTCGTCGAGCGCGACCACACCGCCGTTGCGCACGGCCCCCAGCCGGTCCCAGCCCGGGCGCTTGGCCACCGTCTCGGCGCTTTGGCCGCCGCCCTTGCTGTCGGCGAGGAAGATCAGGTCGGGGTCCGACTGCACCAGGGCCTCGGCGGACAGCTGCGGGTAGCCCGAACCGCTCCTGTCCGCCTCGTCGGCGATGTTCTTCAGACCGAACTGCGCGTACACCTGACCGATGAAGGTCTTGGAGGTCGAGGTGAACAGCGTGTTGTCCAGCTCGTGGAAGTAGGTCAGCGGCTTCGCCGGCTTGGGCGTCGCGGCGACGACGGCCGCGATGTCGGCCTTCATCTTCGTCGCCACCTCGCCCGCCTCGCGGCTGTGGCCGGTGGCCACGCCCAGCGTGTTCAGCTGCGCGTAGGAGTCCTCGAAGGTCTTCGCGGCGGGCGTCAGCACCACCGGGATCTTCAACTTGTTCAGTGCCGCGACCACGCCGTCGGTGTCGTCGGTGGTCACCACCAGGTCGGGCGTGTAGTTGCTGATCGCCTCGACGTTCGGCTTGAAGCCGGACAGCTTGGTCTTGGGCGCGTTCGCCGGGAAGTTCGACTGGTCGTCGACCGCGGTGACCTGGCCGCCCGCGCCGATCGCGTACAACATCTCGGTCGCGGTGGGCGCGAGCGAGACGATCTTCTTCGGCGCGGCGGGGATGGTGACCTTGGCGCCCCCCGAGTCCACCGTCGCGGGGAACGCCTTGGCGTCGGGGCCCGACCCGGTGCCGGCGCCGGACGCCGCGGGCGTGCCCTTGGACTTGTCGTCCTTCGAGTCGTCCGAGTCACCGCACCCGGTGAGGACGAGCGTGCCGAACAACAGCACGGCGGCGGAACGCAGCAGGGGTACGGATCTCAACGGAAACTCCAGGTCCACGGGACGCGGCAGGCGTCGGGACCCGTGGGGACGGATCGCCCCTCCTGCGAGGCCGATGTCGTCGGCGCGGACGAGGCGACCCGGCTCGGCCGCCACCCCGGGAGCGGGATGGGCCATCACGGTTGCGGGACAGCGCCGGGATCACACCGGACTTCGCTGCGTTCGACGCCGTCGGCGACAAACCGGTCGCCGACGCGCGAACGATATCAACGCCCTCGTTCACCCTCGGTGATTGGGGGTGGTTTGCCGCCCTCGCCCACGCGGTCCGGCGCCGCTTCCGACTTGACCGACCCGTGAGACCGGGTGCTTGCTTGGAGTGCGCTCGAACTCCGTAGCGTTCCCGTCATGCCCGTCCCACCGGGGCGGGCCTCCCACCGGAGGCTTCTCGATGTCGGTACAGCAGACCCGGCCGTCCGCGGACTACGAGGTCGGCAAGTACTCGATCGGCGAGGTGGCCGAACGCACCGGTCTGACCGCGCACACGCTGCGCTGGTACGAGCGGATCGGCCTGATGCGGCATGTCAGCCGCCAGCGCCCCCGGACGGGAGGGGACGGTAACGGGCAGGGGAGTCGTCGTCGCTACAGCGACCACGATCTCGACTGGCTGGAGTTCGTCGGCAAGATGCGCCTGACCGGGATGCCGGTGGCGGACATGCTCCGGTACGCGGAGCTGGTCCGCCAGGGCGATCACACCCGGCGCGCGCGCCGAGAGCTGTTGGCGGAGCACCGCGAGGAGGTCCGCAACCGCATCAGCGATCTCCAGAGTTGCCTGCTCGTCATCGACCACAAGATCGAGATGTACGCGGACGCGGAGGCGAGCAACGACGATGAGCACTCTCAAGCTGGGTGAGCACGGACCGGAGATCTTCCCCCAGGGCCTGGGCTGCATGGGCATGAGCGCCTTCTACGCGGGCGCCGAGCACGACGAGTCGGTGGCCACCCTGGAGCGGGCCCTCGACCTGGGAGTCGACCTGTTCGACACCTCCGACGTCTACGGCCCGCACACCAACGAGGAACTGCTCGGGGCCTTCCTGGCGGAGGGCGACCGGCGTGCCCGGGTCACCCTGGCCACCAAGTTCGCGATCAGCTACACCGCCGACGGCGCGCGGGAGATCCGCGGCGACGCGGCCTACGTCAAGCAGGCCGCCGAGGCCAGCCTGCGCCGGCTGCGCACCGATGTGATCGACCTGTACTACATGCACCGCCGCGACGTCCGGGTGCCGATCGAGGAGACGGTCGGCGCGATGGCGGAACTGGTGCGCGAGGGCAAGGTCCGGCACCTGGGCCTGTCCGAGGTGACCGCGAAGGAACTGCACGCGGCGGCGGCCGTGCACCCGATCGCCGCCGTGCAGTCGGAGTGGAGCCTGTTCACCCGCGACATCGAGGAGAGCGTGGTGCCCGCCGTGCGTGAGGTCGGCGCCGCCCTGGTGGCCTACTCGCCGCTCGGCCGGGGCTTCCTCACCGGCGCCTGGGCCAGCGCCGAGACGCTGCCCGAGGGCGACTTCCGCCGGTTCCAGCCGCGCTTCACCGGCGACAACGCCGCGGCGAACGCGGCGATCCTGGCGCCGCTGCGGACCATCGCCGAGGCACACGGAGTCACCCCCGCGCAGGTAGCGCTTGCCTGGGTGCAGTCGCGCACCCGGGCCTGGGGTCTGTCGGTGGTGCCGATCCCCGGGACCACCAAGCGGCACCGCCTGGAGGAGAACGTGGCGGCGGTCGACCTGGTTTTGACCGACGCCGAACTGGCCGCGCTCGAACCGATCGCCGGACAGGTCACCGGTGGGCGCTACCCGGACATGACGGGCACCTTCAACGACCGCGACTGAGCCGTCCCCGAGGCCGCCCCGCACGGGGCGGCCTCAGCGGCGGCCCTCACGCTCCAGGCGCTCCACCACGTGCTGCCGCAGCAGGCCCTCGAATCCGGACTCGCGGATTCGCCGGGCCAGCGCCGACGGCGTGGTGTGCAGGGCGGTCGCCGCCGCGTCCAGGGCCCAGTCGTGCGCGTGCAGCGTGGAGAGCAGGTGGCCCCGACGGACCTGCGCCGCGGACAGCCGAAACGTCTTGCAGTAGGCGAGCCGCCCGTCCCGGTGCACGATCCGCTCGCCGATGTGGTTCTCCTCGTCGAGCCGAAACGAGGGCAGGAAGCGGGACAGCTCGAACGGCCCCAGCCGGTACACCGACTCGCTCGTGTAGGCGCCCTCGCCGGTGAGGCCGGACAACATCAGCTGGTGGAACCGCTCCCAGGCCCCGGCCTGCCCCGCCGCCGCCCGGCGCAGGTCGGCGAGCGAGGACACCCGCGCGGCCTCGATCTCCACCACGAAGTCCGGCACCGCTTCGACGTAGTTCGCGTAGTGGAACAGCACCTCGCCGTACAGGTCTTCGAGCAGCGTCGCGTGCAGGGCCCGGTAGTCGGACGGATGCGGCACCACGAACACGCTCGCGAGCGTGTCCGCGACGTAGAGCGCGACCCCGCACTGGTCCCGATGGATCTCGAACACCTTGAGCGCGTCGGCCAGACCGCGCACCGCGTATCCGCAATACGCCTCCTCCATCCGCGGCGACAAACCCTCGCGGACGGCCCGATCGGTCCACTCCTCCCACACGATCGAGGGCCCGCCGAAGTGCAGCGCGAGATACCCCTCCATGGCCAGGTGCATCGGCAGGAAACGCAGCCGATCGTTGTTCACGCCGCGGGCCATCCGGCGCAGCGCGCGCCGGCCCGGCATCTTCATCCGCGCGTTGCGCGGCGTGATTGGGCGCTCCTGGAGCTGAGTACCGAACGCCGCCGTTCGATCCCCGTCGGGATCCCACGACGCGACGAAGGCGTGCGGAATGAAGGAGTGGTAGTAGGTGCCGTCGCCGACCTCCACGATCGAGGGATCACCGACCTCGTAGACCCGCCGGTCCAGCCGCAGGCCGACCAGCGGCTCCTCGCGCACCAGCGGCACCAGTCGCACCGCGCCCCACACCTGCGCGGGCCGGGCGATCAGCCCGGTGGCCGCGAAACCGCCGTTCACGCCGCCGCCTTCCGGGACCGGAACCGGTCCTGACGATCCGCCAGGTAGCGGCGCAGCTCGGCGAACCCGGCCCGCCCCTCGGCGAACCGGGCCAACTCCACCAGCGCCGGCACGTCCTCGGCGTCGCGCACCCCCACCGTCGGCACACTCGCCGACAACCGCTTCACGTCGAAGCCCTCCGCGTCGTACACCGGGTTCAGATGCACCACCGCGGTCGCCCCCGTCGGATCCAACCGCTCGCGCCACACCCGCAACACCTCGGCGGCCAGCCCCGGCGGGCTGTTGTCCCAGCCGTCCGAGACCACGATCAGCCGGTCCGGGGCCAGTTCCAGTGCGTCGATCAAGCGCTCGCCCAGCGGCGTCGGCCCGCTCGGCCGTACCAGCAGCGGATCGTGCGTGCCCGAGGTCCACAACCCGGTGAACTCCCCGGCCAGCGCCTTGAGCAGGAACCGACACGCGAGCGCCACGGCCAGCGGACGCTGCCGCTTCGCGGTCGAACCGAACGACGAGAAACTGTCGTCGAGCACCGCGACCACCCGCCCCCAGGTGCCCGCCGCGGGGCCCGCCACGCGGCGTGCGGAGACGGTCATTGCGTGCCGCAACTCGTCGTGCCGGGCCGCCCGTTCGGCCTGCGACAAGGACAGTACGTACGACGCGAGCCGGGTCAGCGGCATCGTGGTGAGATCGGCCCGGACCGCCGCCACCCCGGTCCGCTCGGCCGCGTCCTGCAGGCGCAGGCGCTCCAGGCGGGTCAACTGCGGGGCGATCTTCTCCAGGAAGGTGGCCCGCTTGATGCCGTGCATCGAGGCCAGCCCCTCGGCCACGCTGTACGGCAGGTCGTAGAGCGCGCGCTGCGCGTAGTGCGCCTGTCGCCACGTCTCGAACAGCGGCGTGCCGAACACCGACACCTTCCGGGGCGAGCTGAACAGGAACGTCCCGGTCTCGGCGGGCACTTCCAGATGCGCGTGCCGCATCGTCGCCTTCACCCCGGTGCGGTACTTCACCGCGTCGAAGACCGGATCGCGGCGCTGCGCGGTCCAGTCGCGCATGATCGCCCGGGTGCGCCGGTTGTTGACGCCGCGTCGGGCCAGCTCGCGAAACAGCCGCCAGACCCGCTGAGGGGCCATCAGTTCCAGCCGGCGGGCGATCAGTTCGCCCTCGCGGCGGCGCACCTCGGGGGTCAGGTCGCGGCTGCTCACCAGCAGGTTGCGGACGATCAGCGCGGCGTTGAAGTCGTTGATGTCCAAGGCCAGGGACGCGGCGTAGAGCTCGCGATAGTTGCCCAGGATGTATTCGTGCAGGAACTCCACCGACAACCGCTGTGCGGTCGCGTCGTCACGGAACTCGCGCTGCCCGGTGGAGGTCACCGCCGCGTTGACGAACATCACCACGTCCTCGCACGCGACCAGGTCCCGGCGGTCCACCACGCATCCCCTCGGCCCGACGAAAAGTGGATGCCGGCCGGGGAATGGAGGAGCGAACAGCGAAGTGACGCTTAAGAGGCGATTCCGAAAGTCGCAAACCGAAGTCCCGCGGCCGGCCCGGAAAGTCTAGACCGGGGTGATCCCGAAGGAGCGGGAAATAACGGCCGAGGCCCCGATCCGCGCACGGATCGGGGCCTCGGCCGGACTATCGGCAGGTCACCGGCGGGTCAGGCGTCGCCGCCGACCGTGCCCACTCCGGCCGCCTTGACGTCCAGGAGCTGGTACTGCGCGATGGCCTTGGCCACCACGCCCGGGTCGATCTCGCCCCGGCGGGACAGCTCCGACAGCACGCCCACCACGACGGACTCGGTGTCCACGTGGAAGAAGCGCCGGGCCGCGCCGCGGGTGTCGGCGAAGCCGAAACCGTCGGTGCCCAGCGACGCGAAGTCGGCCGGGACCCAGCGCGAGATCTGGTCCGGGACGGCCCGCATCCAGTCGCTGACCGCCACCACCGGGCCGGGCCGGCCGTCGAGTACGCGGGTCACGTACGGGATGTGCGGCTCGGCCTCGGGGTGGAGCAGGTTGTGCTCCTCCGCCGCGACCGCGTCGCGCCGCAGCTCGTTCCAGGACGTGACCGACCAGACGTCGGCGACCACGTTCCAGTCCTGGGCGAGCAGCTTCTGCGCCTCCAGCGCCCACGGCATGCCGACACCGGAGGCGAGGATCTGGGCACGCAGCGCGCCCTCCTTGGCGGGGCCGTCCTGGTAGAGGTACAGGCCCTTGAGGATGCCGTCCACGTCGACGTTCGCGGGCTCCGCCGGCTGCGCGATGGGCTCGTTGTAGACCGTCATGTAGTAGAAGACGTCCTCGGCGTTCTCGCCGTACATCCGCCGCAGACCGTCCTTGACGATGTGCGCGATCTCGTACGAGAAGGCCGGGTCGTACGCCACACAGGCCGGGTTGGTCGAGGCCAGCAGCTGCGAGTGCCCGTCCGCGTGCTGGGTGCCCTCGCCGGTCAGCGTGGTGCGACCGGCGGTGGCGCCGAGCACGAAGCCGCGGCTGAGCTGGTCGGCCATCTGCCAGAACTGGTCGCCGGTGCGCTGGAACCCGAACATCGAGTAGAAGACGTACACGGGGATCATCTGCTCGCCGTGCGTCGAGTACGTCGAGCCCGCGGCGATCAGCGACGCCACACAACCGGCCTCGGAGATGCCGTCGTGCAACATCTGGCCCTGCGCCGACTCCTTGTACGACAGCAGCAGTTCCCGGTCGACCGAGTCGTAGGTCTGCCCGTGCGGGTTGTACACCTTCGCGGTCGGGAACATCGCGTCCATGCCGAAGGTGCGGTACTCGTCCGGCGCGATCGGCACGAAGCGCTTGCCGATCTCCGGGTCGCGCATCAGGTCCTTGAGCAGGCGTACGAACGCCTGCGTCGTGGCGACCGGCTGCTTCGAGCCCTTCTTCAGCACGCTGTAGACCGGGTCGCCGGGCAGCTTGAGCGCCTTGGACCGGTCGAGCCGCTGCGGCAGCGAGCCACCGAGCGCGGCGCGCCGCTCGCGCATGTACTCCATCTCCTCGGACTTCTCACCGGGGTGGAAGTACGGGGGGAGGTCGGCTTCGAGCTGCTCGTCCGAGATCGGCAGGTAGAGCCGGTCGCGGAACGCCTTCAGGTCCGACTTGGTGAGCTTCTTCATCTGGTGCGTGGCGTTGCGCGACTCGAAGTTCGGGCCGAGCGTCCACCCCTTCACCGTCTGCGCCAGGATCACGGTCGGCTGGCCGACGTGCTCACGTGCCGACTTGAAGGCCGCGTAGACCTTGCGGTAGTCGTGCCCGCCGCGGCCGAGCTTTTGGATGTCCTCGTCGCTCAGGTCCTGCACCATGCGGCGCAGCCGCGCGTCGTCGCCGAAGAAGTGCTCGCGCACGTAGGCGCCGGACTCCACCGCGTAGGTCTGGAACTGGCCGTCGGGCGTCGTGTTCATCTTGTTCACGAGCGCGCCGTCGGTGTCCTGGGCCAGCAGCGGGTCCCAGTCGCGGCCCCAGACGACCTTGATCACGTTCCAGCCGGCGCCGCGGAAGTACGACTCCAGCTCCTGGATGATCTTGCCGTTGCCGCGTACCGGACCGTCGAGTCGCTGCAGGTTGCAGTTGATCACGAAGGTGAGGTTGTCCAGCTCCTCGCGCGCGGCCAGGCCGATGTTGCCGAGCGACTCCGGCTCGTCCATCTCGCCGTCGCCGAGGAAGGCCCAGACGTGGCTGCGCGAGGTGTCCTTGATGTTGCGGTTGTGCAGGTAGCGGTTGAACCGGGCCTGGTAGATCGCGCCGAGCGGGCCGAGGCCCATCGAGACGGTCGGGAACTCCCAGAACTCCGGCATCATCCGCGGGTGCGGGTAGCTGGGCAGCCCGTTCGGCGCGGCCGACTTCTCCTGCCGGAAGCCGTCGAGCTGGGCCTCGCTCAGACGTCCTTCCAGGAAGGCACGTGCGTAGATGCCCGGCGACGCGTGTCCCTGGAAGTAGATCTGGTCGCCCGACTCCCCGTGGTCCTTGCCGCGGAAGAAGTGGTTGAAGCCCACCTCGTACAGGCTCGCCGAGGACGCGTAGGTGGCGATGTGACCACCGACGCCCAGGCCGGGGCGGTTGGCCCGCGACACCATGATCGCGGCGTTCCACCGGACGAACGCACGGATGCGCCGTTCGATGTTCTCGTCGCCGGGGAACCAGGGCTCGCTCTCCGGGGCAATCGTGTTGATGTAGTCCGTGCTCCGCAGGCCCGGCACGCCGACCTGACGTTCACGGGCCCGTTCGAGCAGCTTGAGCATGATGTATCGGGCTCGCTGGCGGCCCTGCTCGTTGATGACTGCGTCCAGCGACTCCAGCCATTCCCCGGTCTCGTTCGGATCGATGTCGGGGAGCTGGCTCGGGAGGCCGTCGCTGATGATCGAGAAGCGCTCTCGTCCGGAAGCCACGCTGTTCCTTCGCCTTATCGGTAGATGGGGACCCTCCCCGCGAGAGCGGGGTCGACCACCCTGAGCGGTGTCGCGCCGTCCCCATCGTGGTACCCGGACGTCGGATCCGTCATCTCTACCGACCGGTAATGGACCGGCGGGGTGCCCGCCTGCGTCTCATCCACCGATCATGTACCGAGCCCGATCCGTGTTCGGTTACCGCGACAGGAGCGGAGCTGCCCTGATCGTCCGGCTGTCACCGGACGCTCCACGCGGCGGTTCGCGATTGCGGGGTGATGCAACCGTGAACCTCCAAGACCTTACGCCGACTGTCTTACGCACAGCGCACTGGCGTAGTTCCCTGGGAGGGTGTGAGTGGTTTCGCACCCGTTCGACAGGGAGGTCAGGGCTGATGCAGGCACGAATTGGCGACCGGCTCCACGTGCACGGGAAGACGGTCGGCCGCGGCGATCGGTTCGGGGAGATCATCGAGGTCAGGGGCCCGGACGGCGGGCCGCCGTACGTGGTGCGGTTCGAGGACGGGCACACCGGTCTGGTGATCCCCGGCGCCGACGCGGTGATCGAGCGGGTCGGGGGCGCGGATCCGGCCGCGGGACGGCCCCGGCGCACCTGGTGAGCTTTCGTCTGTCAGGCTGGACCCTCGAATACGTTGCGTGATCCATGCCCGGCGGGGGTAGCTTCCGCACTACATGGGTGTGGCGTTTGCGCGAGTACGTGACCTGGGTACTTGCGCGAACAGCCTGGCGCGTGTGGACTTACGCGCGTGAGCCCCGAAGCGTTGTGGGGCCGGACAAGGGAGGTTGATTCGTGAGCGCGACCGCGGACCACGCGGAAGAGCGGGCCAACTCGGCCGTTCGACTTGGGTTCCAGCCCGGACAGGTGGTCCAGGAGCTCGGTTACGACGACGACGTGGACGAGGAGCTGCGCGAGGAGATCGCGGAACTCACCGGAAACGAACTCGTCGATGAGGACTACGAGGATGACGTTGCCGACGTCGTCCTGCTGTGGTTCCGGGAGGACGACGGCGATCTCGTCGACACCCTCGTGGATGCCCTCGCCACGCTCACGGATGGCGGCCATATCTGGCTGCTGACTCCGAAGACCGGCCGGGACGGATATGTAGAACCCTCGGACATCGGTGAAGCCGCGCCGACGGCGGGATTGGCCCGCACGACGAGCTTCGGCGCCGTCAAGGACTGGTCGGCGACCCGTCTGGTGTCGCCCAAGGCGGTGCGCAGCGGCAAGAAGTGACTCGACGCCACTGCGGTAAGCAGACGAAGAGACCCCGGTGCGGTGACAAAGGTCACCGCACCGGGGTCTCGGCTGTTCGGGGTCGTCCCGGCGCTTTCGGGTCAGGGGCGGGTTCGGGTGAGGGTGGGGAGCAGGGCCGTCATGCGGCCGACGCCGCCGAGCGCGGCGGCGGTCAGGCGCAGGGCCGGGCCGCCGGGCAGGCCCGGGACGTGGTCGAGCAGGGGGGCCAGAGACAGCAGGCCCGGGAGGTTGTGCGGTTTCAGGTCCCGGCGGGCCAGGAGGGTGGGGACCGCGCGGCGGCCGGCGGAGGCGTCCAGGAGCAGGGCGGCGGCGCGGGCCTCGACGGCGGGCAGGTTCGGCCGGCCGGGCGGGAGCGGGAAGACCTCCCATCCGGTGCTGGCCGCGCCGGGGGCGGCGAAGCCCCAGCCGCCTCCGGGCACGGCCAGGCCGGCGCGGGCCCGGACGCCGTGCCGGGCGGCGAGCGCGCCGGTGATGTCGGCCAGGGCCAGAACGCCGGCGTCCAGCAGTTCCGGGGGCGGTTCGCCCGCGCCGCAGGGGGCCAGGTCGAGCGCGTGTACGGCCAGCTCGTAGGCGATCGCGCCGAGCTGGGTGAGCAGCGGGACCGGGCCGACCTGCGAGCCGGTGCGGGCCAGGGCCAGGGACGGGTCCTCGGTGGTGGCGTCGAACGCGGCGACCAGTCGGGCCCGGCCGTCGTCGAGCGCGGCGAGCAGTTCCTCCCGATCGGCGTCGCGGTGGGCCTGGACCAGCCGCGCGTTGACCTCGTCCTGGTGCATCGGCGCCGCGTCCGGGGCCCGTCGGCCGCTCGCCTCGGCCAGCAGGCGGGCGAGCAGCGGGGCCTCGGGCCAGGACGCGAGGTGGGTGATCACGGCGCGCCCGTCCCAGCCCGGCAGGCGGGACGGCGCGTCGAGGTCGACCCGGCCGGCCAGGTCGCGGAAGGCGTCCCAAGCGGCCAGGGCCCGCGTGCGCTGCGCCTCGGCGGGCATGGAGGCGGTGCCCCACGGGCCGCTGACGATCTCGATCGAGGACATGCCCGCATACTGCCCGCTCCCCCGACCGCCGAACGCCGACCCCCCACCCGCGCATGCCGGCTCCCGTGCGCCATCCGGCTAGGCTCGCCGGCGCGAAGCGGACGTTGCCCGGGACGAGGAGATGCGCACGATGGCCGTGGAGATCGGTAGCGAGGCCCCCGACTTCGAGCTGCGGAACCAGCACGGTGAGGGCGTGCGGCTCGCGGACTTCCGGGGGGAGAAGAACGTGCTCCTCGTTTTTTATCCGTTCGCGTTCACCGGCGTGTGCACGGCCGAGCTGGGTGCGCTGCGCGACGAGCTGTCCGCCTTCCAGAACGACGATGTGCAGGTGCTCGCGCTCTCCTGTGACGCGCCGTTCTCGCTGCGGGTGTTCGCCGAGGCGGAGGGCTACGGGTTTCCGCTGCTCTCGGACTTCTGGCCGCATGGCGCCGCGGCTCGGGCGTACGGGGTCTTCGCCGAGGACAAGGGGTGCGCGTTGCGGGCGAGCTTCGTGATCGACCGGGGCGGCGTGATCCGCTGGAGCGTGGTCAACGCGATGCCCGACGCGCGGGACCGGACGGAGTACCACAGGGCGCTCGCGGCGCTGTGAGGAGAGGTTCGCCGGCCGGTTCGCGCGTAGCTCGGGCCGGGGCGGGTACCCATGCCGCGGCGAGACCTCCCGCCGGTCAGGAACTCATGACTAGGATCGGCGCGTTGTCACGTCGTAGGCGAAAACCCCGGGGCACCCGTTGCTCCATGAACTTTTTGGAGGACTCGTGGGCGTCAGCCTGAGCAAGGGCGGCAACGTCTCGCTCTCGAAGGAGGCTCCCGGCCTGACCGCCGTTCTCGTCGGCCTGGGTTGGGACGTGCGTACGACCACCGGCACGGACTTCGACCTCGACGCGAGCGCGATCCTGCTCAACGGAAGCGGCCAGGCGCCGTCGGACGGGCACTTCGTCTTCTTCAACAACCTGAAGAGCCCGGACGGCTCCGTCGAGCACACCGGCGACAACCTCACCGGTGAGGGCGAGGGCGACGACGAGGCGATCAAGGTCAACCTCGCGGGTGTCCCCGCCGATGTCGAGCGGATCGTCTTCCCGGTCTCGATCTACGACGCCGAGACGCGGCAGCAGAGCTTCGGCCAGGTCCGCAACGCGTTCATTCGCATCGTGAACCAGGCCGACAACAAGGAACTCGCCCGGTACGACCTCACCGAGGACGCGTCGACCGAGACCGCGATGGTGTTCGGCGAGCTGTACCGCAACGGCGCGGAGTGGAAGTTCCGCGCGGTGGGCCAGGGCTACGCCTCGGGCCTGCGCGGCATCGCCAAGGACTTCGGGGTCAACGTCTGACCCGGGCACACATGATCGACGCCCGCCGACCGCTCACCGCGGTCGGCGGGCGTTCGTCGTCCCGGACCGGTCGGGCCCGCGCCGAGGGTTGTCGAAATGTGCCCCTGTGCACGTCCAGAGCTGTGCAAAAAGGGGGCCCCGGGGGGTCGGGGGCATGGCAAGGTTGAACGCGAATGTACGACGATCAGGAGGATTCGATGGGGGTCACCCTCGCCAAGGGCGGAAACGTCTCGCTGAGCAAGGCCGCACCCAATCTCACCAATGTGCTGGTGGGTCTGGGCTGGGACGCGCGCGCCACCACGGGCGCCTCGTTCGACCTGGACGCGAGTGCGCTGCTGTGCGGTGGGGCGGGCAAGGTGCTCGGCGACGACTATTTCGTTTTCTACAACAACCTGAAGAGCCCCGAGGGGTCGATCGAGCACACCGGTGACAACCTCACCGGCGACGGCGACGGTGACGACGAGGTGATCCTGGTCGACCTGACGGCCGTTCCGGAGCAGGTCGAGAAGGTGGTTTTCCCGGTCTCCATCTACGACGCGGAGATGCGCGGACAGACCTTCGGCCAGGTCCGCAACGCCTACATTCGGATCGTGAATCAGGCGGACAACAACGAGCTGGCGCGTTACGACCTGACCGAGGATGCGTCAAGCGAGACTGCCATGATCTTTGGAGAACTTTACCGTTACCAGGGGGAGTGGAAGTTCCGCGCAGTAGGGCAGGGGTACGCTTCGGGCCTGCGGGGGATCGCACTCGACTTCGGCGTCAGCGTGCAATGAGTATGCGCTGACGGTGTGTCAGGGTCGGTCACCCGGTGGGGCCGGCCCTGACGCCTTTTCCGAGGACTCTCGGATGGGGGACGAGGACCGGTCTTCCTGATGACCCACCCGGAGATTGCAATCCCAGGTAGATAAGGACCTCATCCGTGGTAATCCGTACGTTCGGCTGGTCGTTCGCGGTGACGGCGGTCGGTCTCGCCGTCGCCGCCTATTTCTGGGGAGCGACCGGATTCGGCATCGTGCTGATCCTGTCGATCCTCGAGATCTCGTTGTCTTTCGACAACGCTGTAGTAAATGCCACGATCCTCAAGAAGATGAATGCCTTCTGGCAGAAGATGTTCCTGACGGTCGGCATTCTCATCGCCGTCTTCGGCATGCGTCTCGTCTTCCCGCTGCTCATCGTGAGTCTCACCGCGGGGATGAGCCCGACGGATGTGGTCGACCTCGCGTTCCACGAGAACAAGATGATCGACGGCATGACCTACGCCGATCACCTGGACGAGGCGCACCCGGCGATCGCCGCCTTCGGTGGGCTGTTCCTGCTGATGATCTTCCTCGACTTCATGTTCGACGAGGAGCGCGAGCACCACTGGGTCGGCCCGCTGGAACGGTTCACCGGCAAGCTCGGCAACTTCGACGTGCTGTCCACCCTGATCGCGCTGGTCACCCTGGTGGTCGTGGCGCAGTCGCTCGCACCCGCGCACAAGGAGGGCACGGTCATGGTGGCGGGCGTGCTCGGCCTGATCGCGTACCTGGCCGTCGGCGGGCTCTCCGACTACTTCGAATCGCACGGCACGCTCGGCGAGATCAACGCCGAGGAGGACGAGGACGAGGACGCGGAAGAGGGCGCCGGGGCGGTCCAGGCCGCACGCAGCGGCCCGAACACCGCGCAGCTGGCCGCCGGCAAGGCCGCGTTCTTCATGTTCCTCTACCTCGAGGTGTTGGACGCGTCGTTCTCCTTCGACGGTGTGGTCGGCGCGTTCGCCATCACCCAGGACCTGCTGATGATCACGCTGGGTCTGGGCATCGGCGCGATGTACATCCGGTCGCTCACCGTCTACCTGGTGCGCCAGGGCACGCTGGACGACTACGTGTACCTGGAGCACGGCGCGATGTACGCGATCGGCGCGCTCGCCGGCATCCTCCTGGCGTCGATCAAGTGGGAGATCCACGAGGTGATCACCGGTGTGGTCGGGGTGGGCTTCATCGGCGTCGCGCTGATCTCCTCGATCGTCCGCAACAAGCGCATCGGGCACGTCCCCGGGCAGAACGGCGAGGCCAAGACCAAGGCCGGGGTCGTCTAACCACCCGGCGGCACGTCCCGCGAGCACGACCGGTACCGCGTCCGAGCATCCGTCGGGCGCGGTACCGGTTTTTTCCGGCCCGGTTATGTTGTGTACTGAAGCCGCCACCACGCGTACGCGGGCTCGGGATCAGGGGAGGGCTTGATGCCGCTTTTCGACTGGCGTCGGGGATTGATCGAACGCGAGCCGGACCACGGCGGGCACAAGGTCGCGCTGACCCGCTCGACGCCCGAGGTCTCGCTGACCCAGGCGGGCTCGGCGACCGGCACGCTGCGGGTCAACCTGCACTGGAACCCCCAGGTCGAGCAGGCGCCGCCGCGGCAGCGCAGCGGCGGGCTGTTCCGGCCGCTGGCCGTGCAGTCGCCGCCGCTGCCGCAGAAGATCGACCTCGACCTGGGCTGCATGTGGGAGATGTCCGACGGCTCCAAGGGCGTGGTCCAGGCGCTCGGCAACCTGTACGGGCAGTTCAGCCAGCCGCCGTACGTGCGCCTGGACACCGACGACCGCTCCGGGTCGGCGTCGGGCGAGACGCTGTTCATCAACATCGACCAGGCGCGCAACGTGCGCCGACTGCTCATCTTCGTCTACATCTACGAGGGCATTCCGGCGTTCGACCAGGTCAACGGCGTGGTCACGCTGTTCCCGAACGCGGGTCTGCCGATCGAGGTGCGATTGGACGAGCACGCGCGCGAGGCGCACACCTGCGCGGTGGCGGTGGTGGAGAACCACGGCGACGACATCGTGGTCCGCCGCGA
This sequence comes from Embleya sp. NPDC055664, assembly GCF_053618075.1. NCBI lineage: Bacteria > Bacillati > Actinomycetota > Actinomycetes > Kitasatosporales > Streptomycetaceae > Embleya > Embleya sp. NPDC055664. Next base: position 17,670 of record NZ_JBSHGZ010000015.1, read on the forward strand.
GGTCCGCTACGTGCACGGCTATCAGGCCGAGTTGGACCGCGAGTACGGGTGGGGTCTGCTGTGGGCGCGCGGCTACAAGTGAGCCGCGGGCACCGGTGATCCGGTGCGGCGGGTGACCCGGTCCGCCGAAGGACCGGGTCACCCGTGCGTGGGGCGGGTCAGCCCTGGAATTGCGGGCCCTGCGGCGGCGAGTCCAGGCGGCGCAGCTGCGGCGGGCCGCCGTGGCCCTGGGGCGGGGTGCCCTGGTGCGGCTGCGGGGGCATGCCCATGCCCTGCGGCGGGGTCATGCCCGGTTGGTACTGCCCGGGCGGCTGCGGAGCGCCGTGGGAGGGCGTGTACGGGCCCGGGGGCTGCGGGGCGCCGTGTGCGGGCGTGTAATGACCGGGAGCCGGGAGCTGCGGGCCGCCCGGGGGCATGTGCATCACGCCCGGCGGGGTCTGGAACGCGACGCCGTGCGAGGGCGTGCCGGGAGGCTGCGCGAAGCCCTGCGGCGGGGTGCCGCCCGGGCCGGGCGGGGGCGGTACGGGCGCGCCGGCGGAGGGCGTCTGCGGGTAGCCCGGGGGCGGGCCGCCGAACGTGTGCGGGGCCGGCGGCGGCGGGATCGTCGGGCCGTCGTGGCGCGGCGGGGGCGGCACCGAGGGGCCGCCGTACGGCGCGTTGCCCGACACGGGCAGCACGCCCTGTGGCGGCGCGGGCTGCTGTCGCGCGGGCGGGGCGGGCACGGGGCCGCGGTCGTACTGCGGCAGCACGGCGGTGGGCGCAGCGTCCTGGTAGGTCGGCTGCGGCTGCGGCGCCGGGGGGTTGCCGAAGACCGGCGCCGGCGGCGGCGCCGGTGCGGTGGGCGGCGACTGGTGCACCGGCGGCAGCGGCGCGGGAGCCGGGGCGGGCGGGGCGCTCGCGGGGGCCGGTTCGTCGTCGACGCTGATCCCGTAGTCGGTGGCCAGACCGGCGAGACCGCTCGCGTAGCCCTGGCCGACCGCGCGGAACTTCCACTGGTCGCCGCGCCGGTAGATCTCGCCGAACACGAACGCGGTCTCGGTGGTCGCGCCGGTGATCGGGAAGTTGAGCAGCTCGCCTCCGCCGTCGACGTCGTACAGTCGAAGGACCAGACCGGGCACCGCGCCGATCGTGCCGCCGTCGGCGGACGCGGCCACGATCACGTGTCGGACATCCGGGGTGAGCGCGGCGACGTCCACGCGGACGCCGTCGGTGCAGCGTTCGGGGGCGGTGTGCTTGCCCTCGTGGACGACCGTGCCGGAAGGGTGTCTGGGCTGGTTGTAGAAGACGAAATCGTGGTCGTCGCGCACCTTGTCGTCCGCGCCGAGCAGCAGGGCCGAGGCGTCCATGTCCGGGACACCGGCTCCCGGCCGCCATTCGAGGACCACGCGCACGGACCGGGCGGGGAGGGCCGTATTCGCTCCCTTGGACATCACCTGGGTCATGTCCCCATCCTGCCGTCCCGACGGAGTCGGGCTCAACGTGGGTCGGGGCCGTGACGATTGTGTGAACACATGGTCCTATAACCGGATCGTACGTCTTCGATTTTGCTTTTCGGTTACCGTAGGCAGCACCTGCCGGCGGCTCACCGGCTCGGCGCGTAATGCGCCTTTCGATACATCCGGGGCGGGTACGGGTTCCCTTCCCGACGCGCCTGTTTCACCACCACCGACGGTCGAGGGGGATCAGATCACGATGCGGCATTTCGGCTACCTGGACGATGCGGTCCGCGACCACCTGTTCCACCGCGAGCCGCAGACGTTCGACCGGGACAGCGATGCCGGCGTGCTCGCCTCGGCTCTCGGCGCGACCCTGTACAGTCCCGCCACGCGCGCGACGCTCGCGACGGACATCGCCAAGCAGGCCGCCCGCGGGGTGACCTCGATGGTGTTGTGCCTGGAGGACTCGATCGACGACCGCGAGGTGGTCGGCGCCGAGCAGAACCTGGTCGAGCAGTTGGCCGCGTTCGCCGGCTCCGGGGCCGAGGGGCCGCTGCTGTTCATCCGGGTCCGCCACCCCGAGCAGATCACCGACCTCGCCGAGCGGCTCGGCGACACGCTCGGCGTGCTGACCGGATTCGTACTGCCCAAGTTCGAGCCGGACAGCGGCGCGCGCTATCTCAAGGCGCTGGACGAGGCGATCACGATGAGTGGTCGCCGACTGTTCGCGATGCCCGTCCTGGAATCGCCGTCGATCGCCTACATCGAGCACCGGCGGGCCGTGCTCGCCGAACTCGCCGAGCTGATTGCCGTGCACCGCGAGCGCATCCTGGCGGTACGGATCGGGGCCACCGACTTCCAGTCGGCCTACGCGCTGCGCCGCTCGCGCGATCTGACCGCCTACGACGTGCACCTGGTGGCCCAGCTGATCGGCGACATCGTCAACGTCTTCGGCCGGGCCGACGGCACCGGACACGTGATCAGTGGGCCGGTGTGGGAGTACTTCCCGCAGGGCGAGCGGCTGTTCAAGCCGCAACTGCGGCGCACGCCGTTCGCCGAGGCGGAGGATCCGGAGGCGGTCGAGCTGCGCACCCGACTGATCTCCGCCGACCTGGACGGGCTGATCCGCGAACTCGAACTGGACAAGGCCAACGGCCTGCTCGGCAAGACCGCGATCCACCCCAGCCACGTGGCGGTGATCCACGCGATGTCGGTGGTCACGCACGAGGAGTACTGCGACGCAGGCGACATCCTCGCGGAGAGCGCGGCCGGCGGCGGGGTGCTGCGGTCGGCCTACACCAACAAGATGAACGAGGTGAAGCCGCACCGCGCGTGGGCGCAGGCGGTGATGCGTCGGGCGCACGCGTTCGGCGTGGCCCGCGAGGACGTCACGTTCGTGGACCTGCTCGCGGCGGGGGTCATGGAGTGAGCCGGCGGCCGGGGCGGGACGTCCCGGCGGGATCGGTCGATACGGGGCAACGAGGGAAGCGGGTTCGTGCGTGACGCAACATCGGATGGAAACCTGGCCGGGAGGGCCGGCGGAGTCGGGCGGGTCGACGGATACGACTACCTGGTCGGGGAGTTGGGTCGCCGAGCGGCTCGACGTGGCGCTCGCCGGGGACGGGCTCGACGCGCTGGTCGGGCTCGCGCTGCGGCGCAACCCGCGCCGGGCCCACCTGCTGGTGTCCACCGTGTTGGGCAAGCACGTCCCGCAACTGCCCGAGGTGGTGCACGACGCGGGCCGCGACCTGGGCCTGCGGGTGGCGCGCGTGCTGGCCGACGAGCCGACGCCGGTGGTGCTCGGCTACGCGGAGACCGCCACGGGCCTGGGGCACTGCGTGGCCGAGGCGCTGCCGGGGGCGGCCTACCTGCACTCCACCCGACGTCCGGTGGCCGGGGTGGACCGGTTCGGTACCTTCGAGGAGGAGCACTCGCACGCCACCTCGCACCTGATCCTGCCGCGTGATCGCGAACTGCTCTCCGGGAGCGGGCCGTTGGTTCTGGTGGACGACGAACTGTCCACCGGGCGCACGGTGTCCAACACGATCCGGGCACTGCACGCGGTCGCGCCTCGGGCGCACTACGTGATCGCCGCGCTGATCGACGTGCGCGGTCCCGCCGACCGGGCCGAGTTCGAGGTCTTCGCGGCCGAACTCGGCGCCCGGGTGGACGTGGTGGCGCTCGCGGCCGGCACCGTCGACCTGCCCGAGGACGTGCTCGCGCGCGGCACCGCGCTGGTCGCCGCGCACGAGGCGGGCGGGCCGGCGGACGAGCCGCCCGGCACGGTGCGCACCCTCGACCTGGACTGGCCGGCCGACCTGCCCGACGGCGGGCGGCACGGGTTCACCCAGGCCGACCAGGACACCCTGGAGCGGGTCCTGCCCGCCCTCGGCGCGGCGCTGGCCGGGCAGGTGGTGGGCCGGCGGATCCTGGTCCTCGGCTTCGAGGAACTGATGTACACGCCGCTGCGGTTGGCCCGCGCGCTGGCCGAGCACGTGCCGGCCGGGGTCGAGGTGCGCTACTCGACCACGACCCGCTCGCCGGTGCTGGCCGTGGACGATCCGGGCTATGCGATCCGTACCCGGCTGCAATTCCCCGCCCACGACGATCCGGCGGACGGGCCCGGCGAGCGCTACGCGTACAACGTCGCGGCCGGCGCCGACCCCGAGCGGCGCTTCGACGAGGTGCTGATCGTCGTCGACTCGGTCGCCGACACCCCCGAACTGCGCGCGCCCGGTGGGCTGTTGGACGCGCTGTCCCGGGTCACCGACCACGTCGGTCTGCTCGTCGTCCCCTCCTTCACCCCCGAGGTGCGCAGGTCATGAACCACCAGTCCGTGAACGATCGGCCCGGTGCGGCCGGACCCGACACCGGGAAGCTGCCGGAGCCGCTGTACGGTCCCGCGTTCTCCTCCTACGCCGCCGACGAGGTCGCCTGGCTGCTCAAGGACCTGTCCGCGGTCGAGTTGGAAGCGCCGCTGGAGGAGCGCGAGGAGGCGATCCAGCACGCGGGCGCGCACTATGCCGAGTCGTTGCCCATCGAGTACCAGCCCTCGCCCGAGTACCAGGCGCTGTTCCACGCCGCGCTGGACGCCTCGGCGGAGCGGATCGCGCACGCGGTCGGCGTGGTCACCGAGACCATCCTCACCGAGCGCGGCCGGGACGCGGTGCTGGTCTCGCTGGCCCGCGCCGGCACCCCGGTGGGCGTGCTGATGCGCCGCTGGGCCCGGCGCGCGCACGGCCTGACGCTGCCGCACTTCGCCGTGTCGATCGTGCGCGGACGCGGCATCGACACCACCGCGCTGCGCTGGCTGGGCCGTGAGTTCGACCCGTCGCGGATCGTCTTCGTGGACGGCTGGACCGGCAAGGGCGCGATCACCCGCGAGTTGTCCGACGCGCTGGACGTGACCGCGGCGACCACCGGCATGCGGTTCGACCCGGAGTTGGCCGTGCTCGCCGACCCGGGCTCGTGCGTGCGTACCTACGGCACCCGGGACGACTTCCTGATCCCGTCGGCGTGCCTGAACTCGACGGTGTCCGGACTGGTCTCGCGCACCGTGCTGCGCGACGACCTGATCGGGCCGGACGAGTTCCACGGCGCGAAGTTCTACGCCGAGTTGGCCGGCGCGGACGTGTCCGGGCTGTTCCTGGACGCCGTCGCCGAACGGTTCGACGCGGTGGCCGAGGACGTGGCGCGCGACCAACGCGTGCTCGCCGCGAGCGACCGCACGCCGACCTGGGCCGGATGGCGCGCGGTCGAGCGGATCGGCGCCGAGTACGGGATCGACAACATCAACCTGATCAAGCCCGGGGTCGGCGAGACCACGCGGGTGCTGCTGCGCCGGGTGCCGTGGCAGATCCTGGCCCGCGAGGGGGTCGGCGCGGAGCTGGACCACGTGCGGATGCTCGCCGCCCAGCGCGGGGTGCCGGTGATCGACGTGGACGACCTGCCGTACTCGTGCGTGGGTCTGGTCAAACCGGGCTTTCGCCGGGACGGGAGCGCCGCGTGAACGTGCTGGTGGCCAGTGACCTGGACCGGACCCTGATCTACTCGAAGGCCGCCGCGCGGCTGGGGTTGGCCCCCGAGGAGCCGACGCCCGAGCTGGTGTGCGTGGAGGAGTACGAGGGCGCGCCGATGTCCTTCGTCACCCGCCGGGCCGGCGCACTGTTGGCCGAGCTCGCCGAGCACAGCACGTTCGTGCCCACCACCACGCGCACCCGGGAGCAGTACGGGCGGATCGTACTGCCCGGCCGGGCCCCGGAGTTCGCGATCTGCGCCAATGGCGGCCACCTGCTCGTGCACGGCGAGAGCGACCCGGACTGGCACGCGGGGGTGCGCAAGACGCTCGCCGCGAAGGCCGCGCCGCTGCCGGAGGTGATCGCCCACCTCGAAGTGGTCGCCCGACCCGAGTGGACGCTCAAACTCCGGGTGGCCGAGGACCTGTTCGGCTACCTGGTGGTGGAACGCGCGGCGCTGCCGCCGGAGTTCGTGCCGGAGCTGACCGAGTGGGCGAACGCGCGCGGCTACGGCGTCTCGCTCCAGGGACGCAAGCTCTACCTCGTCCCGGACGCGCTGACCAAGGGCGACGCGGTGCGCGAAGTGGCTCGACGGGCCTCCGCCGATGCGGTGTTCGCGGCCGGTGACTCGCTCTTGGACATCGAACTGTTGCGGGCCGCGGTCGCCGGGGTGCGGCCGGGGCATGGCGAACTGGCCGACAGCAACTGGTCGGCGCCGCATGTGGAGGCGTTGGCCGCGATGGGACTGTCCGCGGGGGAGCGGATCGCGGAGTGGCTGTTGGAGCACAGTCGGGGTCGGGCTCGGCCGGTGGTCGGGGCGTAGGGGGCCGGGCCGGCGCTCTGGCGCCGAGTGTGTCGTGTGGTGGGCCGGGCCGGATCCGGACGCGGCCGTGCGGGCCTGGTTCGGTGCGCTTCGACACGACCTGTCGGCTGTGCGGGTGTGACCGGGGCAAGCCGAGGGTGGTGCACGGCCCGGCCGGGGCTCGACTTCGCCATCTCGCACGCCGGGGAGTGGGTTGTGCTCGCGGTGGTCGAGGGCGCCGAGGTGGGCGTGGACGTGGAGCGGATCGCCACCGTCGACGGCACGCTGTCCAGTGCCGAGCCGGCCGCGCGGGACCGGCTCCCGGCGCGCCTGCGGGCGGCCGACGCGATCACCCGGTGGACCCGCAAGGAGGCGCTGCTCAAGGTGTGCGGGCTCGGTCTGACCGTCGGTCCGCTGCCGGTTGACGGTGTCGGGCGTGGGCGAGCCGCCCCGATTGTTGGACTGGCCGGATCCGCCGGAGGCGGCGGGGGGTGCCCGGCGACCTTGCGGCGATCGACCACCCGGACGGCGGACATCCGCACCGCGGGCAGGATGCGGTGCGGATGTACGACCTGGCGCCGGGCGTCGGCTACGCGGCGACGGTGGCGCTGCGCGGACCCGGGCCGGACACGGTGCGCGAGTGCTGGGTGGACGCGGTTTCGGCGCCGGGCGGGGCGATGCCGGGCCGGGTGGCGCCCGGTGAGGTGGCGCCGGATCGGTCAGACGCAGGCGCCGCGGACGGTCAGTAGTTCGGCGCGGGCGTGCAGCTGTCGGCCGCACTCCATGTCGAAGGTCAGCTCGAAGCCGTCGCGCGCGGCGCGCACCCGGGTCAGCGCGACCTCGGTGAACCGGTCGAGCGCGCCGCACAACTCGTGCATGACCACCCCGGTCGAGGACAGGCCGAGCACCGTACCGTCGCCGAGGGTGACCAGGTCGCAGCCGCGGTTGCCGGCCGCCGCCTGGGCGTCGGTCACCCGCAGCGGACCGCGTCCGAGCGAGTGCAGCCAGCTGACCGCCCGGCGATGCAGCACCGCGCGCTCCTCCTCGTAGGCGACGGCCATCATGCGGTGCATGTCGGTCATGTCGTCGGTGTGCAGGGGCAACACCGGGGCCGTCCGCGGAGCCCGGCGCAGCGCGCGCAGGCAGGGCGGTGCCAGGACGAGGAGAAACACGAACAGGAGCATCAAGAGCACGGGCATGTGCGACTTCCCGGTGTCAGCATCGTGGTCGCCGGCGCGGCGCGCGGGATCCGTCCCCGTGAATCGGGACCAAGGTCCCGAAGTCGGCCGGTCCGTCGACTTTAAACCTTGAATTTCGGGAAAGTGGCCACCGGTGCCGATTCTTTACCCGACCGGTCGAACGTGGCGACGAAATCGCTACGTGGAGTTGCCGATTGTGCGCCGACTGCGGAAAATGTCGGATTTCGGGGAGCGGATGATCGCTGTGCGTAGTGTCCGGGTTTGGCGTCAGTGCGGGCCGGGGCCGGCCCGGTCCTCGCGGATCACCTGCACGGTGGCCGCGACCTCGGCGCGGATGTCCCGGGTCTCGCTGAGAAAGCGCCACCAGTCGGGGCGGGGCTGCTCCGGCTCCGCGGCGATCGCCTCCAGGCGGTACACCAGCGCGTCCAGCCGGCGGGCGTAGCGCTCCTCGGCGTTGGCCCGGCCGCCGAGGGCGAGCCGCTGGGCGTCGCGCAGCGCGAATCGGGTCCGCTCCAGCTCGGCCTCCGGGTCGCGGGCCACCTCCTCCAGCGCGCGCAGCCGGTCGTTGACCGAGGCCATCGCCTCGTCGGCGTCCTTGAGGGTGGCCCGGGCGGTGGCCAGCCGGCTGACCGCGTCGGCGTACTCGCCGCGCCCGGCCGCGGCGCCGGCCTCCTCCAGGCGGCTGCGGGCCACGCCCAGGGACTGTCGAGTGCGCGCCGGGACCTGCTCCAAGTCGACCCAGCAGGACTGTACGTAGTCGCGGCGCAGGCGGTGCAGGGCCGGCTCGATCGTGGCCAGGCGGGATTCCAGCGCCTGGGCGCGAGTGCGCAGCGAGGACAGCCGGTTGGTGACCTCCTCGCGCTGCCTGGGCAGCCGCTCGGCCTCCGCGCGCAGCTCACCGGCCGCGGTCTCGATCCGCCGGGCCACCTCCAGCGTGCCCGGGATGCCGAGCGCGGCCGGGCCCCGGTCCAGCTCGGTCAGATCGGCGCGTACGGCGGCCAGTCGGGTGGTGAGCGTGGTCGAGCCGAGGCCGGCCCGCTCGGTCGCGGCGACCGCCTGTTCGGCCTCGGCGGCGGCGCGGCGGGCCCGGTCCACGGCGGGGGGCAGTTGGCCGAGCGCCTGTTCGGCGTCGGCGAGCAGCGGGCCGAGCGAGGTGCCGAAGCGGTCCAACTCCTGGCGCACGGCGTCGAGCCGGCTCGCCACCTCCGCCAACTCCCGCCGGGCGGACTCGTATTCGTCGGTCTCCAGCTCCACGTCGAGCGGATGCCGGTCCATCAGCGCGATGTAGGCCGCGCTCGCCTCGTCGATCCGCAGGCTCACCGCGGCGAAGCCGCGCAGCGCGTCCTCGGAGCCGCGCGCGCCGCGTACGGCTCGGACCGTCTCCAGCGAGAGCATCATGTCCCGCTGTGCGGTGTCCAGCTGGAGGAACGCCTCGCCCGCCGCCTCGCGCGCGGCCAGCGCGGCCGAGCGGGCGGCGTCCTTGCGCCGGCGCCACGGGCGGGTCTCGCCGCCGGCGAACGCGCCCGGGAGCAGCGCCAGGAGCAGCGGCGCGAGCGTGATCGACAGGGGAAGGCCACCCCCGAGGGACCGTCGTGCGGATCCGACCACCACGCCTGCTCCCGTCACCGTGTGAACTGTGCGCACTCCATCCTGCCCATCCTTCCAGGTGCTGTCCGATGGAGGTCCACCAACCGTCCCTTCGGCGCGTGTCCGGGGTCGGACGGGGCGCATGGGGGGCGGTGTGGGGGTGGGCCGTCGGGCCTGGTGGGTGGGCGGGTGCGTTGGGGTGTGGGGCGTGGCGCGCCCGGCGGTCGTTGTGGGTGACCGCCGGGCGGGGTGTGACGGGGTGGTACCGGTGGGTGTGCTTCGGTCAGAAGGTCACGTCGGAGCAGGAGTAGAACGCGTTGTCGGTGTCGTCGATGTCCCAGACGGCGAAGATCAGCGCGCGGCCGGTGCGGCCGGCCGGGAGGGTGCCGGTGTGCACCTGGTGCGCGGCGGGCTGGGCACCGTGGTACGGGACGGTCAGGAACGGGGTGCTCTCGATCTGGGCGCGGCTGATCGGCGTCGCGGGATTCCAGGTCGGCTTGGTGATGTAGTAGCGGAACGACGTGGTCGAGTGTCGGGCCTCGATCTCCCAGGTGAAGCTGAACGAGGCGCCGGAGGTGAGCGGGGTGGCCGGCCAGGTGCCGTTGCGGGGGTTGTCGAGCGGGGCCCAGCGGCCGTCCGCGCCGGCGCACAGCTGCCCGTCGGGCGGTCCGCCCGCGGGGTAGCCCTTGGGGCCCTCGACGCTCTGCGGCTCCCACTGGATGTCGCCGCAGCGCTTGACCTTGCCCTCGCCGCACAACGCGGAGCGGCTGGCCGGGCTGGAGATGTACCCGTGGGCGGAGGCGGAGGACGCCGGCAGTAGGAACGGCAGGGCGAGCACCGAAGCGCTCAGCGTGGCCAGGAGGGTGCTCTTGCGCATCGAACTTCTCCTCGTGAACGAAGTCGTGCCGGGACGGGCAGACTCGTTCGGACGCGGCCTCGAAACGGTCCGCGCGCGTGCGCACGTGCGCCGGAGCGCGGATGTCGCGAGTCGATGGGACGTCGACATCCGCATCCGAACGTGGAACCACACGATCCGGGTGCGGATCGTGTCGGGTGCGACCTGCGCGAGTCGCGTGCCTTCGTTACCGGGGGCGCTCTTTCACGCTAGAAGCGGTGATTCCGGTCGGTCAATGGTCTGGACCACGTGCGGCACAAATTGGCTAACCCGGATCGGGGTCGTCGACGGCGCGGGTGGGCGGCGTCGGGCACGGGTTCAGCCGGCCGGGTCGGGGATCGGGACGGCCGGGCCGGAGACGCGGATGCGGGGGTCGTGTTCGTCGAGGTCGACGGTGAGTACGCCGGGGCGGCCGAGGTCGTCGCCCTGGTGCAGGGTGAGGGTGGCCCGCGCGGGGACCAGGGACAGGGCGCGCAGGTAGTGGCCGAGGGCCGCCGCGGCGGCGCCGGTGGCCGGGTCCTCGATCACGCCGCCGACCGGGAACGGGTCGCGGACGTGGAAGGTGTCCGCCGAGGTGCGTCGGACCAGTTGCAGCGTGGTCAGGTCGCGGGCCCGCATGAAGGCGGCGAGGCCGTCGAAGTCGTAGTCCAGGTCGGCCAGGCGGGACCGGGTCGCGGCGGCCAGGATCAGGTGGTGGGCGCCGGCGTAGGCGTAGCCGGGCGGCAGCTCGGGGTCGAGGTCGTCGGCACTCCAGCCGAGCAGGGCCAGCGCCTCGGCGACGTCGGCGGCCGGGGCGGGGGTGTGGTGCGGCTCGACGCTGGTGAGCGTGGCGCGGAGCCGGCCGTCGGGGCCGGGGGCGACGTCGACCGGGACGAGGCCGGCCGGGGTGGTGAAGGCGAGCGGGCCGGGGCCGATGCGTTCGGCGAGGGCGATCGCGGCGGCGATGGTGGCGTGGCCGCAGAAGGAGACCTCGGCGAGGGGGCTGAAGTAGCGGACGGTGTAGGTGCGGGGGGTGGGGGCTGTGGCTGTGGGTGTGGCCGTGGGTGCGGCTTCGGTTCGGGTGAGGAAGGCTGTTTCGGAGTAGCCGAGTTCGGCGGCGATCGTGAGCATGTCCCGGTCGGTCAGGGCGCCGGCGTCCAAGACCACGCCGGCGGGGTTGCCGCCGTTCGGGTCGGTGGAGAAGGCGGTGTAGCGAAGCGGGGCGGCGGCGGTGGGTGCCGGGTCCGATGTCGTCATGTCGCAGGGCAACGTTGCCGGGTGGCGGGACGATTCCCGGGACCGCGGGCGGGTTGTGGGGTCAGGCGTGGGCGGCGAGTTGCCAGAACGTGCGCATCACGGCGGGCGGAGTGGGGCCCGCGAGTTGCACCTGGGTGAAGAGGATGGCGGTGCTGCCGGTCGCCGGGACGATGTGGGCCGTGGTGCCGGTGCCGCCGACCCATCCGTAGCGGCCGGGGACGTTCCACGCGTTGACGGCCTCGATGTCGACGGAGCCGCCGAAGCCCCACCCCTGGCCCTCCAGGAACAGGCCGGTGGTCTTGCGCTGCGCCGGGGTCAGGTGGTTGGTGGTCATCCGACGGATCGACTCCGGGGAGAGCAGACGCCGCCCGGCGACGGTGCCCTCGGCGAGGAGCAGGCGGGCGAAGGTGTGGTAGTCGTCCACGGTGGAGACCAGGCCGCCTCCGCCGGACGGGAAGGCGGGTGGGGTGCTCCACTGGCCGGTGGGACCGTCGACGGTGCGGAGGGTGCCGTCCGGATCGGCGAGGTGGCAGGTGGTGAACCGCTCCAGGTCGGCGGGCGGTACCGCGAAGCCGGTGTCGACCATGGCGAGCGGTTCGAATAGTCGTTCGCTGAGGAATTCGGGCAGCGGACGACCGGCCGCCCGGGCGATCAGTACGCCGAGGATGTCCGAACAGGTGTTGTAGAGCCAGGCCTCGCCCGGCTGGTGGAGCAGCGGGATGTCGGACAGCCGCGCCATCCACTCGTCGGGTGCGGGGACCTGTTGCGGCTGCGGCGGACCCTGGCCCAGCTTTTCCATCAGCGGGGCGAGCGCGGGCAGCGAGAAGTCGCTCGGGAAGCCGTAGCCGGCTCGGAAGGTGAGCAGGTCGAACACGGTGATCGGGCGATCGGCGGGGACCACGTCGTCGATCGCGGCGGTGGGCGTGCGGACCACGCTTCGGTCGGCCAGTTCCGGGAGGAGGTCGTCGACCGGGTCGTCCGGGGAGATCCGGCCGTCCTCGATCAGCATCATGGCCGCGGCGGCGACGACGGGCTTGGTGAGGGACGCGATGCGGAAAATCGAGTCCCGGGCCATCGGGGCGGTACCGGCGGCGTCGAGGGAGCCGGCGGCCCGTACCTCGACGCGGTCGCCGCGGGCGATCAGGGCGACGGCGCCCGGGAGTGTTCCCTCGGCGATGTGGGTTTCGAGCAGCGTTCGCAGGTCGTCGGGGGTGTTCGGGTTCATCGGGTCGGCTCCTCGGGGGCGACGTGCGGGTCGGCTGCGCGTGCGCGGCGGTCTCCGTACCGCCGAAAGGCAGACTCCGCGGGGGGTGCGGAATCATCGCTCCGGTACGGGCGAATCATGGGCGGATGGCCGGCGGCGGGTCGGGGGACACGGTGGGCGGATCGGTACGGACCGTGTGCCTCAGGAGGACGTGGGTGCGGTTCAATACCGTGGCTTCGGAATTCAACTGCCTTGGCGTGGAACGTACTTCATGTTCCGGGCGAATTTCCGTGACGCGCCGGGGGGTCCACTGCGTTCTATCTAGTGGGTGAGCGGGCGGCATGCGGCGCGGTCCGGCGGGTTGCCGGTCGCGCTCCGTGGTCGCGCCCGTATCCGGTACGGAACGGAACGGAACGGAACGGCCGCCCGATCCGAGCGGGGAGCGGGCGACCTGCCGACACCGCCTCGGGGCGGGGCACGACACGTGGTGGAACGGATGTCTAGGAGACAGCAGGCCGATGGGATCCCCGGGTTCTGAGGAGCAGCAGTTGGCCGCCGCGATGCGCGGGGCGGCGACCGAATTGATTCCGCCCGCGGGGTTGGTCGCGGGCGGGATCACCCGGGGGCGCCGGATGCGCCGGACGCGTCGGATGCGGATCGGCGCGTCGGCGCTGGCGGTGGTGGCGCTGGGCGGGGCCGCCGCGGTGGTGCTCCCGGGGATGGACGACGGTCGGTCGGCGGTCCGGGCGACGTCGGGGCCGGCGGGCGTACAGAGCGGTGCGCCCGGGCCGAGTACGAGCCCTCCTCCCGACCCGGCGGCCGTTCCGCCGCCGGGAAAGGAAGCCGTCTCCCCGCAGGAGATCGCGCGGATCCTTCGGCAGACGCCGCTGGGCGGCAGCATGCGGGACCCCACCGGGGGCGAGATCGTGCCGAAGACGGGGGACCCGAGTTCGGTGGGTGCGTTCGCCGTGACGCTGGTGGTGACCAACAAGGGAGCGGCGACGCTCACGGTGACGGTGCAGGCGAGCGGTCAGGATCCCGCGGGTGACGACTGCGCGGCGGTACGGAAGCTGTACCGCCTCTGCGATGTCTTCGTGGAATCCGACGGTACGCACGGCTACCTCGCGCAGACTCGGCCCGAGGGGCAGACCGTGGACCCCGGCGGCAAGGAACCCTCGGCATGGGCCGCGCAGGTGATCCGCCGCGACGGTGTGCGGGTTTCGGCGACGTCGACGTCGAGGGTCGACGCCGGAAGCGTGGGGATAGGGATGCCGGGGTACGCGATCGTGCCGATCAAGCAGCTTCGGGACATCGTGATGTCGCCGAGTTGGGCGCTCTGGGTCGATCCGGAGGTCAATCTGGCCGCGCGGGCGAAGATGCTCGATTTCCGGGCGCAGGCCCCGACCGGCACTCCTCAGACACCGCGGAATCGGGACCTGCCGGGCAGCACCGCGCCCCCGGCCGTGCCGACGGGTGAGCCCTCGCAGTTGCCGGACGCGGGTGGCGGGGGCGGGGGCGGGGGCGGGGGCGGGGGCGCGGGGCGGTAGGTGCCTGGTGCCTGGGGCGTTCAGCTCAGGCGGGTGCAGAGGAGGGCGTCCGGGGTGCCGGACGAGCCGACTCGGCGGGTGAAGGCGACGCCGGCCGCGTACTCGTCGGCGTTGCACTGGCCCTTGTACGCACCGGGGGCGAACTCGCCGCCTGTGCCGTTGGTGCCGTTCGCCGGGCGGTTGTCGCCTCGGTCGAACCACAGGGTGCGGGCCCGGGTGCCGAGCGGGGCGCCGGCGGGTCGGGTGCACAGGGCCGCGGAGACGGTCGCGCCGCGCACGCTGTACCCGGTGATCGCCATGCCGGTGGGGCACTGGAGCTTGGTGTAGCCCGTCGCCCAGTCGTCGCGCACGTACGATTCGTCGCGCACCACCGTGGTGTCGGCGCCCGGCGCGCCGAGGTCGGGGCCGCCGATCGTGGTGCACAGGCCCCGGTTGCCGGTGTGGGCCAGGCCGATGATCCGCTCGCCGTCGGGGCATACGCCCTTGCGGGCGCCGGAGTCCCAGTCCGGTCGGGCGCGCATGCGCAGGGACGGTTGGGCGTCGGTGCTGCCCAGGTCGAGCATGTTCCATCGGGCGGACGGGGCGATCGGGCCGGTGCGGCCGGCGGCGCCGATCAGCCTGGTCCAGGCGGCGGCGCGCCAGTCGTTCGGGTCGTCGAGGATGCCGCTGCGTACGCCGTTGGGGTCGTAGCGCAGGAGGGCCCAGGAGTCTCCCCGGCCGTTGCCCTTCCAGCCGAGCAACGGCCAGTAGGCGAAGTCGAGATCGCGCGCGACGAGGTAGTCGGTGAAGTTGGTGAACCAGGCCCGCGCGGCCGGGTCGGTTTCCTCCGCGCCGGTGCCGAACTCGCTGATCCAGACGGGGGCGGTGTGGTGTTGCCCGTCGGTGGTCACGTATTGCGCCGATCGGTCTATCTCCGCGAACAGTTGATCACGCGTCAGGTCCTGGTAGCGGGCGTCGTGGGTCTCGCCGGTGCCGTACGCGCCGCTGTGGTTGGGGCCGGTGTACCCGTAGAAGTGCGCCGAGTAGACCAGCTTGTTCGGGTCGACGAGGGTGTGCGACAGGGTGCGGACCGGGGTCAGGGTCGGGCGGCCGTGCGGCAGGCCGTCGAGCGGGATGCCGGTCCAGTTGATGCCCTCGACGATGATCAGCAGATCCGGGTTGGCCTCGGTGAGGATGCGGTTGCCCGCCAGGAGGGAGGCGGCCTGCCAGTCCTTGTCGTTGCCCCAGCCCCAGTTCGGGTCGTCGGTGATGTTGCGGCGGACCTCGTTGTACAGATCGGCGCCGACCACCCGCTTGTTGGTTCGGTAGCGGTTTGCCATGGTGACCCAGTCGTTCGCCCAGTCGGTGGTGCTGCGCGAGGTGTTCCAGCGTTCGTTGCCGTCCAGGCCGCAGCACCAACGGGTGGTGCCGGTGTGGTTGTTCAGCACGACCGCGAAGCCGTCGGCGGTCAGTGCGGCGACCACGGCGTCGAAGACTTGGAGCGGGGTCTTGCCGCGCAGTTCCGGGTTGGCGGCGACCGCGGCGTCGGGCACGGGGGTGCTCGCGTGCACCATTTCGTTGGAGAAGGGCAGCCGGATGCTGTTGACGCCGACCGCGTGGAAGCCGGCCAGGATCGACGGCAGGCTCGCCCGGTCGAGCCCGAGCGGCATGCCGTTCGCGTTCTCGCCGCTGTGGTGGTTGGCGGGGTCGGCGATGTCGCCGGAGCCGTTCCAGGTGCCTTGGGCGCCCGCCCAGTTGGCGGAACGCAGCTTGAACCGTTGTCCGTTGGCGTCGACGATCCAGCGACCACTGGCCGAGAGGGGCGCGGCCCATGAGGCGGCGGCGGGCGCGGCGGCTGGGGTAGCGGCGCGGGCTTCGGTGGCGGCGTCGGCTTGGGTGGTGCTCAGGAGGCTGCCGGTGAGCGCGGCGACGGCGGCGCACGCGGCGAGGCCGACGCGGATGAGCGGTCGATGCCGGTTGCGATGCATGAGTACCTGCCTCAATCAGGGGTTTCGGGACCGGCCCGTGCAATCGCCCTACAACGAAAGCACCGGCAGCCCCGCCTCAACACCCGCATGCACGCGGCCCCGGCCGACCAGCCCGGCCCGCGAGACAGCGGACGAGCCGCGCCCATACCCGCGCACGGCCACAGCCGCTAGACCCTCCCACCCCAACCCAACGAACTCCAGCCCCACCCAGCCACCCCGAGCCCCAGCCGGCGCCCCACCCCCCTCGGCCCCGCCACCCCCGACGTGACCACCTCCACCCCGTGACCAGCCCCACCCCAACCCGGCACGACGCACCCCCACAGATTCGGTAGGCTGTCCTCTCACATCCGGGCGCATAGCTCAGTTGGTTAGAGCACTGCTCTTACAAAGCAGGGGTCGACAGTTCGAGTCTGTCTGTGCCCACCCTGTTTGACCTGCATGTTTACCTAGTTCGGGCATCCATCTCGCCAGATGGATGCCCGTTTTGGCTTTGTGGGCTATGCCGCTGCGAATGTGGTCATGAGGATCAGGGTTGCGCTGCTGCGGTGTGCGCGGCGTAGTGATGGGGGATGCGTACTCGGGTCGTGGTGGCTGTTGGTCGGGCTCGGGCCGGCCGGGGGTGGTGGGGGGGCTTCGAGGTCGGTCCAGATGGTTTTGCCGGTTCGGTGTGTGCGGATGCCCCAGCGGGTGGTGATTGTGTCGAGGATGTGTAGGCCGAAGCCGCCCTCGTGTTGGGGGCCCGTGTCGCGGCGGATCGGGGGGCGGGGGTTGGTGTCGGTGACCGGCAGGCGCACTCCGTGCATCGTGCGGCGTATGGCCAGGCCGATGGGGCCGTCGGTGTGCAAACGCGCGTTGGTCAGTAGCTCCGATACGACCAGGACGGCCGTTGCGATGTGGTCCTCGTCCCAGCCCCAGCCGGCGAGCGCCGCCCGCACCTCGTCCCGGGCCCGCCCGGCCGCGCCGGTCTGCCGTGGCACCCGCCACCGGAAAAGGGAACGGCGAAGTCGCGTCATGACCAGACCTTCCTCCGGGGCAAGGGACATGCGCGGACGGTGGACGGCACTTCGGCTCGGCGCCGGCGCGACGACCGCTCGTTTGGGCCGCGCCCGCACGCCTGCCCCCTGATCGGCGACTCAAGCCTCGGCCGGCCGCGAGGATCGGCGCGAGTTCGGCCCGGCGGATCGGGGGCAGGGATAGGTGGCTCCCCAAGGTGTGGACGACCTCGCCCACCACCGGAACCTGCACCACCGGTCGACGACGAGGGACGAACCGCGACCGCCCCCGTGCGGGCCACGTCCGCCGCCTCGGGGATGGGCGTACGGGCTCCCGCCGTCCTGGTGGGTGACTTCACGGGGGGCAGACGAGACGAGGCACATGTCCGAACGAACAGCCGTACCCCAAGCCCGGCCGACGAACGGGTCGTCGGCGGTGGAGGCGGACCGGATCGCGGCGGTGCGTCGCTACGACACCCTCGACACTTTGCCCGACGGCGCCTACGACCGGGTGGCGGCCCTCGCGGCACGGTTGTTCGACGTCCCCGTCGCGACCGTGACGATAGTCGACACCGATCGCATCCGATTCAAGGCCGTACACGGCCTGCCCGGCGTCACCGAGATCGGCCGTGACCCGGGCCTGTGCGACTCGGCGGTGCTGAGCGACGAGACCCTGATCATCCCGGACACGCTGGTCGATCCCGTTGCGTGCTCGAACCCGATGGTGGCCGGACCCATGGGGGTGCGGTTCTACGCCGGTGCCCCGATCGTTACCGCCGACGGCCACCGGCTCGGCACCGTCAACATCCTCGACACCCGCCCGCGCCGAGTCGAGGCCGCGGACGCGGCCACCCTCGCGGACCTGGCCGCGATAGTGCGCGACCAACTGGAGTTGCGGCTGTCCGCGCTGAACGCCGTCCGGGCCGAGCAGGAACGGAACCGGATCGCGCAGGACCGGCGCCGCGCGGAGGAGCAGGCGCGGCGCCGCGCGGAGCGGGACCGGGCCGCCATCGCCGCGTTCGCCTCCACGCTGCAACGGACCCTGATACCGCCGCTGTTGCCGGCCGTACCCGGCCTGGAACTGGCCTGCCACTACCAGACGGCCTCGCCGCAGGAGGTGGGCGGCGACTTCTACGACGTCTTCCCGCTCGGCGCCCGGCGGTGGGCGTTCTTCCTCGGCGACGTGTGCGGCAAGGGCGCCGAGGCCGCCACGGTCACCTCGTTGACCCGCTACACCCTGCGCGCCGCCGCCCTGATCGACGCCGACCCCACCGCCGCGCTCAGCGCGCTCAACACCGCCCTGCTGCTCGACGCCTCGGTGGGCACCCGATTCTGCACCGCGATCTTCGGCATGCTCGACCCGCACACCGACGGCGGATTCACCGTCACATTGGCCACCGGCGGCCATCCCCCCGCCTACCACCTCAGCCCCGACCCGGACGCGGGCGTGCGGGTGGAGACCGTACGGGCCGAGGGCGGCATGCTCGTCGGCGCCTTCGCCGACGCCACGTTCGCCTCCCGCACCCTGCATCTGGCCCACGGCCAGGGCCTGCTCCTGTACACCGACGGACTCACCGAGGCCCGTACCGCCGAAGGCGCCAGACTCGACCAGGAGGGCCTGACCGCCTTCCTGGCCCTGCGTCCCGGCCCCCTCACCGCCGGGTCCCTCGTCGAGGACACCGTCGCCCTCCTGGGCACGCTGCCCGACTCCGACCGCGACGACGTCGCCCTGCTCGCCCTGTCCGTCCCGGCGCGCGACACCGCGACGGCCCCGGGCATCACCGCGACGGCCCACAGCACGACCCCCACCGCCGCCACCCTCATCGGGCCGCAGCGCCGACACCGATGAACCGCCGGGATGGTGCCGGTCACCTCTTTGTTTCCCGAGTCGTCACAGGTGTAGGTGGGCGTGGTCAGGGGGTGTGGGAGGTGGTTGTGCTTGGACGTGTACGAGGCCGTGGCGACTCGGCGTGCGGTGCGCGGTTTCACCGGTGACGCGGTTCCGCGGGAGGTGCTGGAACGAGTGCT
Organism: Embleya sp. NPDC055664; assembly: GCF_053618075.1. Classification (NCBI taxonomy): domain Bacteria; kingdom Bacillati; phylum Actinomycetota; class Actinomycetes; order Kitasatosporales; family Streptomycetaceae; genus Embleya; species Embleya sp. NPDC055664. The sequence continues at coordinate 36,579 of NZ_JBSHGZ010000015.1, forward strand.
GTCGGCCGCGTCCCGAGCGCCTTCCGGAGCCAATCTTCAGCCCTGGAACACCTACGTGCTCGCCGGTTCCGCACTGGATCGGCTCAAGAAGCGCACCGCCGAGCGGGTGGCCGCGGGTGATCCCGGAGACGCGCGGGAGTACGAGATGTACCCGCCCGAACTGGGCGCGCCCTACCGCGAGCGGCGGTCCGCGGCTGCCGAGCAGCGCTATGGCGCGCTCGGCATTTCGCGTCGGGACACGCGGGCGCGCGCACAGGCCGTGACCGCGAACTGGGACTGCTTCGGGGCACCCGCCGCGCTCTTCTGCTTCATCGACCGCGAGATGGGATCCGCCCAGTGGGCCGATCTCGGCATGTATCTCCAGACGGTCATGCTGCTGCTGCGCGCGGAGGGCCTGCACAGTTGCCCGCAGATGGCATGGTCGGTGTATCGGGCGACCGTCGCGGAGGTCGTGTCACCCCCGGAGGGGCTGATTCTGTACTGCGGCATGTCGATCGGCTTCGAGGACCCGACCACGCGTCCCTTCTGCACGGACCGGGCCCCGATCACCGAGACGACGACCTTCATGACGGACTGATCCCCTTTATCGCGGTGGTCAGGGATTCGATGTGGGTTGTGCCGCTGTCGGTGAGGACCTCGGTGAGGGTCTGGGCCGGGCGGATCGGGGCGAAGGTGGTTTCGCCGGTCGAGGTGGTGCGGTAGCCGTGGATGGCCGGGCGGGGGAGCGAGTTGTAGGAGAAGTGGGTGGACAGGGAGTAGGCGCCCGTGTCGTGGAGGGCGAGGATGTCGCCCGGTTCGAGTACGGGCAGGTCGCGGGCGATCGCCGAGAGGTCGCCGGCGAAGCACAGCGGGCCCGCGATGTCGTGGGGTTCGGTCGGGCCGGACTTCGGCCGGCCCTTCGCGTCGAACGCGTCGATGCGGATCGGCCACGCCTGGGGCATCGACATGGCGCGGGTGAGGATCTGGCCGCCCGCGTGGGTGACGGCGATGCGTCGGCCGCCGGTGGTCTTGGTGTATTCGACGATCGACGCGACGGTGCCGTTCTTGGCGAAGATCGAGCGGCCGAACTCGGTGATCAGGTCATAGCGGCCGTCGAACAGGGTCGGTACGGCCCGGCGCAACTCGGCGACGTAGTCGGCGAAGGTCGGCGTGTCGGTGTCGTCGGCGAAGTTCACCGGCAGGCCGCCGCCGATGTCCAGGCCGGTGACCCGGCGCTGCCCGACCTCGGCGTTCACCCGCTCGGCCAGCGCGTGGGCCGCCGCCACGCCCTCGGCCATCAGCGGCAACGGGCAGCCCAGCGAGCCGACATGGGTATGGATCCGGGTCAGCCACGGGTGGCGGACGAACGCCTGGACGACCGCCTCGGTCGCGCCCTCGTCGCGCAGCGCCACGCCGAACTTCGACGTCGCCGTGGCCGTACTCGTGGAGTCCACCGAACCGCGGCCCACCTGGGGATTGACCCGGATCCCGAGCGGCGCCGGCGCGGGCCCACCGGCGAGCAGGGCGTCGACGCGGGCCAGTTCCTGGAGGTTGTCCACGTTGAGCGCGATGCCGTGGGCGAGGGCGAACTCCAGCTCCGCGACGGTCTTGATCGGGCTGTCGTACACGATGCGCTCGGGCGGGAAGCCGGCCGCCAGCGCCAGCCGCAGCTCGCCGGGTGAGGCGACCTCGCAGTCCATCCCCGCGTCCGCCATCAGCCGCATCACCGGCGCGAGGGCGCACGCCTTGGCCGCGAAGGCGTGCCGGACCGGGGCCGGGGCGAAGGCCGCGTGCAACTCGGCGACCGTGCCGAGCAGCCCGTCCACGTCCAGCAGCCCGACCAGCGGTTCGGCCGCGCCCAGCAGCCCCTGCCGCACGGCCGCCGCCACCGCCGCGTCCCGAGCCGTGCGCCGCCGCCGAGCCGCATCGGAAGTCGTCTCCACCGGATCTCCTCGTCGCTGGTCGCTCGTCACTCGCCGCGCGCCCACGCCCACCTCGGGGGCACCTCCGTCGCGCGGGAGGGCATTGCCGGCGCCGCCCTGCCGGACGCCCGCAAGCCCAGCATCCCCACCCCGGTCGCGCCGAACATCGTCGAGCGCGACGAACCGTCGGCTCGACGTTGTGGCGGGCGACGACCGCGCCTTGCGTCTTCGCCGCGGTCGTTTCGGCGGCGCGGCTCCGCCGGTGGTCCGGACCGGCCCGCCCCGCGCGACGAACCCGAGCCGGACCGATCCGGTGCGCTGTTCGCGTCATCATTCGGTTGCGTCGTGTGGTTGCCCGGCGTGACCCTCGTTACTACCGTGTTTGTTGAGTCTTCAAGGGATTAGACGTCACGCCGCGATTCTCGGCCGCGGCCGGACCGTTCAGCGCCGCCCTGCCCCATCGGCCCCCGACCACGCCCGCCCGGTCGGCACCCGCGCCCGCGCCCGCGCAGCCCCTGTACCCCGCCGCGCCCGCACGCCCCCGTGCACTTCCCGCGACACCGTCCCCATCCGTCTCCGTCCGTTCCTATCCGTCCCCACCGGTCTCCGGGCCCGTCCTCGCCCGGAGCGGAAGGAGAGTTCGATGACCTCCGTATCGAGCACGCCCACCGTCTCCGCCACGCAACCCGACCTCCTCGACTACCTGGTGATCGGCGCCGGCCCCGCCGGGCTCCAGATCGCGCAGTTACTCCAGGCCGCCGGGCACGGCTACCGGGTCCTGGAGAGTGGCCGCACCCCGGGCACTTTCTTCCGGACCTTCCCGCGGCACCGCAAACTGATCTCCATCAACAAGGTGTACAACGGCACCGACGATCCCGAGCTGAACATGCGGATGGACTGGAACTCGCTCCTGTCCCCGGATCCCGAGCTGTTGTTCACCCGGTACAGCAAGCGCTACTTCCCGCACGCCGACGACCTCGTGCGCTATCTGGCCGACTTCGCCGCCGCATTCGACCTGGACATCGCCTACGACACCCGGGTCGGGCGGATCGGGCGCCGTGCCGACGGCGGATTCACCGTGACCGACCAGCGCGGGACGCGACACCACGCCCGGCGGCTGATCGTGGCCACCGGACTGACCCGGCCCAACACCCCCGATATCCCGGGCATCGAGACCGCCGACGACTACTCGACGGTGTCCGTGAACCCGGAGGACTTCGTCGATCAGCGGGTCCTGATTCTCGGCAAGGGCAACTCCGCGCTGGAGACCGCGGACAACCTCCTGGAGACCGCGGCGGTGATCCACGTGGCCGGGCCGCACTCCATCCGGCTCGCCTGGAACACCCACTTCGTCGGACACCTGCGCGCGATCAACGCCAACTTCCTCGACACCTACCAACTCAAGCTGCGCAACGCGGTGTTGGACGGCCGCGTGTTGTCCGTGGACAAGGGCGGCGACGCGGGGCGCTACCGGGTGCGGTTCGCGTTCTCGCGCGCCGACGAGGTGGTCAAGGAACTCCACTACGACCGGGTCCTGGTCTGTACGGGCTTCCGCTTCGACGCCTCGATCTTCGCTCCGGACTGCCGCCCCGAACTCGCCATCGACGACCGGTTCGCCGCGCTGTCCCCGGCCTACGAGTCGGTGAACGTGCCCGGACTGTACTTCGCCGGCACCCTGATGCAGCAGCGCGACTTCAAGAAGTCCACCGGAGGCTTCATCCACGGCTTCCGCTACGCCGTCCGCGCGCTGAGCCACATCCTCGACGAGCGATACCACCAACGACCCTGGCCGCAGCGCACGTTGGCGGCCACGCCCGTCGCGCTCGCGGATGCCGTGGTGGCCCGGGTCAATCGCAGCTCGGCGCTGTGGCAGCAGTTCGGCGTGATCGGGGACCTGATCGTGGTCGACCACGACGGAAACGCGCACTACCGCGAGGAGGTGCCGGTCGACTACGCGCACGAGAGCCGATCGCCCGACGGCGGCGACTACTTCACCATCACCCTCGAATACGGGCCCGACCACGACAAGGTCGACCCGTTCGACATCACCGTGCGCCGCACCGCGCAGAACTCGGTGGACGGTTCCATCGACGCCGCCTATCTGCACCCGGTGATCCGGCACTTCCGGGACGGTGAGTTGTCGGCCACGCACAACATGACGGAGAACCTGGAGAACGAGTGGGACCACCCGCAGGTCCACCACGCCCCACTCGTGGCCTTCCTCGCCCGCGAACTGGACCGGCGGCCGAGCCCGGCCGGGCGGTGAGCGGGGTGCGGTTCACCGTGTACGACTTCGAGGAGGCCGCGCGCGCCCGACTGGATCCCGTATACGCCGACTTCATCGCGGGTGGAGCGCGCGACGAGATCACCGTACGGGCCAACGAGGCGGCGTTCGCCCGACTGCGACTGCTGCCCCGGGTGTTGCGCGGCAGCGCCGAACGTGACCTGGGCGTAGGCCTGTTCGGCGGTCGCGCACGTCTGCCGATCCTGCTCTCGCCGACGGCCTTCCACAAGCTGGTCGATCCGGGGGGAGAGGCGGCCACCGCCCGGGCCGCGGCCGCCGCCGGGGCGATCATGATCGTCTCCATGGCGTCCACGGTGGCGGTGGGCGAGGTCGCCGACGCGGCCCGCGCCGCCGCCGAGCCCGGCCAGGCACCGCCGCTGTGGTTCCAGCTCTACCTCCAACCCGACCCGGGGATCACCGAGGCGCTGGTGCGCCGGGCCGAGGAGGCCGGCTGTACCGCCCTCGTGGTCACCGTGGACTCCCCGGTGCTCGGCGCGGGCGAGCGCAACCGGCGCAACGCGTTCCACGACCTGCCGCCGGGGATGCGCTGCGAGAACCTGGTGGATCTGCGGGACGGCGAGCGCGGGCACGTACGGCAGATCGCGATGTCCCCGGACCTCTCCTGGGAACACGTGGATCGATTGAGGCGGTTCACCGATCTGCCGGTCCTGCTCAAGGGTGTGCTGCATCCCGAGGACGCCCGGCTCGCGGTTCGGCACGGTGTCGACGGACTGCTGCTGTCCAACCACGGTGGTCGCCAACTCGACACCGTGCCACCGACGTTGGAGCTGCTGCCCGAGCTGGTCGCCGCGGTGGCGGGGCGCATCCCGATCGTGCTGGACGGCGGGATCCGCAGGGGCACCGACGTGGTCAAGGCGCTGGCGCTCGGCGCGGTCGCCGTGGGCATCGGCCGACCGGTGATGTGGGCGCTGGCCGAGGGCGGCGAGAAGGGCGTACGACGGCTGCTGCACCTGCTGCGGGACGAACTCGACGACGCGCTGGCCCTGTGCGGCGCCTCCGGACTCGCCGATCTGACGCCCGACCTGGTCCGGGTGCCGGGGTGGGGATCCGCGCCCGGTCCCACCGTGACGCCGGGGGCGGACACCCGATTCGGCGGGGTGGTCGCATGAGCGCCGTCGGCTGGTCGATCGTCGGCGCGGTCGTGCTCCCGATGGTGGTGCTGCCCTACTGGCTGCCGGGGATCGTGGTCGCGCTGCGCGTTCGCATCTTCGCCCGGGCAGGCGGTGCGGACGGTGTGCGCGCGCCCGGACCCGAGGTGCCCGCCGAGGAGTTCAAGCGGGTGTACGGGCACCCGGCAGCGGACGGCCGCAGTCGCGGCGCCGCCCTGTCCGACCTGTTCTGGTACTGGCTGGCCCCGGGTCCGGAGGTGCACCAGGAACACCTGGAGCCCGGGCCCCGCTACGACGACGTGGCCAGGACCACCCGACGGATCCTGGCGGGCATCTCCCGGGAGCAGTGGACCGAACTGGTCGGCCGCTGCACGCGCAATGTCCTCGACGAACTGACCGGCGGCGAACCGGCGCCCGGTGAACCGCGCGAACACCCGTGCGCAGCAAGGACCTTGCACGTGCGTCTGCGCGACCTGACGATGCCCGTCTGGGCCGAGGTCTACTACGAGGTGGTCTTCCGCGAGCCCTGCCCGCGCCACGTCCGAAACCTGATCACCGATCACGCGAACGACGTGGTCGACTCGATCAAGTGCCTGGGCCTTCGGCACATGGACCGGCGGGCCCGGCTCACCGACCACCTGCGGGCCCGGCTCGCCGACGACCCGCCGCCCGGGCCGCTGCCGGAGTCGCTGGACCGGCGGGAGCAGGCGTACTACCTCCAGGGCACGTTCTTCAACACCGCCGTGGTGCAGATGTCGGAGGCGTCGGCCCACCTGCTGCTGGCCCTGGCCACACACCGCGACGTGCAGGCCCGCCTCCAGGCGCCCGGCTCGGATCCGGATCAGCTGGATCGGATCATCGACGAAACGCTGCTGCACTTCCCGCTCTTCGGCGTGGCGCACCGGATCACCTCGGGAGAGATTCCCCGGGAGGGACGCGAGCCCATCCCGGCCGGCTCGGTACTGCTGTTCAACTACCCCGAGTATCAGGGTTCCCAGGGCCTCGCCTTCGACCCCGATCGGTGGTTGCGCCCGGACACCCGGCCCGCCGAATACATCCCGTTCGGCGTCACCGCCAATCGCCCGTGCCCGGCCCGCGGCTTGGCCCTGCTCACGCTGCGGGTCGCGGCCGAGGAGACGTTGCGCCGCTTTCGGCTCGACTCCTCGGCGCAGCACACCCGTTCCCTGCCCAACCGAGGACCCTGCCTGCTCATCCCGCGCACCGATCCGGTCGCCGCGACCCCGCGCCGGCCCCGGGTCCGGCTCGCGGTGATGCGCCTCACGGACCGATGGGCTGCCGTCCCACGCAGCCTCACCCAACTCGTGCTCGGCGCCTACATGGTTCATGACGCCCGCCGACGAGGGTTGTGCCGCGCCTACTTCGGTGCCGCGTCCGCCGGTCCCGCCTCCGCCGGTCCCGCGCCCTCCGTTCCCGCCGGCCGATGAGAGGGGCGAGGCGATGACTCCGTCGGAACTCGCGCCCGTGTTCTTCCTGGCCGTCGTGGTGATCCTGCTGACGTGTCGGCTGGTCGTCCTCGTGGTGGGCCGCTTCGGACAGCCGCCCGTGGTCGGCGAGATGATCGCCGGAGTGCTGCTCGGCCCCTCCCTGTTCGGGCTGGTCGCCCCCGGCACCTCCGCCGAGGTGTTCCCGCCGGAGCTGAAACCGGTGTTGTACGTGGCCGGCCAAATCGGCCTGGTGGCCCTGATGTTCGCCGCCGGTTACGAATTCCGGGCGCACGCCGGGCGCGGACTGGCCGGCACCGCGGTCGCGGTCTCCGCCGCCGGGGTGGTGATCCCGCTGATCCTGGGCATGGGGCTGACCCTGGCGGCGTACGGGCACGTGGGCATCTTCGTCGACGGGGTGTCGGTCTGGGTCACGGCGGCCTTCGTCGGCGTCGCCCTGGCGATCACCGCGTTTCCGATGCTGGCCCGGATCATCACCGAACGCGGCCTGTCCGGGACCCGGTTCGGCTCCCTCGCGCTTGCCTCCGGCGCCACCGACGACGCCCTCGCCTGGATCATGCTGGCGGGGGTGCTGGGCGGGGCGTCCGGCGAGGTGCGACCGGTCGTCAAGACGATCGGCGGCTCCCTGCTGTTCGTCGTGGTGCTGCTCCTGCTGGGGCGCCTGCTGCTCCGGTGGATCGTGGAGCGTCCGGGGCTCGGCGACGACACCCGACTCCTGCTCGTCGTCGTGGTGTTGTTCTGCGCCGCGTGGTTCACCGACAAGATCGACCTCTACGCGGTGTTCGGCGCGTTCTGTGTCGGGATGGCCATGCCGCGCGGAGAGAACTCGGAGCGGCTGGTGCGGTCCACCCAGTCCGTGACCCAGGTGGTGTTCGTGCCGATGTTCTTCACCTACTCCGGACTGAACACCCGGTTCGACGTGTTCGCCGACCCGTCGGTGATGGTGTTCGGGGCGACGGCGGTGATCGTCGCGGTGGCCGGCAAGTTCGGTGGCTGCTGGGCCGCCGCACGACTGCGCGGGGAGCCCCGGCCGGTGGCCGTGCGGGTCGGCGTACTGATGAACGCCCGGGGGCTGATGCAGCTGATCGCGCTCAACATCGGGCTTGCGGCGGGCATCGTCGGCGACGAACTGTTCGCGGCGCTGGTCCTGGTCGCCCTGATCACCACGATCATGACGGTTCCGCTGTTGAGCCTGTTCGATCGGCGCGAGGCGGGCGCGCGGGCGCACGCGGGGGCGAGTCGGGAAGAGGAGGCGGTGGCGTCGGGTTGAGCGGCCGGTGTGCGCGGCTCGGGTGAAGGGCAACGCCGCGCGATGGTAGGGGGTTCGAGGCGGGGGCCCGGCCCGGCGGGGGTGCCGGGCCGTGCCCTGTACGGGTGGTGTCTGTGTCGTTGTGTGGGGACGGCCTCGCCGGGGCGGAGGGCGGGGACCCTTGTGGTGCGTGCGCGCGGTGTGCGTGAGTGGTGATTGCAGGGCTCAGCGTTTTGCGATGCTTCGGGTGCCGGATCCGGCGTCGGTACGGCGGCCGAGGAGATGTGCGACGGCCGCGCCCAGGCCGGCGAGGCCGCCGGTGGCTTTGGGTCTGCGGGCGAATCCGGTGAGGCGGCTCTTCCGGTCGAGCGGGGCCGGGGGTTCGGCTCGTTTGCTCTGGTTGACGCGCGTAACCTCCCGGTCGGGCTTGCCGGTCGGCTCGGTGCCTGGGGGACCGGGTGCTGCGGCGGGGGGTGCCGGGGAGCGGGCCGAGGTGTCGAGTGTGGGTGTCGGTGTGCCGAGGGTCTCCGTGCTGCCCAGGACGGTGCTTTCCCGGATCGCGGTCAACCGGGCCGCGCGTTCGGCCAACGCCCGTGCGTGTAGTTCGAGCAGGAGTCCCCGCGGAAGCTCGAACAGGCGCTCGTAGGCGAGCAGGAGCGGTTCGCCGGGCATGCGTCGGGCCTTCTCGAAGTCGGCGAACGCACTGTGCGAGCTGTATCCGAGAGATCGGGCGAGGGCTCGGAGGGAGAGTCCGCGCTCCAGGCGCAGGCGGTACAGGGTCAATCCCAACTCCCGGTGGCACGAGCCGATCGGCCGGGGCGCCGGGAGTTCGGCGCCCGTCGGCTCCTCGGGTCGCCGCGCGGCCGTCATCTCGCGGTTCCTTCGCAACGGGGTAAGTGCGACATCTGGTGGTTCCTCCTTGGGGTGAAGGTGGTGCCTCCGGTGCGCTTGACGCCCTGTCCTGTCCCGTCGAGCCGTGGTGGTGGTCGAACGGGGCCGGCGGAGATCGTAGGGGGTGGATCTCCGTACACGACGTGCCGAACCTCGACGTGGGAAAACGTGGTGCTCGGGAAGGGGTTCGGGTCGCCACTGAGCATAGCCGGCACCGATCGCAGGCATTCCGGCTCGCACATAACGGCGAATCCGGCCGCGATGGCTGATTGTTGCCGGTGCCCGACGGGCCGGATGGCCGATGCGGGCGCGTATCGGGGCTGTACTCGATCTGTACCCAATATGTTCGCGGACGCGAAAATCGCGGCCGGAGAGGCCGCATGACGGTCCGTCGGGTGCGCCGAGGAGGCGGAGGCGGGTGCCGTCGCGCCCCCTCGGCGACGGGTCGGTCAGGCCGTGATCGGCTCGGGTGCAGGGGAGTTGGGGGCGGCGTGCAGCCGGTCGGCGATGGCGCGGGCGTGGCGGATCGTGTCGGCTCGGGCGTCGACGAGGCACTGGTGGGCGAGCGGACGCAGGTCCGCGAGGGCGGGATTGACGTCGGCGGCGGTGAGTTCGGCCGTGGCGGCGGCCACGTCCAGGCCCCAGACGTCGCCGAGGATGCGGTGCAGGTACGGCGTGGCGTGGTCCCAGCCGGCGCGGGGGGTGCCGGGAGCGTAGCCGCCGCCCCGGGCCTGGACGAGCAGGGCCGGGCGGCCGGGCACGATCGGGCGGCTGACGTCGGCGGCGCGGTGGTCGGTGATGATCAGGTCGATCCAGGTCTTGACCTGCTGGGGGACGCCGAAGTTGTACATCGGCACGGCGAGGAGGAAGGCGTCGGCGGACAGGAACTCGTCGGCCAGTTCCGTGCCGAGCGCGGTCGCCGCGCGTTGTTCCCGGGTACGGGCGTGCTCCGGCGTCGTCCGGCTCGCCTCGGCGATCGGCCAGACCGGGGGCAGGGGATGACGACCCAGGTCGCGCCGGACGAACTCGGCGTCCGGGAACGCGCGGGCCCACTCGGCCTCGGCGAGGTCGGCGAGGGATCGGCTGATCGAGCCTTCGACGCGGATGGCGGCGTCGAGACGGAAGAACTTCACGGGGGGCTCCTGGGGCGTCGGGGTGGGGCGTCGGGCCGGTGTCGGGGCGGTGTCGGGGCGTGCGGGAGCGCGCCGGGGCGGCCCGGCGTAGGGGGGCGGGATCTCGGGTTTTCGGGCTCGGGCCACGCCTGCCGCGCGCGGCACGGGTGCCGCGAGAGGCCGATGGGTCGGCGGTAAAGTCGGCTGTCGTCTCCTCCATCGATCGGCATCGTGCTCGGTAGCGGCTCTTCTCCCCTCTGACTGATGCCTGATCGGAAAGGTGACCATGAACGGAACCGAGGCCCTGGCCGAGCGCTTCGAGGCACATCGTGAGCACCTGCGCACGGTCGCCTATCGCATGCTCGGCTCGCTGGACGACGCCGACGACGCCGTGCAGGCGGCCTGGTTGCGGGTCGACCGGGCGGGGATCGACGGCGTCGAGAACCTGGGCGGGTGGCTGACCACGGTCACCGCGCGGGTGTGTCTCGACATGTTGCGGATCCGTCGGACCCGAGGCGAGGAACCGCTGACGGCGGCGCCGGAGGCGGTCCTGGAGCGGCCGGGCGGGCCCGAACCCGAACACGAGGCGGTGCTGGCCGAGTCCGTGGGCCTGGCCATGCTGGTCGTACTCGGCCGGCTGACCCCCGCCGAGCGGGTTGCCTTCGTCCTGCACGACATGTTCGCCGTGCCGTTCGCCGAGATCGCGCCGGTGGTGGGACGTACGCCGGTGGCGAGCAAGAAGCTGGCCAGCCGGGCGCGCGAGCGGGTACGGGGGCGGGCCGCGCTCGACGAGGTCGACCTGGCCCGCCACTACACCGTGGTTGACGCGTTCCTGGCCGCCTCGCGCGGCGGCGATCTGGACACACTGGTCGAACTGCTCGCGCCGGACGTGGTGCGCCGCGTCGACCGGTTCGCGGTACCGACCGGGGTGGCCGGCGAGGTCCGGGGTGCGTGGGAGGTGGCCGAGGAGACCCGGATGTTCGCCCACCGGGCCCGGCTGGGCGCGGTCGCCCTCGTCGACGGGCGGCCCGGCATCGTGATCGCGCCGGGTGGGCGACTGTTCGCGGTACTGCGGCTGAGCTTCGCGGACGGGCGGATCACCGACATCGAGGTGATCGCGGAGCCGGCGCGGTTGGCCGGGGTGTCGCTGGGCGCGGGGCGGCCGGGCGACTGAGCCGACCGCCCGGGTCCGGTGTCAGCGGGTGCGGGGCGGGGCGATGGCGCGGTGGGCGGTCAGGGCGGCGGCGGGGACGGCCACCGTCGCGGATGCCGCCGCCGTCAGGGCGATCGCGGTCCACGGCATCGCGATCGGGCCCACGCCGACCAGCAGTGCGAGCGCGGTCCACAGGGGTAGCAGGGTCAGGGCGGTGGCCGCCAGGCCCAGGAGGACGCCCAGTGCCACGGTCAGCCCCGCCTCGGTGGCCGCCGTGCGTCGCACCTGGGCGGGCGTCGCGCCGGCCGACCGCAAGGCCCGCCAGGCGGGGGCCTGGTCGGCGGCCGACATCGCCGCCGTGTTCGCGATGGCCGCGCACCCGTAGAGCACGGCGATACCCAGCACGAACACCACCGCGAGTCGTTTGCGGTCCTCGCCCGGCCCGCCGACCTGCGCCGCGGCCCACTCGCGGCCGGTGCGCACCCGCGCGTCGTGCCGGGCCGCCGCGGCGCGGACCGCCCGTTCGGCCCCCTCCCGGTCGGTCCCCGGGCGCACCCGAACGAACGTGTCCGGCCGCGCTTCCGCCGGCGCGTACGACCGGCTCAGCAGCACCGGCGCGCCGCTCGCTCCCGGGGCGACCGTGGCGACGATCCGCAACAGGTGTTCGCTTCCGTCGGCCGAGCGCACCGGAATCCGCGCCCCGACGGCGTGCTGCTCCCAGTCGTCCGGGACGACGACCCCGTCCTCGTCCAGATCGGCGATCGCACCGGACGCGACCCGCAGGCGCAGCGCGTCGCCCAGGGCCCGCGGGTCGACCGCGTACGCCTCCACGGCGATCCACTTCGACGCGGCGGGGGTCATCTTCACCGTCATCGGCACCGGCGTGGTGGCGGCCACCCCGGGTATCGCGCGCAGCTCGTCGGCCGGCACGCGGGCGTCGACGACGAAGTCCGCGGCGATTCGAGCCCGGTTCTCCCGGACCTTCGCCGCCTGCACGGTATCCGCCCCCGCCATCAGCGTGGCCGCGAGCGCGACCGTCATCAGCACCGGCGCGACCGTGGCGGCCGTACGCCTCGGTGCCGCCGCCGCGCCCGAGCGGGCGAGTTCGAAGACGAGCGGGGCACGGCGCGCGGTCATCCGCCGCAGGGCGTGCAGCAGCCCCCGAATCGCCGGCGGTGCCAAAAGCGCGACCCCGGGGATCATCAGCATCGGGGCGACCGAGCGGTGCTTGCGGTGGATCGCCTCCTCCGGCATGAGCAGCGCGGTCGTCAGCAGGTAGCCGAACACCGAGACCAGCAGGATCGCGCCGACGATCAGCCGCCCTCGCGCCGCCTCGGGCTCGTCGAGTTCCGCCTGCCGCAGTGCCTCGACGGGACGTACGCGCGCCGCCTGCCGGGCCGCGGTGACCGCGCCGCACAGGGCCACGGCCACGCCGGTGGCGAAGGCGGCGTACAGGGGCCACATCGCCCGGCTCGCCGGCAGCCCGGCGGGCGCCAGGTCGTGCCGCCCGAGCCAGGCCAGGAGCTCGGGCGCCGCCCAGCGCCCCAGCAGGCACCCCAGGACGCCCGCGGGCACGGACAACAGCGCCGCTTCGCGCAGCACCATCCGCCGCACCCGGCGCGGGGTCGCGCCCACGGTGCGCAACAGCGCGAACTCGCGCCGACGCCGGGCGACCGAGAACGCGAACGTCGAGGTCACCACGAACACGGTGGCGAACGTCGCGGTGCCGACCGCGGTACCGGCCAGAGCGTTCGTGGTGACCAGGGCGTCGTGGTCGTCGCCCGTGCCGTGGGCCGTGGCCGACGACGCGAGCACGAGCAGCATCGCGGTGACAGCGGCGACGCCGAGCGCGAGTGTCACGAAGCTTCCGGCGAGATCGGCGAGCCTGCCGCGGACGGCGGAGAGTACGGCGGGGCGCCTGTGGGCGCGGGCAAGGGTCGAAGGCACCCCACAAGTCAATCCACGTCGACCCCCGGTGCCCATGGTGCCGACGCCCGGCGGCTCCTGGGGACAACCCCCGGCCGGCTCCCGGGAGGATGCCCCGCTCCGCCGGGTGCGGCCGTCGTCCGGTGCGCGGCGATCCGGGCCTCCAGGACCGCCGAGCCGGGGTCAGTCGTTCGGGGGAGCTTCGGTCGCCGGGTGGGTGGGGCGGGGATACGGTGTTGCGTGGGTCACATGTGGTTGCGGTCGAGGGTAATCCGGGTTGTGAGCTGACTCGGTGTCAGGAGCCTTGGCGGATAAGGAGTTTAAGATCTGACGCTCCGTCAACTTGTAACTGATGATGCGTCAGTTTCCTTTGTTTCAGCGGTAGTTGATCGCATCACGAGTCGTGGCTTCGAGGTGAACGGGGTTAGTGTCGGTCGGGTTGCCACGCTCGAGAAGCGACCCGGTCGGCCAGGGGCCGGGCCCGCGACACCTCCCCGGGAGCCGATCGCAGGCCTTGACGGGGACCAGGGATGAGGACCTCATGGCCATAGCGCTACCGCTGCGCGCCACCGACGATCCGTTCGGTACCGCGCCCACGTCGACCCCCGCCGTCTACTCCGGACGGCCCGCGTCGACCCCCCGCACGCTCGTGGACATCCTGGACGCCACCGTCCGTGCCCACCCCAACGAACCCGCCCTCGACGACGGCCGCCGTACGCTCACGTATCGTGCCCTGGCCGCCGAGGTGGAGGGCCTGCGCCGACGGCTCGCCGAGGCCGGGATCGGGGTCGGCGACCGGGTCGGCGTCCGGGTGCCCTCCGGCAGCAACGACCTGTACGTCTGCATCCTCGCCGTGCTCGCCGCCGGCGCCGCCTACGTCCCGGTCGACGCCGAGGACCCCGACGAGCGCGCCGACCTGGTGTTCGGCGAGGCCGGCGTGGCCGCCGTACTGGGCGCCGAACGCGACCTCCGCGTCACTCACGTGGGTGACCCGCGCGACGTGAGTCACCCGCGCCCGCCCGCTCGCCCCACCCCCGCCGACGACGCCTGGATCATCTTCACCTCCGGCTCCACCGGCAAGCCCAAGGGCGTCGCGGTCACCCACCGCAACGCCGCCGCCTTCGTCGACGCCGAGGCCGGCCTTTTCCTCCAGGACGAGCCGATCGGCCCCGGCGACCGGGTCATGGCGGGCCTGTCGGTCGCCTTCGACGCGTCCTGCGAGGAGATGTGGCTGGCCTGGCGCTACGGCGCCTGCCTGGTCACCGTGCCCCGCTCGCGCGTGCGCTCCGGCGCGGATCTCGGACCCTGGCTGGCCGAGCAGGAGATCACCGTGGTCTCCACCGTGCCCACCCTCGCCGCGCTGTGGCCGACCGAGGCGCTGCTCGATGTACGCCTGCTGATCTTCGGCGGCGAGGCCTGCCCGCCGGAGCTGGTCGAGCGGGTGGTCGCCGAGGGCCGCGAGGTGTGGAACACGTACGGCCCGACCGAGGCCACCGTGGTCGCCTGCGCCGCGCCGCTCACCGGCGAGGGCCCGGTCCGCATCGGCCTGCCGCTCGACGGCTGGGAGCTGGCCGTGGTCGACGCCGAGGGCCGCCCCGTCGCGATGGGCGAGACCGGCGAGCTCGTGATCGGCGGCGTCGGCCTGGCCCGCTACCTCGACCCGGCCAAGGACGCGGAGAAGTACGCCCCGCTGGAATCGATGGGCTGGGCGCGCGCCTACCGCAGCGGCGACGTGGTCCGCGCCGACGCCGAGGGCCTGGTCTTCGTCGGCCGCGGCGACGAGCAGATCAAGCTCGGCGGCCGACGCATCGAACTGGGCGAGATCGACGCCGCCCTTCAGGCACTGCCCGGCGTGGTCGGCGCCGCCGCGGCCGTTCGCACCGTCAAGGGCGGCAACCAGCTCCTGGTCGGCTACCTGGTCACCGGCGACGGCTGGGACCGCGAGGACGCGGTGGCCCGGCTGCGCGCCGAACTGCCCGCCGCCCTCGTACCCCGCCTCGCCCCGGTCGCCGACCTGCCCACCCGCACCTCCGGCAAGGTGGACCGCGACGCGCTGCCCTGGCCGCTCGCCGACACCGAGGACAGCGGCCCCACCGAACAGCTGTACGGCACCGAAGCCTGGCTCGCCGAGCAGTGGACCGACGTGCTCGGCATCGCCCCCGACACCGCGCAGGACGACTTCTTCGCGATCGGCGGGAACAGCCTGGCCGCCGCCCGGCTCACCACACTGCTGCGCGAGCGATATCCGGCCGCCGCCGTCGCGGACATCTACCAGCAGCCCACGCTGCGCAAACTCGCCCGCCGGCTGGAGCGCTCGGCCCAGGACGCGGGCGCGAGCCGCAAAGTGGCGCCCACGCCGACCCGGGCCCGAGTGGCCCAGCTGCTCCTGCTCGTCCCGCTGTACACGCTGATCGGCCTGCGCTGGACGGTCGGGCTGCTCGCGCTCGGCAACGTGGCCGCCTGGTTCGGCCACTACCCGTGGGCGCCCACCGCGTCCTGGTGGTGGGTCGCGGCCGGCTGGGCCGTGCTGTTCAGCCCGCCCGGCCGGGTGGCCATCTCCGCAGGCGGCGCCCGACTGCTGCTGCGCGGGCTGCGCCCGGGAACGTATCCACGCGGCGGCGGGGTGCACCTGCGCCTGTGGGCGGCCGAACAACTGGCCGACGCGAGCGGGGCGACCTCGCTGTCCGGGGCCTGGCTGCTGCGCTACGCCCGCGCGCTCGGCGCCAAGGTCGGCCGCGACGTCGACCTGCACACGCTGCCGCCGGTCACCGGCCTGCTCAAGCTCGGCCGGGGCTGCGCGGTGGAGGCCGAAGTGGACCTGTCCGGCCACTGGCTGGACGGCGACCGCCTGGAGATCGGCGCGATCAAGGTCGGCGCCGGCGCGATCGTGGGCACCCGCAGCACGCTCTTCCCGGGCGCGCGGATCGGCCGCTCGGCAGAGGTCGCGGCGGGCTCCGCGGTCACCGGCAACGTGCCGCCGAGCCGGCGCTGGGGCGGGGTGCCGGCGATACGGCTGGGCAAGGTGGACCGGGGCCGGTTCGGCGACCGGCCGCCGCGTCGGGCCTTCTGGTCGGTGCTGTACGGGGTGGCCGGGCTGCTGCCGACGCTGCTCCCGGTCCTGGCCGCGCTGCCCGCGCTGGCGGTGCTCGGCGCGTTCGTGCACCCCGGCGACGGGCTCGGCACTGCGCTCGGCGGCGCGCTGCTCGCACTGGTTCCGGCGGTCGCCGCGTTTGCCGCGGTGTACGCGCTGTCGATCGTGCTCCTGGTGCGGCTGCTCAGCGTGGGCCTGCGTCCCGGCTACCACCCGCTGCACGGCCGGATCGGCTGGCAGGCGTGGACCGTCACCCAGTTGATGGACCTGGCCCGGGAGAAGTTGTTCCCGATCTACGCGAGCCTGTTCACGCCGGTGTGGTTGCGGGCGCTGGGGATGAAGGTGGGCAAGGGCGTCGAGGCGTCCACCGTGCTGGCGCTGCCGAGCCTGACCACCGTCGGCGACGGGGCGTTCCTGGCCGACGACACGCTCATCGCCTCCTACGAACTCGGCGGCGGGTGGATCCGGATCGGCGCGGCGACGATCGGCGAGCGCGCCTTCCTGGGCAACTCCGGGATGACCGCCCCCGGCCGCTCGGTGCCCGCGCGCGGCCTGGTCGGCGTGTTGTCGGCGACGCCGAAGAAGACCAAGAAGGGCGGCTCGTACCTGGGCATGCCGCCGATGCGCCTGCCGCGCTCGGCCGACGTCGCCGACCAGGGCCTGACCTACGACCCGCCGGCCCGGCTGCGTTGGGCGCGCGGCCTGGTCGAGCTGTGCCGGGCGATCCCGGTGTTGTGCTCGGCGGCGCTGGCGCTGCTCAGCCTCGCCGCGCTGGCCTGGCTGGGCACGTACTCGCTCGTCCTGGCCGCGCTGCTCTCCGGCCTGGTCCTGCTCGCCTGCGGGGTGGCGGCGTGTGTGGTGTCGATCGCGGCCAAGTGGCTCCTGGTCGGGCGTTTCCGCCCGGTCGAGCACCCGCTGTGGAGCGGCTTCGTGTGGCGCAACGAGCTGGCCGACACCTTCGTCGAGGTGCTGGCCGTGCCGTGGCTGGTCGGCCGGGTCTCCGGGACGTCCGTGCTCAACCTGTGGCTGCGCGGCCTGGGTGCGCACATCGGGCGCGGCGTGTGGTGCGAGAGCTACTGGCTGCCCGAGGCCGACCTGGTAACCCTGGAGGACGCGGTGAGCGTGGGACGCGGCTGCGTACTCCAGACGCATCTCTTCCACGACCGGATCATGCGCATGGATACTGTGATCCTTCGCGAGGGCGCCACGCTCGGCCCGCGCGGGATCGTACTGCCCGGCAGCACGATCGGGGCACGCAGCACGCTGGGCCCCGCCTCGCTGGTGATGCGGGGCGAGACCGTTCCGGAGGACACCGGCTGGCTGGGCAATCCGATCGAGGCCTGGCGACGGTAATGCGTTTCGAGACGGCGTCGCGCGACGCGGCTCGTCCCGCGACGGTGGGCGCGACGGGGACGGAGCACGAATCGGTGAGCGACCAGGGGGCGCGCACGGGTGCCGGCGAGGCGTACTTCGCCACACACGGCGACCCGCGCTATCGCGTCCACCGCTACGAGTTGACCCTGGACTACCGCCCGGGTCCCAACCGCCTGGCCGGCAGCGCCCGGATCGGCGCGGTGGCCGGGGATCGTCCGCTCGGCGACATCGTGCTCGACCTGGCCGAGTTCCGCATCGGTCGGGTGCTCGTGGACGGCCACCAGGCGCGCTACACGCACCGCGCGGGCAAGCTGCGGGTGCGGCCGGGTACGGCGATCCGGGCCCGGGCGGCGTTCACCGTCGAGGTGCACTACGTCGGCAACCCCAAGCCGGTACGCAGCCCCTGGGGCGGGGTCGGCTGGGAGGAGTTGACCGACGGCTCGCTCGTGGCCGGTCAGCCGATCGGCGCGCCGTCCTGGTACCCGTGCAACGACCGGGTCGACGACAAGGCGGCCTACCAGATCTCGGTCACCGCGCCGTCGATGTACGCCGTGGTGGTGGGCGGCCGGCTGCTCACCCGCAGCAGCCGGGGCGGCAACTCCACCTGGGTCTACGAGCAGCCCGCGCCCACCGCGAGCTACCTGGTCACCGTCTCGATCGGGCGCTACGAGACCGTTCCGCTGCCGGGGACGGGCGTACCGCAGGTCGCGCACGTGCCGGCGCGGCTGGTGTCCCGGTTCCGGTCGGACTTCGGCCGGCAGCCGCAGATGATGACGCTGTTCGAGGAGCTGTTCGGGCCGTACCCGTTCGGCGAGTACACCGTGGTGGTCACCGACGACGACCTGGACATCCCGATAGAGGCGCAGGGGATGGCCACCTTCGGGGCCAATCACGTGGACGGGGCGCGCGGGGCCGAACGGCTGGTCGCGCACGAGTTGGCGCACCAGTGGTTCGGCAACAGCGTCGGTCTGGCCGACTGGCGGCACATCTGGCTGAACGAGGGCTTCGCGCGCTACGCGGAGTGGTTGTGGTCCGAGCGCTCGGGCGGGCGCAGCGCCGCCGTGCAGGCCGCGATCGAGCACACCGACCTGAGCGGGCGACCGCAGGACCTGCTGCTCGGGTCGCCGCGCCCGAAGCTGATCTTCGACGACCGCATCTACGGGCGGGGCGCGCTGACCGTGCACGCGGTGCGGTGTGCGCTGGGCGATGTGGCGTTCTTCGCGATGTTGCGGGACTGGGCCACGACACACCGGCACGGGCTGGTGACCACCGACGACTTCACCGCGCACGCGGCGCGGTACGCCTCCCGGCCGCTGGACACGTTGTTCGAGGCGTGGTTGGACCGCGAGGCGCTGCCGCCGTTGCCGGTGGGGCAGGCCCTTTCCGCGCCGCCGTCCGAGCGTGCCGAGTCGGCCGCGCCGCCGCAGCGGCGGGGGCGGTTGGGGTGGCCCTGGACGTCGGGGCAGGGCGGATCCTCCGGCTGAACCGGAGGGCGGCGATGTGGGGGCGGGGCGATCCGGCATACGGTGCGGGGAGGCCGGCGTCGACGAGAGGAATGCCGTGATGAGCCAGGACGAGACCGCGAACCCTGCTTCCGCGCCCCGAGGTTGTGCGGTGGTGACCGGCGCCAGCAGCGGGATCGGCGCCGCGACCGCCGTGCACCTGGCGAGTCTGGGCTACGACGTGGTGCTGGGCGCGCGGCGCAAGGACCGGTTGGAGGAGGTGGTCGCGCGCTGCGCCGGAAGGGGCCGGGCGCTGCCGCTGGATGTCGCCGATCCGGACTCGGTCGCCGCGTTCGCCGCCGAGGTGGAGCGTTGTGATGTGCTGGTCAACAACGCGGGCTTCGCGCGCGGGACGGAGTCGGTGGCGGAGGCCGACGAGGCGGCGTGGACGGCGATGTACGAGACGAATGTGCTCGGGACGTTGCGGGTGACGAAGGCGTTCCTGCCGCTGCTGATCGCCTCCGGCGACGGTCAGGTGATCACGATCGGGTCGGTGGCGGGGCGGGAGCCGTACGAGGGCGGCGCCGGGTACAACGCGGCCAAGCACGCGGTGACGGCGATGACGCGGGTGTTGCGCCTTGAACTGCGCGGGCAGCCGGTGCGGGTGTGCCAGATCGATCCGGGCATGGTCGAGACCGAGTTCACGCTGAACCGGCTCGGCGGGGACGCCGAGGGCGCGTCGGCGGTGTACGCGGGGATGACGCCGCTGGTGGCCCAGGACATCGCGGAGTGCGTGGGGTGGGTGGCGACCCGGCCGCCGCACGTGAACATCGACGCGATGACGGTGCTGGCGCGGGACCAAACGTCGGCGCGCGTGGTGCACCGGCGGGCCTGAACGCGGCCGGCCGGCCTGCGGGTTCACGCCATAACCCCCGCCGCGCGCGCGGCCACGGCCCAGTCGTGGGCGGGCCGCGCGCGGGCGTCGTCCGTGCCCGAGTCGGCGAAGCGTCGTCGCCGCGCGGCGAGTTCGCCCGGCGTCATCAGGTACGGCGGAACGACTGTCGCCGAGTCCTGCACGGGCGGCTCGTCACCGGCCGGCCCCGGCGGCACGAAGTCCCGCCACCCACCGCAGCGGGCGGCCGGCTTCGGTGTGGCGGGCTCGAACGGTCGCGGGCTTCGCTCGGCCCAGCTCCCGCGCCGGACGCGCGGCGCGGGAGCAAGGAGCCGCAGCACCCAAGTGAACGCGCGGGCAAGAGAATTCCTCACGTTGTCGGTGTCCTTCCCGGATGTGGTGACGAGGTCGCGCGCAGCGGCGTGCCGGGACCCGGGTAGCGGCAATCCGGCGAGCACTTGCAGGGCGGGTTGGTGGACATGGATCCGTCGCCGAACGGCCACGTAGAGGGTCCGCCGGTGAACAACTCGGGTGGCTTCACCATGTGGGTTCCGGATTGGTCGACGTGGTAGACCGCAAGCCACATCCGGCCACTGCCGGCGGCACGCTTCGGGCTGCGTTCGTTTGGTTCCAGGTCTCGCATTCGACTGCGCTCCTCACGATGTCCGCGCTTCACTGTGCGTATTGCGATGGTGGCGCGGCGCATCGCCACTTTGGAGTGAGCGCCCGTCCCGACTTTTTGTGGGAAAGGTGGGTGACCCCCGTGCGCTTCGAGGCAGCTCCCGATGGCGAAAAACGTTTGCACCGGTTCGGACTCGCTATGAGGGCGCAGCGCGAACGGATGGGCCTGACGCTGGCCGACATGGCGGCGGCGTACGGCTATTCGACGTCGACATGGTCTCGTTACGAAAACGGCAGCCCCATCCCGCCGGAGCTGCCCGCGAAGTTGGACGAACTCATGGGAACCCACGGCATGTTCGCCGTTCTCTGGGACATGATCAAGGATGAGCGGTGGCCAAACCGGTATCGCGATTACATGCGACTCGAAGACGGAGCAAGGGAGATCGCCGAGTACGCGCCGTACGTGGTTCCAGGTCTCTTGCAGACCCCCGAGTACGCTCGTGCGCTGTTTGAAGCAGTGAACCCGGACGCCACGGCCGACACGATCGAGTCCATGGTGGACCTTCGAATGAGTCGTCAGGCTCGGCTGCGCGGCTCCGACCCGCCCTACGTTTCCGCCGTGCTCGACGAAACAGTCATCAGGCGGGCGGTTGGCGGTCCTGCCGTTCTATGTGCGCAACTCGAAGCCCTGTTGCCCCTCGTGGACACGTCGCGAACGCTCCTGCGGGTTGCTCCGCTTGCCCGAGGTGCACACGCCGCTCTGGGCGCCCCGCTGATCATGCTTGGCTTGTCCGACGGTGGGCAGGTCGCGTATCTCGAAGGGCTCGTCAACGGGCAACTTCTCGAAGACCCGGATACTGTGCGGGCTCGTCGGCGGTCCTACGATCGGGTTAGCGCCGAAGCGCTGACGCCGGGTGAATCGGCAGCCCTGATTACGGCGGTCATCAAGGAGAAGCAGTCATGATCCAAGTTCCCCGTCTCGGCGATGCGGTGTGGCGCAAGTCGAGCCACAGCAACGGGGATGGAGGTGCCTGCGTGGAAGTTGCCCCCGGCTTTGAGGTCGTGCCGGTTCGGGACTCGAAAGACCCGAGCGTTGGTCACCTCGTTGTCGCCCCGGGCTCCTGGTCGGCGTTGGTGTCGACGCTGCGTGGGGTCTGACGCGCGGTCGGCGTGAAGGCACGCAGGCGCTCGACCGGGTTTCCGGTCGAGCGCCTTGCATGTGCGGCGTGTGTCTCAGGCGGGGATCGGTTCCGGCTCGGCGTACGGGCTGAGCATGGTGTCGAAGTAGACCTCCGGGGCCTCCTCCAGGTAGGTCGACAGGTTGTCCAGGAAGGCGCGCAGCGACGGCATCGTGTTGTGTCGGTCCAGGTCTTCCTGGGAGCGCCAGACCTCGTAGAGGAAGAAGCGGCCGTCCTCGTGCTCGTGGAGGTGGTACTGCAGGTTGCCGGGCTCCTGCCGGGTGGGTTCCACCAAAGAGGAGAGGGTGCGCCGGACTTCGTCCGCGTACTCCGGCCGGGGGCGCAGGAATCCGTAAAGGGCCAGGGGGCGAGCTGTGTTCGTCATGACCCCACGCTAAGATCTCACATCGATGTGAGATTCAAGGGGATGTGAGGAGCAGCACATGAAGATCGGTGAGCTAGCCGCCATCACCGGCACCCCGGTCCGACTGCTGCGCTACTACGAGGAGCAAGGCCTCCTGGAGCCCGACCGCCTCGACAGCGGCCACCGCCGCTACGGCGACGGCGCTCCCGCCATAGTCCGACGCATCCGCGCGCTACTGGATGCCGGCCTGCCGACCCGCGTCATCCGCGACCTGCAACCGTGCATTCGCCAAGACGGCACGATCGCCGAATGCACGCTGGAGACCCTCCGACAACACCTCGAAGGTCTGGACAACCGCATCTCCGCACTCTCGGAAACCCGCACCTCCCTGGCCGACCTCATCTCCGCCACCCAGGCCCACGAACGGGTCCTCGCCTAGGACGGCGGCCCAAGCCACATCGCATCGCCGGGCGTCGGGAGCACGCAGGTCCTCTCACACGCGTCGGGGCCGACACCCACTGCCACTCCAGGGCTCCGTCACCGCGCTCCCGGGCCATTCGGCTTGACCCGGTCGGCCATTCAGGCCGGTTCCAATGATGTCGGGATGGCGTCCATCAGGACTTCGTCCACCCGACTGCCGGCCCACAGCGCGCTGCGGCGGCGGTGGCCGATGCGTTGGAATCCCGCCCGTGTGTAGGCCCGGATGGCCGCCACGTTCGGTTCCAAGACCGCGAGGAACACGTTCTCCAAACCGGCTTCCTCGAACGCGAAGTCGAGTACCAGGCGGGTTGCGGGGGCCGCGAGTCCTCGGCCGCGGCCCTCCTCGCCCAGGGTGATGAAGAACTCGGCCGCGGCAACGGGGTGGTCGATGGACAAGGTCGCGGTGCCGATCGGAAGCGGTCCCCCGTGAGGATCCGCGCGAAGGCGGTCGTACACGGTGAAGTGAGCGTTGGGCCCCGCAATCATGACGTCGAGTGCGGCGCGGAGCACTTCACGTTCCTCCGGCGCGAAACGACCGTTACCGCGCATGACCACGGGGTCGTTCGTCCAGCGCAGGTATGTATCCAACAGATCGTGACGCCTGGGTCCGATGGCCAGGGATTCGGTGGCGCGCTCGAACTCGGGGTGGGTCAAGCTGATGGGAATCGCCTCCCGGGATACGCGGAACGGCCGTGCAGGCGGTGGTCTCCGCCCGCTTTTCGACGTAATGCCCGATCTTGGTCCGCTCCATCCACGCGTTCCGGGTGGTCAGCCGAGGCCGCCGTTGGTGTGGAGGGTTTGGGCGGTTGGCCAGCGGGCTTCGGGGCCTGCCAGGAAGGCGATGACGTCGGCGATGTCGGTGGGGAGGCCGAGGCGGCGTAGGGGGGTTTGGGCGGGGACGGCGGCCAGGGCCTCTGGGGAGTTGGCCGCGTTGAGGAGGTCGGTGTCGGTGGCGCCCGGGGCGACCGTGTTGACGGTGATGCCTCGTGGGCCGAGTTCGTGGGCGGCGACCTTGGTGAGTTGTTCCAACGCGCCCTTGCTTGCCGCGTAGCGGATGGTCAGGAAGGGGGCCTTGGTGTTGACGGACAGGACATGGTCGAAGTCCTGTTCGGTCAGCTCGGCGATCGGGGTCGAGGTGGTGCCCGTCGCGGCGTTGTTGACCAGGATGTCCAGGCCGCCCAGGTGCTCGTCGGCCGTGGCCATGAAGGACTCGGCCGCGCCCGGCTCGCCCAGGTCGACCCGTACCGCCCGGGCCCGGCCGCCCGCCGCCTCGACCGCCGCCTCGGCGGCGGCCTCGTCGCGGACGTAGCCGAACACCACCTCCGCGCCGTCCCGGGCCGGCCGCTCCACCACCGCCCCGCCCGATCCCGCGTGAGCCTCCCGTGACCACGGCCTACTTGCCCTTCAGCGCCGACATGACATACCTCCGATGGGTCGGATCGCCGGTTTCGGTCGGAGCTTGCGCCGCCGGCGGGTCTCGGAAACTCAGTCGCGCAGGACGGCCGGGGACAGGGCGTGTGGGATCAGCAGGCTCGGACGGCCCGTTCCGTCGGCGCGCGCGGTCCAGACGTCGCCGCGCAGGTCGCCCGGAAGGCTGTACACGACCCGGGCGTCGTCGAGCCATTCCGCCTGGTCGTCGAGGGTTCGGGTCTCGGCGAGCGGGGTTTCCACGTTGGTGGCCAGGTTCAGTACGAACAGGTGCCACGGGCGGTCGGCGTCCGCGCCCGGGACCCGCTTCTTGTACGCGACGCGCGTGCCGTCGGGGGACAACGACGGGCACTCGGCGTTCTCGCGCACCGTGCGCAGCGTACGGGCGGCCACGTCGCCGCGTGCCAGCCAGGTATGGCCGCCGGTGGCCACCGTCGCGTAGAAGGTGTTGTCGTCGGCCGCGAAGGTCACGCCCCACACGTTGACGTCGGGGGAGCGGACCGTCTCGTCGCCGCGGCGCAGCGTGTACGACTCCAGGTTGTCGTCGAATCGGCCGCCGCGCGTGTCCAGGATCGCGGTCCGGGTGGAGAAGTTCAGGCCGGCGTACGACTCGCCGTTGACGAACGACGTCCACGCGACCAGTCGGCCGCTCGGCGAGACCCGGGCGCGCGAGGGCGTCCCGGCCAGCGCGCGCCGGCTCGTCTCGCGCAGGTTCGTGTCCAGGAGCACCGCGTCGTAGGTGCCGAGCGCCAACCGGGCCGGTTGCAGGCACACCCCCGTGCCGTGCGCGGCGTGGAAGACCAGGCACCCACGCGAGGCCACGGCTCGCTGCTCACCGGGGCGCGCCGCGTCGACCGCCGCGAGGTGGTCCCGGCCGGCGTCGGCGGCGGTGCTGCGGAACACGATCCGGCCCGGACGGTCCAGGCTCAGCGCCGTGTAGTCGCCGTCCCGCCCCGCGCGTGCGTCGCCCGCCGCCCGCAGGGTGTACAGCACGGCGAGGCCGACGAGGAGGGCGGTGACCACGGTGAGCACGGTCAGGCGCGCGGTACGGGTCATCGGGAAGCCCCCTTCGAGTCGGCCGAAGCCCCGGCGCCCGGGGCGAGTGTGCCGGCGGCCAGTAGCGCGACGGCGGCGACCAGCGCGAGGGCCAGCCCGGCGGCGGCGAGCAGCACGGCGGTGTGCGGGCCGTACAGGGTCCACGCCGCGCCGAACCCGGCCGCGCCCAGGGCCCGTCCGCCCGCCTGCCCGGTCTGCACCAACGCCAGCGCCCCGCCGCGCAGTTCCGCCGGTGCGGCCGGTGCGGCAAGCGCCATCAGAACGCCGTCGGTGCCCGCGTAGAACACCCCGAGCAGGGTCGGGATCGCCACGATCGACACCCGGTCGGGCAGCGGCGCGAGCAGCACGAGGTAGCCGCAGAGCAGCGCGACGTGTCCCGCCAGGAAGACCCGGCCGCGCCCGTACCGATCCCCGGCGGTGCCGGCCGGGACCGCGCACAGCAGGAAGACCAGCGCGGTGCCCAGCGGCAACAGCGGGAACAGGTGCGGCGACAGGTCGGTGTGCCGTTGCAGCAGCAGGTACACCATCGCGTCCCCGACGGTCGCCGCGCCGAGCAGCAGCGCGGCCGTACACACCCGGGCGAAGCCCGGCACCCGCAACACCGCCGCCGCGTCCCGCAGTCGCACCGGCGCGCGTCGCACCCCGACCTTCCCGGTACCGGCCGCCGGGTCGCGGACGAACAGGAGCAGTACGAGCAGCCCGAACGCGGCGAAGCAGAAGCTCAGTACGAACACCGCGTCGTACGCGTCGGCCGTCACCCACAACACCGCGAGCGCGACCGGCGGCCCGAACAGCGCCCCCGCCGTGTCCATCGCCCGATGCACCCCGAACGCCCGCCCCTGCGCGGCCGGCGGCGCGGCCATCGAGATCAGCGCGTCGCGCGGCGCGGTTCGCAGTCCCTTGCCGGCCCGATCCGCCGCGAGCACCCCGCCGATCGCCGCGACCCCGCCGGCGGCCGGCAGCAGCAGTTTGCATCCCGCCGAGATCCCGTAGCCGACCGCGGCGACCGTGCGATGTCGGCGGAAGCGGTCCGCGACATGCCCGCCGAGCAGCCGCGATGCCGCGGTGGCGCCGTTGTACAGGCCGTCCAGCATGCCGAACGCCATGGGTGAGAGCCCGAGTCCGAGCACGAGATAGACCGGGAGCACCGCGGTGACCATCTCCGCCGAGACGTCGGTCACCAGCGAGACCACGCCGAGGACGAGCACCACGGGCGCGACCCGCCGTACGCCACGGCGGGTCGGCGCCGGCGCCTGCGCCCTCGGATCACGCGCACCGGACGCGAGGTCGGCGGAACGACTGGACGACAGATACATCCGGGACCTCCGGGCGGCCGGACACGGGCAGGAAGGAAGGAAGTGGCGGGCGCCGAGGGCTGGTTCGAGCCCTCGACACCCACCCGCTCGACGCGTCGAGCGATCGGAATCGGCTCAACGCCGGAACTCGCCCACCATCAGAACCAGTTCACGGTCCAGCGGAACGCGGCGTCGGCTTTCGCCCCGGCGGAATCGGTGGCGCTCACCTCGGCGGCGAACGTCCCCACACCCCACGCCCGACCCGAGATCACACACGTCGACGCGTTCAGGAACAGCCCCGCCGGCAGATTCCTCCCAACGCATGAATACGGCGCCGTCCCACCCGAGACCCGAAGCGCCAGATTCACCTGCTGATTGAACTTCGACGTCTGCGCCCCCGGATCGGCAATCGTCACGGTCGAAGGACCCGGACCATCGTCGCCCCATACCTCGGTGATCGGGGCCGCGGTCGCCGCCTGGCCGGAGCGCCGGGTGCCGTACATGTCCTCGAAGGTGCGCAGCAGGCTGTAGTGGTCCTTGCGGCCCGCATATCGACCCGGCTTGACGTGCGCGCCGTACAGGATGGTCGCGATCCGGTTCTCGCTGCGGAAGTTGTCCTCGTCCCACGTGACCACCAGCAGGCTGTTGTGCGTCTTGGCCCATTCCGCGTAGCCGCTCAGCTTGTTCCGGGTCCAGGTGTCCCCGGTGGAGATCCCGCACGCCGGGTTGAACAGGCGGTCGTGCATGTCGTTGCACAGGTTGGGCACCACGTAGGAGACCGTGGGCAGGGCGGTGTAATCCGTCGGGAACGCGGTCATCGGATACGTGGTGGCCGCGGGTACGTTGGCGAAGGACAACCACGGGTTGTGCTTGCGCGCATACGAACCACTCGTACATGCCCCGGGATCGGCCGCCGACCAGTCCTCGTTGTAACTGCCCCACGTGGCACCGACGTCGATCAGCTGCCGGCCGAGGTTGTCCGCGCTGTACGGCGAGCCCGGCGGCGGGCACTCGTCGCCGGTGACACCCTGGGCGGAACCGGAGAACATCGCCAGGTAGTTGGGCTGACTGGGGTGCGTCTCGCCGTGGAAGTCGGTCAGGGAGGCGCCGCTGGCGGCCAGTTGGTTGAGATACGGCGCCTGCGAACTGCCGATGATCTCCTCCTGGTTGGCGTTCTCGTGCACGACGACCACCACGTGGTCGTAGCGCGGGATCGCGCCGGCGACCGTGCGAGCGGCCGGCACCCGCTCGGACGGACCGGCCGAGGCCGGGGCGGTGACGCCGGCGATCGCACCGAGTACGACCCCGACGGACAATGCGAGAAGGGTGGTGGATCGGGGTTTGCCCCGGGCCGTCGACCGGGACCCGGATCGGAAGTGAGCCATGACCTGGCGCCTCCTTGGCGTGGACGAAGCGGAACCGCAGCGTGGCTTCGGCACCCGGACGAAACAACGCCCGCCGCGCACAGGGGAGTCGGGCCCTGCCCGCCCCACGGGAGCCGGATTCCGCTCGGCACAGGGGGCCTGAACTGGCCGGGAGACACGCCGGTTCGGCCGATCGACGCGGCGGTCTCCGGCCGTATGCCGACCCGGCGCGCATGCATCGATGCCCAAGCGGTGCACCACCGGAGCAGCCATGTCGTTCCGTCATGAATGCATGCCGGACCGGTATTGGACGCGGGTGAGAGCGGCCTCATCTCCTGGAAACATGAACAGATCACGTTCCGCGACCCCACCGGAAACCCGCCCCCCGATCGACACGCCCGCACCGCCCGGTCGCCGCCGGGCCGCCGGACCCCTGCGCATCGCCCGCACCGCCGCCGTCGCCGCGCTCGCCACGGGCCTGGCCACGGCGGTCGGCATCACCCCCGCGCACGCCGCCGACCCACCCCACGTCCAGTGCACCCTCGCCGATGCGCGCATCGGCGAATCCAGCGGCCTGGCGCCCAGTTCCCGACACCCGGGCATCGCCTACACGCTCAACGACAGCGGAAACGCGCCCGACGTGTTCGCGATCGACACGAACACCTGCCGCACCGTCGCGGTGTTGCACGTATCGGGCGCGACCAACACCGACTGGGAGGCGATCTCGGTCGGCACCGACGACGCGGGCAACCCCGCGATCTTCGCGGCCGACATCGGCAACAACTTCGGCACCCGGACCCAGGTGACGCTGTACCGCATCGCCGAGCCCGCGACGCTCGCCGATGACACCGTGCCGGCCACGAGCTTCCCGCTGCGTTTCGCCGACGGCGCGCACGACGCCGAAACCGCGCTGATCGACCCGCGCGACAACCGCCTCTACGTGGCGAGCAAACTCTTCGGCGCGCCCGGTTCGCTCTACCAGGCGCCGCCGCTCCTGCGCAGCGACCAGGTCAACGAACTCACCCGGGTCGGACCGGCCCCGGACATCGCGACCGACGGCGCGTTCGCGCCCGACGGACGCTCGTTCGCGATCCGCAACTACTCCGACATCACCGTGTATTCGGCGCCCGGGCAGCAACTCGCCAAGTTCGCCGCGCCGAGCACGACCCAGGGCGAATCGTTGATGTACGCCCCCGACGGCAAGTCGCTCTACGTCGGCTCCGAAGGCGCGAACAGCCCGCTCTGGGTGGTCCCGTTGCCTCCCGAGGCGATCCCGGGTGGTCCGGGTCCTTCGACCGTGACGATTGCCGATCCGGGGGCGCAGACGTCGAAGTTCAATCAGCAGGTGAATCTGGCGCTTCGGGTCTCGGGTGGGACGGCGCCGTATTCGTGCGTCGGGCGGAATCTGCCGGCGGGGCTGTTCCTGAACGCGTCGACGTGTGTGATCTCGGGTCGGGCGTGGGGTGTGGGGACGTTCGCCGCCGAGGTGAGCGCCACCGATTCCGCCGGGGCGAAAGCCGACGCCGCGTTTCGCTGGACCGTGAACTGGTTCTGATCCACAGTCGTAGTGAACGGATTGCAACGAACCGATTACCCAATCCGTCCACGGCGCACCGGTCGAACCGTGCCGGTCGCAGCGCAACGCGGCACCGCCGGGCGGGCCGGCGCGGTGTTCGGGGCAGCCGCCCCGCGTACCGCGCCGGCCCGCGCGGTCGCTCCGTCATCGATGTCGCGCCCCGTTTCAGTCGCCCCCCGGCACCACGTCTCACCCTGGAGGAACACCATGGTCGACAGGCACCGTGCGGCACACCGGACGCTATTGCGCACCCGGGCACACGAGCGGGTCGAAATCCTGCTCCCGGGCGGAGGCATCGATACCCCGTGACCCTCCAACAGTTGCGCTACCTCATCGCCGTCGCCGAGCACGGCAGTCTGACCGGCGCCGCGCAGGAGTTGTTCGTCGTGCAGCCCGCGCTCTCCCGGTCGTTGCAGAGCCTCGAACGCGAGCTGAACGTCGTCCTGTTCGCCCGGGTGGGCCGGGGTCTCGTGCCCACGGCGGCCGGGGTCCAGGTGATCAACCTCGCGCGCAAGGTGCTGCGCGGCGTGCAGGCGATCAAGGACATCGTGCACGTCGAGGAGCCGACGCACAGCGGTACGGTGCACCTCGCCGCGACCGCCACGCTCGCGATCGAGTGCACGAGCTGCCTGCTGCCCGGACTGGCCAAGCAGTACCCGGAGTTGCACATCGTGGTGGATCGACAGGACAGCCGGGAGGCGCTGTTCGCGTCGCTGCGTTCGGGCGCGACCGACATCGCGATGGTGGACCTGCCCGCGCCCGGCGGCTTCGAGGTGTTGCCGCTGCGCTCGTACGAGGTGGTGCTGGTCTCGCCGAAGCACACCCGGCTGCCGGATCCGGTCTCCTGGACGGACCTGGAGGAGTTGCCGATGATCCTGCCGTCCCGGCGCAGCGCGCGACGGGCCGACTTCGAGATGTTGTTCGCCACCGCCGGGGTGCGGCCGACGGTGGCGATGGAGACCGACGACCGGGGGGCCTGGATCCCGTGCGTGGTGGCCGGGCACGGCTCGGTGCTGTGGTACGCCGACCTGGCCCAGCCGTTCGCGTCGAGTGTGGCCGTGCGGTCGATGAGCCCGAGGCTGATCCGGACGGTCGGCATGGTGCGCGGGCGCGGTCCGATCAGCCGCGAGGTGCGCACACTGCTCGACTACTCCCGGCGCCAGGGGGTCCAGGAGATCGAGTACGTGTGAACCCCCGCCCGGGTCGGCCTACGCGACCCGGGCACAGGGGGATCCGAGCGCGGCGCTGAGGACGCGCGGGGCCGGCTCGCCGGCGCGGGTGTAGGTGTGCACCAGCGCCCGGCGGACGGCCGCGAGCGCGGCGCCGGGCACCACCGCGATCGTGGGCCCGTCCGCGCCCGGCAGCGGGCGGGCCTCGATCGCGCCGGCGGCCAGGGCGTTGCGGGCGGGCTCGGCGGTCGACCCGGCGATCTGCCGCGTGGTCGGCCCGCTCGCGGCGGCACCCGCCCGCCGCGGCACCGCCAGGACGAAGCGCAGGCCGAGCCCATCGGGGTCGAACGGCGCGTGGTTCGGCGCGCCGCTGTCCTCCCCGAACACCATCACGTGGCCGAGCCTGGCGAACAACGCCACCGCGCCCAACGGCGGATCGCTGAGCCGGATGCGGGACCGACGGGCGTCGCCCGGCTCCGGGTCGTGGAACGCCGCCTCGATCAGCGCCGCCGTACAGGCCAGCGGCACGGCCGCGGACAGCCCGGTGCACTCCGGCAGGTCGGTGTGTACCAGCAGATCGAGCCCGCCCGCGCCGGTGGTGCCCGCGAGCACCGGGCGGGCCCACTCCGGGACCGGGCCGATGTCGCCCCTCGGGTCCACCTCCACTCCCTCGTCCGGCCGGTCGATCGAGCCGAGCCGCAACCTCCCGTCGGCGCGCGGCGCGGCGGCGACCACCACCCGCCAGGACAGCGCCACGGCGGAGCCCGCCCCGGCTCGCGAGCCGGTCCGGCGCAGCACGTATGGCGCGGACCAGACCCCGGCCGGCGGTCGGCCGAACGCCTGCGTGAAGGCGAACGGCACCAGGCGCAACACGGGCGCCGCACCGCGAGTGGTGGGCAGCGCCGCCGCCGTCGGCGGGCCGCTGTGCGGGCCGGTCATCCCGGATCCTTTCGGGCGAGGAGACGGTAGGCGTTGCTCATGCCGTGTTCGCCCGCTACGCGGGCGAGCAGCGCGCCGACGGCATCGAGGAGTACGGCCACGACGAAGCACGGCACGGACAGCGTGACCAGCGCGGCGCGGCGGGCCCGGCGCAGCGGGGTCGGGCCGCCGGGGACCCACGGCATCGCCGGGTTGGGCCCGAGCGCGGTGAGGGCCTGGGAGACCGCACCGGTGAAGTCGTTGCCCTGGTGTGCCCGGCCGTGTTCGCGCGCGAGCACGGTGAACCCCCGTGCGTGGAGGGCGGCTTCGAGGTTGCGCCAGGGCATCAGGTGCTGGTGCTGGGGCTGGAACAGCGGCAACCACAGGCCGCGCAACAACTGCCCGTACCGGCACTGCGGGTCGGGCAGTTCGATCAGCAATCGGCCGCCCGGCACCAGGACCTTGGCGGCGGCGTCGAGTTCGGCCAGCGGATCGCGGGTGTGCTCCAGGTAGTGGTGCATGCCGACCGCGTCGTAGCCGCCTGCCAAGTCGTCGGCCAGATCGGGGAATTGGCCCCGATACCCGGTCCGGATCCAGCCGCGCCGCGCGGCCTCGGCGACCCCGTCGCCCATGTCGAGGCCGTCGAAGACGGTGTTGGGGAGCACAGTGCGGCCGACCACACACATGTGCCCGTGGCCGGTGCCCACGTCCAGCCAGGCGCGCGGTCCGGAATCCTCCGGCGTGTGTCGGCGCAGCAGTTCGGCACGGGCGCGGTAGGTCCGGGACATGGTGCCGAACAGTGCCTCGGCGCCCGCGCCGCCGAGGCCGTCGTAGAAGTCGCGGTAGTAGTAGTCGAGCCCGGCGAGGGACAGGCGCGGGTTCTGGAAGACGTGCGTGCAGTCCCGGCACCGTTCGAGGGTGAAGCGGCCCGGTTTGCCCTGGAGGTGGTCGCGCACCCTGCGGTGCACGGCGAGGCGGTCCGAGCCGCACCACGGACAGGTGTCGCGCCGGTCCTCGAAGAAGGCACCGAGGCCGTCGGCGACGCTGCGTTCGTACGCCGGGCGCAGCGCCGCCGGATCCGGCGCCGGCCGCTGGGCCGCAGCGGTCGGGCGGGGCCCGGTGACCGCGCGGAGCCAGCGCGGCACGGCCAGGAACGGACGCAGTGCCCCGGCCCGGCCCAGGTCGCGCGGTCGCACCGGCGAGCGGCCGGCGACCACGGCGAAGGGCTGCGACCACATGGCCAGGAAGACCACCGCACCCCAGAACGGGCTGGTCACACACGCACCGGCGTACGCGGCGGCCTCACCCAGGTTGCCGATCAGGGTCGGCCACACCGGCACCCCGTTCGCCCGCAGCCGACGTTTGCGCAGCCTGGGGTCGGGCCGCATCGCGACCAGTCCGGGCGCGACCGCGTGCCCGGTGCCGAGCGCGGCGAACGGCTTGAGCCGCACCGTGAGTTCGACCAGGGCGGGGCCGTCGGGGTCGACCAGGTCGTCGGCCGGCACGGCGGCCCGGCGCAGCACGTCCTCGTGCACGAGCAGCGCGTGGCCCGCGCCCCGGCCGCGGGCGAGCGGGTCGCGGTGGATTCGGTCCGGGTCCAACCGGGCGAGCAGGGTGAGCAGTTCGTCGCTGGGCAGGTCGCCGGGAACCAGATCGAGCAGGAGCAGGTCGTGCCGCTCGGCGTGGGCGACCGCCGCGCGGATGGTGGCCTCGTCCGGGTGGACACCGGTCGCGGATACGCAGATCCAGGGGCCGGTCTGCCAGCCCTCCGTCGATACGGTGGCAAGTATGGGCAATCCGGGTAGTATCGGCAATGCGTGCAGCCGCCGGCGCAGCGTGCGCGTGCCACCCGCCAGGCCGAGCCCGATCAGCAGGGCGAGCCACGGAAACGGTCCGTCCAGGGGATTCAGCACAGCTTCTCCAGACGTTCGGCGGCGGCGTCGGCGCCGCCGGCCGCGGCGAACGAGGCACGGATCCGGGCGGCGCCCGCACGCAGTTCGGGGCGGTCCAGCGCGTCGGTGACGGCCGCGCGCAACTCGGGTACGTGCGCGCGTCCGAAGCGCACCCGGACCCCGGCGCCGGCCGCCACCACCTGGCGCGCCACGATCGGCTGGTCGTCCCGGATCGGGGCGAGCACCAGCGGCAGGCCGAACGCCAGCGCCTCGCATACGGTGTTGTGGCCGCCGTGCGTGACCACCGCGTCCAGGTACGGGAGCAGGGCCAGTTGCGGGACGAACTCGCGGACCAGGACATGCTCGGCGGGCGCCCCGGCCAGCCGCTCCGGTGCGGCCAGGATCAGCTGGAGCCGATCGGCGAGCGGCCGGGTGGCGGCCACCACGGCCGGATAGAACCGGTCGCCGGCATCGCGATTGAGCGTGCCGAGCGAGACCAGGACGTGCCGGCGATCCGGATCGAGCCGGTCCCACGGGAAGTCCACCATCGCCGGCCGGCGGCCGAACGCGGGGCCCACGTAGCAGTGGTGCGCCGGGACCGGATCGGTCAGGCCGACCAGTTCCGGCGTGGAGAAGACCAGAACCAGCCGGGGCGAGAAGCGCGGATCGCAGTCGCCGGGTACCCCGGCCGCCACAGCCGCCTCGGCGATCCGGGTCCGCACCCAGTCGTCGATCTTCGGAAAGCCCACCAGCGGCCGGGTGAACTCGGCCGAAGTGGTCGCCGAAGTGGCCCATGGGACCCCGGCTTTCACAGCGGCGAAGGCGCCGGCGAAGGCCTGCTGGTCGGCCACGACCACATCCGGCCGGTAGCCGGCCACGGCCGCCGCGACGCCGGGCAGCATGGTGTGCGCGAGCGGGACCAGGGTCTCCTCGACCAGGAAGCGCAACGCGCCCACCCCACGCAGCCGTTGCCACCTCGCGTGCAGTCGGGCGTACCCGCCGGGGGCGCCGGGGGAGTCGGCAGTGGCGAACAACCGGGCGCCCAGCGGCAGCAGGTCCAGGATCTCCGGCGGCCCGCACCACACCGCCTCGTGCCCGCGCTCGGCGAGTGCGGCGGCGACCGCGACGGTGGGATTGACGTGGCCGGCGAACGGCGGCACCACGAACATGACTCTCATCGGCCGGCCCCGGGCCGCACCGACACCGGCTCGTGCCGGGGCAACCAGTCGAGCAGCGCGGCCAGTACGGGCGCGGTGGCCTCACGCAGCACGGTGTGCGCGACGCCGGGCAGCACGGTGAGCGTGCAGTGCGGGAGCAGTTCGGCCAACCGGTGTGCGGGCGGCGCCAGTTCGGACAACTCGCCGTACAGCGCAAGCACCGGGCAGGCCACCTCTGCGAGTTCGGCCTCGGTCGGGGCGCACAGGAGGGTGACGTCCTCGATCAGGGTCGTGCCGTTCAGGAGCGCGTCGGCGCCGGCTCGCAGTCGGGCCGCCTTGCGTGCGGGCCCCACGGGCAACCGTTCCGGGCCGGGATGCGCCGCCAGGCCGAGCGCGGCCAGGTTGAGTGTGTTGGCCATCTCCTCGACCCAGCCGCCGGCGTACGGTTCGGTGCCGGCCGGGACGTCCAGGCACTGACCCTCGATCAGCACCAGGCTCGCCACCAAGTCGGGCCTGGACCGGGCGACATGCAGCGCGATCAGGCCGCCGAAGCTGTTGCCGACCAGGTGTACCGGGGTCGGTACGTCGCACGCGTCGAGCAGCGCGGCCAGATCGGCGACCGCGCTGTCCGGGTCGTATCCGCTGCGGGGCCGCTCGGTGCGGCCGTGTCCGCGCTGGTCGTAGAGCACGACCTCGGCGCCCGCGCGGGCGACCGGCGCGGCGAGCGTGTAGTAGAAGCTGGAGAGGTTGTCCAACACCAGACCGTGCAGGAAGACCACCGGCGTGCGCAGTGCGGGCCGGTCGGCGGGTGGGGACAACCGCTGGACGTGGAAGCGCAGGCCGTTCGCGTGCACCTCGCTCATCGACCGGCACCACGGACGGTCTCGGCGCGGGTACAGGCCGCGATGTGCTCGACCAGGCGGCCGACCGTCATCGCCATGATCTCCTCGATCTCCAGGTCGGCGAGGAAGGCGATGAAGTCGACCCGGTCGCCGTAGCGCTCCTGGAGCCGGCCGGCCAGCGCGACGAACTCGATGCTCTCCAGGGCCAGATCGTCGTCGAAGCCGCTGTCCGGGGTGATCTCGGCGGCGATCAGCAATTCCTCGCCGACGATCTCGGCGAGCATCCCGGCCACCTCGGCCAGGATCCGGTCGGCGTGCGGGTCCGCGCTCATCGGGTGCTCCCATGTGAGGTGGTGGGGATTCCTGGTTGCCGGGCGCTCGTCCACGCGACCACGTAGTGGTCGATCCGGGTGCCGTCCGAGTCGGTGATGTCCCGGATGTGGACGCGGAGTTCGGCGCCGTCGGCTGCCGCGGGGCGGACGGACAACTCGGTCTCGTGCGAGCCGACGGGCCGGGCCGCGGTCACCACGTGCGGTGGGTGATCGGTGCCGGCCGCCCGGTCGGCCGCCTCCCTGGCACAGCGAAAGCGCAGCGCCCACAGCCCGCGCGGCTCGCTGTCGGATCCCACGAGCGAGGCCGGCACGTCGTGTGTGTCGGGTGCCGGGGGTGGGCCTTCCGGATCGAGGCGGCCGACGGCGATGCCCAGCGGTGCCGGGCCCGCGACGGCCACCCCCAGGCGGTGGTCGTGCGCGATGGCGACGTGCAGCGGGGTCGGGGCGGGGGCGTCGGGCTCGGCGACCACGTGCGCGAGCGGGCGGCCGGGGTCGGCGGTGTCGATCCGGACCTGGGCCGGGTACAGCGGGCCGTGCCCGTGCGCCCACAGGTGGTGCCGGGCCGCGTCCTTGGCCGCGACCCGCCGGAGCAGCCACCCTTGGCGGTCCCGAGGTGCCTGGGCGGCGAACTCGGCCCGCTCGGCGGTGTCCAGATAGCGGCGGGTCACCAGGTCCTGCGCGGCGGGGTCGGGCCACCGGGTGCGCAGCAGACACCAACCCTCCGGCTGCGGCTCGGCGATGCCGGTGGTGTGCGGGGTGAACTTCATCGGCCACACCCGCTCGTCGGCGGCGAACCGGCGATAGACCCAGTCGCGCACCCGGATCCGTACCGCGCCCGTGCCCGGGTCGACCAACTCGACGTCACCGCGCACCGTGGTGGGCCCGATCTCCCGGATCCGGGCGGTGGCCAACAGCCGGGCGCCCGGCTCGGGTTCAGGTCCGTACCCGTCGATTGCCGCGACCGACATCGGGAACACCAGGCGGTCCGTGGTCAGCCGCAACTGCATCCAGTGGCCGAGCAGTTGCCCGGCCGCGTCGAGGAGCGCCCCGGGTGCGGGCAGCGCACGCAGGATGCCCCGGATGCCGTCCGCGGCGACGGTCAACACCTGCTCGACCCCGGCGAATCCGGGTCCGTGGAACATCCAACGGTCCCCGTACAGATCCGGCGCGCGCACCGGCGCCGGGCCCTCGCCGGTCAGCGGTGTGCGGTCGGGGCCCGGCCCGGGGCGGACGGCGGTCTCGTCGGTGAGCAGCACCTCGGCGGACATGTACCGGCCGAACGCGATCCGGATCCGGTCCGGGTCCACGGTGGTGCGGACCAGTTCGGTGTCGGTCGGCGGAGCCACCGGCAACCAGCGCAGGGAACGTACGGCCCGATACCCGACGACCACCCGACCCGGCCCGGCCGCGCTCAGCGCCTCGTCGCCGGCCAGCCGGATCAGCGTGGTCATCGGCACCACCGGGAACCGGTCCGCCGGGTCCGGCCACCACTCGGGCTGCTCGTAGACGCAGTGGTCGCGGACGTAGGGGTGGTCGACGAGCGAGAAACGGTACGCCCGGCGCGAGTCGGTGTCGCTGTCGCTGCCGGGCGGCGGCGCGGGCAACCCGGGCGCCTCGGCTTCGCCGGCCGTTCCCGCTGCCATGGCCGCCGCCACCGTGCGCTCGGCCTCGGCGAGCGTCGCGTGGAACGCCGCCAGCACCGGATGCGTGGAGATGGCGGGCGGGCGAGACGTACCGGTCAACCGCAGCGACCCGGCGGCCGGCCCCAACGCGACCACGGGGGAACCGAGATCGAGCCGGACGATCGGTCCGGCGGGCGGTCGTGCGGCGGCGCGGTCGATGCCGGGCCCGGACTCCGGCTCGGTCGCGGGCAGGCCCGTTCGTACCGGCCCCCGCGGATCGATCGCCGCGCCCTCCACCCACAGCGCCGCCACCGCTCGGCAAAAGCCCGCCAGGCCCGGGCGCAGCGTGGAGTGGGCGGCCACGGCCAGCGCGTCGCGGCCGCGCAGGGTGTCGTGTACGAAGCCGACCAGGCTGCCCGCGCCGGGCTGGACGAACACCCGTACTCCGCCCGCGTACAGCTCCTCGATCAACTCCCGGAACCGCACCGGTTCGAGAAGGTGACGCACGGTCAGCTCGCGAACCGCGGCGGCATCCGCCGGATACGGCGCGATGGAGGTCGCCGACCACACCGGCAGGCGCGGGGTACACAGCGGCAGTTGCTCGAACGCGTCGGCCACCTGCCCGAGGTAGGGCGCCCACATCGGGGTGTGGAAGCCGGACCGGAACGGCAGTTCGCCGCCCATCACGCCCTCCCGACGCAGCCGACCCAACACCTCGGTGACGGCCGCGGCCGGACCACAAATCACGCTCTGGTTCGGGCAGTTGTCGTGCGAGACCACCACCGGCTCGGTGCCCACGTGCCGTTCGGCCACCGCGACGCCGCAGCCCACCGCCGCGTAAACCAGGTCCGGGACGTCCAGCGAGTCGGGGCGCAGCGACGCGAGGAAGCCGTCCACCGCCGTGCGCGGGTACATCCCGGCGACCACCATCGCGGTCCACTCGCCCATGCTGTGCCCGGCCAGCAGATCCGGTACCAGACCCGCCCGTTCCAGCTCGGCGGCCAGGAACCGGCCTGCGGTCAGCGCGTCCACCGCCCGGCCGACCAGGTCTTCGGCGCCGGTGGTCTCGGGCCGGGGCCGGCCGTATGCATCGGCCAAGTCGTCCAGGCGCGGCGATATCTCCGGCTCCAGACCGGGAAACAGGAACGCGACCCGCCCCGGATCGGCCGCGTGCGGCCCGAGCAGCGGACGCGGGGTGAACCAGATCTCGGCCCGGCCGCGCCACGGCACCCCGCGCTCCACGGCACGCGCGGCCAGCGCGAGCCGCTTCGGCGTCGGATCGGCGACCGCGAGCCGACAGGGGCCGGCGAAGCCGGTCGAGCCGGTCGAACCGCTCGGGTCCGCCCGATCGGCGAGCAGCCGGAGCAACTCGGGCACCGAATCGGCGGCCAGCGTGAGCACATCGGGCAACTCGCCCGCGCCCACCGACCGCCCGCCTCGGGTCGGCAGTGCCACCGCCCGCCCCGCCGGCGGCTGTTCCAGCACCGCGTGCGCATTCACCCCGCCGAAGCCGAACGCGTCGACCGCCGCCAGCCGTCCGCCCGCCGGGTTGACCGGCCACGCCTCGGCCCGACCCTGCGGGCGCATCCGGGTGCCGGCGAAGCCCGGATGCGGGTCGTCGACATGCAGGGTCGGCGGCAACGTGCGGTGATGCAGGGCGAGTGCCGCCTTGAGCAGACCGGCCATCCCCGACGCCTGCATCGTGTGTCCGATGTTGGACTTGATCGTGCCGAGCGCGACATCCGCCGGCCCGTTTCCCACGCGCGGCCCGAACACCTTGCCCAGTGTGACGAGTTCCGCCTCGTCCCCGACGGGGGTCCCGGTCCCGTGCGCCTCGACCAGACCGAGCAGGCCCGGTTCCGTCGGATCCAACCCGGCGGCCCGCCACGCCTGCTCCAGCGCCCGGACCTGCCCTTCCACCAGCGGACTCAGCAGACTCGCGGCCCGGCCGTCACTCGACACGCCGACGCCGCGCACCACCGCGTACACCCGGTCGCCGTCGCGTTCGGCGTCGGCGAAACGCTTGAGCAACACCGCGCCGGTGCCCTCGGCGATCAGCGTGCCGTCCGCCGCCCGGTCGAACGGCCTGATGTGCTCGCTCGCGCTGAGCGCCCGCAACTGGGTGAACACACTCCACAGCGTGGCGATGTGGCAGTGGTGCGCGGCGCCCGCGATCACCGCGTCGCAACGCCCGGACCGCAACTCGGCGGCGGCCTGGTCCAGGGCGAGCAGCGAGGTCGCGCAGGCCGCGTCCAGCGTGTAGGCGGGCCCGCCCAGGTCGAGCCGGTTGGCGATCCGGGACGCCGTGAAACTCGGCACCAGGCCGATCGAGGCCTCGGGTTGCTCGGGGCCGAGCGACGCCTGGAACGCCTCTCGGATCGCGGCCACTCGGTCCCGATCCAGCTCCGGTGCCAACTCGCCGAGGAGGGAGGCAAGTTGATGCGCCGTGCGCACCCGCTGATCGAGCCGGGCGGTGGCCACGCCCATATAGCCGCCACGACCGAAGACCACGCCGATCCGGGACCGGTCCGGCAGTCGAGCCTCGCCACCCGCGTCGGCGATCGCCTCGGCGGCGGCCCGCAG
The DNA here is from genome assembly GCF_053618075.1 of Embleya sp. NPDC055664. Classification (NCBI taxonomy): domain Bacteria; kingdom Bacillati; phylum Actinomycetota; class Actinomycetes; order Kitasatosporales; family Streptomycetaceae; genus Embleya; species Embleya sp. NPDC055664. Next base: position 76,364 of record NZ_JBSHGZ010000015.1, read on the forward strand.
CGCGAGCAACTGGTCCGGTTCGGCGCCGGCGACCACGGCGGGCATGATGCCGAAGCGCACCGGATCGAAGGTGGCCAGGTCGTCCACGAAACCGCCGCGCCGGCAGTAGAACCGGTCGCCGCGAGCGGGCTCGCCGGCCGTGCCCGGCGCGTAGTGCAGCGCCGGATCCCACCGATGCGGCGGCACGTCGGTGATCGCGTCCACCCCCGACTCGATCATCCGCCACAGCGCGTCGGGCCCGGCCGCGCCCGGGAAGATCGCACCGATCCCGACGATCGCCGCATCGTCCGGACGCGGGCCGCGCACGCTCATCCGGCCACCGACCCGTCGGCCGGCAGGCAGACGTACACGGCCTGCGGGTCCGTACCGGCGGCCAGTTCGTCCAGCAGCGCCCGCACACCGTGTTCCGGATCGATCAACGGCACGCCGCGCCGGGCGTATTCGCGGGCCAACTCCGCCGTCACCATGCCGCCGCCGGTCGCCGCCCACGGACCCCAGTCGATGGTCACCACCCGCCGAGCCACCGGCGCGAGGGTGTCGTCGGACCCGGCCGACCAGTGCCACGCGAGGGTGGCCAGGGCGTCGTTGGCCGCCGCGTAGTCGGTCTGGCCCCGATTGCCGTACACCCCGGCCACGCTGCCGAACATGGCCAGGAACGCCGGCGGCGCCAGGGTCGGGCGCAGTGTGCGCAGCGCCGCGACCAGGGCCCGGGCCCCGGCCACCTTCGTGGCGAACACCCGCCGGCACGACTCCGCGCTCTTGTCCGCGAGGAGCCGATCGGCCAGTACACCGGCGCCGTGCACGATGCCGTCCAGCCGGCCGTGCCGCTCGGCGATGCCGGTCAGGATCCGGCGGACCGCGTCGGCGTCGGTGACGTCGGCCGCGTGCAGCCGTACCGAGGCGGCGTGCTCGGCCGCCTCGGCCAGCGTCGCCCGCACCTCGCGGCGGTGCAGGATCCGGGTCGACTCGGCCTCGATCAGGGCCGGTTCGCGCATCCCGCCCGCGATCAACGCGGCCCGCAGCGCGGGCGCGTCCGGCGCGGCGGCGAGCGCTGCCGGCTCCGGCTCGTCGTCGAGGCCGGTGCGGCCGAGGAGTTCGATGTGGCACCCGGTGGCCCGGGCCAGGCCGATCGCCGCCCGGGCGGTGATGCCCCGCGCGCCGCCGGTCAGCAGCACTACCGAGGCCGGGCCGATGCGCTCGCGCAGCAGGGCGTCCCGGTCGGCGGGCGGCAGGTCCGGGAGCGGCGCCGGCCGCGGGTGCAGGGTCACCCGGTGTTCGCCGGCCAGGCCGCGCAGGACCGGCGCGCCGGGCTCGGGCCGATCGGGGGTGCGGCCCAGTTCGACCAGGAGCCGATGGGCGAGCCGGGCGGGTTCGGTCTTGGCATCCAGGTCCAGCACCCGGACCACCCGATCGGGATACTCCAGCGCGGCGGCCCGGGCGAACCCGGCCAACCCCGCCCCCGGCACCGGATCCGGCCCGGCGGCCTCCGGACCCCGGCCGAACCGACCGCCGCCGGCGGTGACCAGGAACACCTGCCGTACGCCGGCCACGAGCGCGTCCCGCAACAGCGCGAAGGCGTCCGGGAACACCGGGTCGGGACCGTCGGCGAGCGCGCCGAGGTGTACGAGCGTGTCCACCTCCGCCCAGCCCGGATCCGTACCCGCCTCGACCCGATCCCGAGCCCGCGACTCCACCACGACCCCGTGCGCGGCCAGTACATCGGCCAACGCCCAGGCGATGCCGCCCCCGTCCTCGACCAGCACCACGCGCCGGCCACGCAACTGCCCGCCGGCGAGCGGGCCTTCCGGGTCGCCAGGCGCCACCGCGGGCGGCTCCTCGACCGGCACACACTCCACGACATGCCGGGTGGGCCGGCCGGCGAGGGGAGCGGCAGGCTCGTCCACCGTCGGCTCGATCGGCACCGCCCGTTCGTTCCCGGCGGACCCCGCCTCCAGCACCCCGGCCACGATCGCGTCGATCGTCTTGACCCTGGCCAGCCGCTCGATCACCTCCGCGTCGACCGGCTCGGCGTCGACCACGCCCACGCCCGTGCCGCCGGCAAGGCGCAACCGCAGCGCCAGTTCGCCGATGATCTCGGTGCGTTTGATCGAGTCGACGGACAGGTCCGCTTCCAGGTCCAGGGCCGGATCGAGCATGTCCTTCGGGTAGCCGGTCCGGGTTCCCACGATGTCGAGGACCACGTCCAACACCTGCGCGCGGGTGAGCGGCCCGGTCGGTGCGGTCGGTGCGGCCGGTGTAGCCGGTTCCACCCGGACCGGAGCCGGCTCCACCCGCACGGGAGTCGGCTCCGGTCCGAGCCCGATCGGCGGCGACTCGGGAACCCCGCCCGGTACGCCCAGGTAGCCGAGCAGCACCTCACGCTGTGCGGCGACCGCGGCCCGCGCGCCGGCCAGGTATTCGAGCAGCACCGCGTCCCGCGCCGAGTGCTCCGGCACACCCGGCTCGGCCACCGGCCCGGTGGGCAGCGCCACCGGGGTCGCCGGGCGCAGCCCACCCGCCACCGGCCGGCCGTCGGCGGTCCGCACCAGATGGCCGTCCACCGTCCAGGCCGGTCGCGGGCCGGGCTCGACGTCCTGCGGCCGCACCCGCCCGGCCAGCCCGCCCGCGACCCGCACCGGCACGCCGGCGACGGCGAGTTCGGCGAGCGCGGTGAGCAGTCGGCGCAGCCCGTCCTCACCGGGGACGTCGCACGCCACCGCGGTGTGCGGCCGGTCGCCGAGGATGGCGCCGACCATGCCGGTCAGCGCCCGACCCGGTCCGGCCTCGACGAAGATCCGCACCCCCGCCGCGTACATCGCCTCGATCTGCTCGGCGAACCGCACCGGCTCGGCCACCTGACGGGCCATCAGCGCACGGATCTCGTCGGGCGCGTCCGGGTAGCGCGCCGCGGTGCCGTTGGACCACACCGGGATTCTGGGCGCACGAACGTCCAAGTCCGCGACGGCGACCGCGAGGGTGTCGGCCGCCGCCGCGACCACGGGACTGTGGAACGCGCACGCCACCGGCAGCCGCCGGGCCGACAGGCCCGCCTCGGCCAGCGCGGTGATCGCCGAGGTCAGGGCCGCCTCCGGGCCGGACACCACGGTCTGGGTCGGCGTATTGCGGTTCGCGAGCACCACGCCGTCGAGCCCGGCCAGCACCTCGGCCACCCGGTCCGCGCCGGCCGTGACCGCCGCCATCGCGCCGGGTTCCGCGCCGGCGGCGGCCAGCACCGCCGCCGCGCGCACCTCGCCGAGCCGGCCCAGGTCCCCGGTGGCCAGTACGCCCGCCGACCACAACGCGGCCACCTCGCCGTAGCTGTGCCCCGCGACCTGGTCCGGCCACACCCCGAACCGGTCGAGCAGCCGGGTCAGCGCGACCGCCGCCACCCCGAGCGCGGGCTGCGCCCGGCGGGTATCGGTGAGCCGCGCCGCCTGAGCGGCCCGCTCCTCCGCATCGAACGCCGCCGCCGGAAACATGGCCCGCACACACTCGGGATCGATGTCCCGCAGCCCGTCGCACAGTTCGGAAAACCGAGCAAACAGATCGGCGAGCATCCCCGGCCGCTGACTCCCCTGCCCGGGATACAAAAACGCCACCTGCCCACTTGCCTCGGCGCCCGCTTCGGTGGCGAGCCCGGTCTCCACCCCGACCTCCGCGTCCTTCCGGTGGAAGATCTCGCCTGCGGCATCGACCGCCCCCGCCCGGGCCAGAGTCAGCTTCACCCGCAGATCCGCGTGATCAGCCGCAACGAAAGCGATCTGCACCGGGATCTCGGCGTCCGACCCGGGCTCGACAACTTCGTCCGCGATCGCCGCCAACCCCCGCAACGGCAGGTCCTGGCCCGCATCCAGCCGCGCCGCCAGCCGATCGAGCGCCGCGTGCGCCGCCGCCCGGTCCGCGCCGCGAAAGCAGAACAGCTCGACCGGCCACGCAGCATCCGCACCGCCCGGCCCGCCCACCCCGGACGGCTCCGAACCCGCCAGCACGGCGTGGAAGTTGGTGCCCCCGAAGCCGAACGCGCTCACCCCGGCGATGCGCTCGCCCACCGGCGCCGTCCACGGGCGGGCCCGGTTGTCGAACACGAACGGCCCCGCGTCCGGCGGTCGGCGCAGATGCAGCGTCGGCGGATGCACCCCGAAGTGCACCGCGAGCGCCGCCTTGGCCAGCCCGGCCAGCCCCGCCGCACACTTCGTGTGGCCGATCTGCGACTTCACCGAGCCCACCGCGCAGGCGCCGGGAGCGGCGCCATGCGCGGTGAACACCTCGGTGAGGGTGTCCAGTTCGGCCCGGTCGCCGACCACCGTCCCGGTGCCGTGCGCCTCGACCAGGCCGACCCGCGCCGGCGACACGCCCGCCGCCCGGTAGGCGCGTTCCAGCGCCCGTCGCTGACCCTCGGGGCGCGGCGCGGTCAACCCGAGCGAACGCCCGTCGCTGGACCCGCCGACACCCTTGACCACCGCGTAGATCCGGTCGCCGTCCCGTTCGGCGTCCGCAAGCCGCTTGAGCAGCACGCACACCGCGCCCTCGCCCAGCGCGATCCCGTCCGCGTCCGCGTCGAAGGTCGCGCACCGCCCGGTCGGCGACAACGCCCGCACCGAGGAGAACATCAGGTAGTCGTTGATCCCGTTGTGGGTGTCCACCCCACCGCACAGGACCAGATCGCTGGACCCGGTGTTCAGTTCCTTGCAGGCCAGGTCGAGCGCGGCCAACGAGGCCGCGCACGCGGCGTCCACGGTGAAGTTGACCCCGCCCAGATCGAGCCGGTTGGCGATCCGGCCGGCGATCACGTTGGCCAGCACACCGGGAAAGGAGTCCTCGGTGGGGGAGGGCAGTTGCCGGTCCAGATCGGCCGGCAGCGCGCCGAAGTACCCCGGGAACAACGCCCGGAAGCCGTACGCGCCCGCCAGGTCGGTGCCCGCCTCGGCACCGAAGATCACCGAGGTCCGTTCCCGGGCGAAGGCCCGCCCGGGGCCGTAGCCGGCGTCGGCGAGCGCCCCCGACGCCACGTGCAGCGCCAGCAGTTGGGCCGGTTCGATCGCGGCGAGCGAGGCGGGCGGGATGCCGTAGCCGGTCGCGTCGAAGCCGATCGCAGGTACGAACCCGCCCCACTTGGACGGCGTCCGCCCGGCCGGCACCGCCCCCGGCGCCGCACCGCGGACCGAACCGCGCGCGGTCGCGCCCGGTTCGGTGCTCGGCGCGAAGTACCGCGCGGTGTCCCAGCGTTCGCGCGGCACCTCGGTCACCGCGTCCACGCCGGCCAGGATGTTGCGCCAGTAGCTCGCCAGGTCCGGCGCGCCGGGAAGCACACAGGCCATGCCCACGATCGCCACGTCCTGCGGCCGGGGTGGGGCCGGTCGGTCCGCCCCGCCCATCTCGCGCAGCCGGCGGGCCAGCCACGCGGTCGACCCGGTGGTGACCTCGCGATGCAGTGCGGCCACGTCGGTCGGCGCGGACCGCAACACCGCGGCCTGACCCAGCATGAACATGCCTTCCCGGCGCTGCGCGTCCGGGTCCACCGCGACCAGCCTGTCCGCCTCCCGGCGCAGCCCCTTGCCGGCGATCCGCAACCGGCCCAGGTTCAGCTGCTCCAACTCGGCCCACACCTCGCGGGCCGGGACCCCGCGCGACTCCAGATCGCGCCGGCGGGCCTCGAACGCGGCCACGAACGGCGTGTGGGCACAGCGCGTGGCATGCCCGGGCGCGGTCTGGACCAGCGCGGTCGCCGCACACTCGACCGCCGCAGCCTGGAACCCTGGCACGATCGCCCCGCCCGCCACCGCCTCGCGGGTGAACAGGTACGCGGTGCCCATCAGCACGCCGACCGAGGCCCCGCGCTCGACCAGCGGCGCCGTCGCCGCGGCCACCATCGCCGCCGAGCGCGCGTCGTGGATCCCGCCCGCGAACAGCAGGTCCAACCCGGCTGCGCCGCCGTGCCGTTCGGCGAACGCGAGCAGCGTGTCCACCTGCGCCTCCCACAGCGGGAAGCTGGCGCGCGGCCCGACGTGCCCGCCGCATTCGGTGCCCTCGAAGACGAATCGCCGGGCCCCCTCGCGCAGGAACTGGCCCAGCAGCCCGGGGGAGGGCGCGTGCAGGTAGGTGCGGATCCCGGCGGCCTCCAACGGCGCGGCCCGATCCGGCCGACCACCCGCGATCAGCGCATACGGCGGATGGGCGGCGAGCACCGCGGCCACCTGTTCCTCGCGCAACTCCGGCGGCGCGAAGCCCAGCAGGCCCGCGCCCCACGGCAGATCACCGAGCAGCGCGCCGGTCTCCGCGAGCAGCGCGCGCACCTCGGGGCCGCGCAGCAGGGACAGCGCCAGAAAGGGCAACCCGCCCGCCCGGGCCACCTCGTGGGCGAAGGCGGCCCGGTCGCTCACCCGCGTCATCGGCCCCTGTACCGGCCGAAGCCGCGCACCGTGCCGGGCGGCCGAGACCACGTGGTCCACGATCGCCTCGCGCACCGCGCACACCACCCGACCGGCGGTGCCGTACCGATCCGCGAGCCGGGCGGCCGACCCGCCGTCCTGCCCGACCGGCAACAACTCGCGATGCAGTCCGCCCGCGCCCAGCGCGAGGCCGAGATCGCCGGCCACCGCCGCGACGAGGCGGTCGATCGGCAGATCCGGCCGGCGATACACCCGATGCCCCCGGATCACGACCGTCTCGCTGCCGTCCATCGCCCGGACCGCCGCCGCCACATCGGCCGGCAGCGTGCTCTCCGCGACCAGGGCCAGCTGGGTGTCGAGCAGCACCCCGGCGGCGCCGCCCGCGACCGCCGCGGCGGCGGTGTGCGGCCCGATCCCGCCGGCCGCCCAGACCGGCACCGTCACCCGTGCGTCCGCGAGCAACTGCTGCAGCAGCACGAACGTGGTCAACTCACCGCATCGGCCGCCGCTTTCCGCGCCTCGCGCGATCACCCCCGCCGCGCCGGCGGCCACCGCCGCGTGCGCCTGCTCGGCGCATGTGACCTCGACCAGGACCCGCCGTCCGGGACCGGCGTCGGCGATCGACCACGGCGCGTCGGGCGCGAGCATCACCGTGTCCACCTGCTCGGGCAGCTCCCGCGGCCCGAGCGGACAACCCACCGGCACCCGCACGCCGAAGCCCGCGAGCACGCCCGCCCGGGACAACCCGGCCAGCGCCGGCCCGCGTTCCCGGCCGAGGTCGAGCACCGCGAGCGCGCCGGCCCGATGTGCGGCGATCACGAGTGGGGCGTCGGGGCGCCCCAGGGGGCTCACCGCGAGAACCTGATCGCGACGCGGGGACGTCGACGTCATGGGCAAGTGCCTCCATCCGGGAAACCTGCGAGGAACCGGTCGGTGCGGGCGGCAGGGGCGCGAACGTACGGTCAGGCATGGCGAATTGCCCCGGCGACGCCCGAGTCGGGTCGTCCGTGGCAGTGGGTGAACGTGCATGTCGTGGTGGAAAGACCGTGCAACCGCGAAAAGCGGTACGGAATCGAAAAATCGGCCGCAGTCGAACCACCGCGCCGTATCGTCGGTTTCGGACATCCAGGAGTCAACGACGAACCGGCCGTCGCCCCTCCGTTCGCGAACGCCCCCACGAACGCCCGTCGAACCCCGCCGCACCCGGGCGATACCCGGCCGACACGCGGCGCCCCGGCCCACCGGATCGACCGCGATCCGGGTTCCGGAACGGCGACGACTCTTGCCCGCACGGCATGCACCCATGCCCTACCGATCCGGTAGCGGCACCCCGACGGCTCGGCGACGTATGCGAATTGCCCGTTTCGAACCCCTGCCGGTGCGGGCGGCGTGACCGTTATGGTGCGGCGCGTGACCCTCCAGCAGCTGCGCTACCTCGTCGCCGTCGCGAACTTCGGCACCATGACCGCGGCCGCGGAAGCCCTCTACGTCGCCCAGTCGGCGCTGTCGCGCGCCCTGAAGGCGCTCGAACACGAGCTGGGCGCCGAGCTGTTCGTGCGCGAGGGGCGCACGGTGGGCCTGACCGCCGAGGGCTCCAGAGTGGTCCGGCTCGCCCGCACGGTGCTCGACACGGTCGCCGCGATCGAGGACATCGGCCGACCGGTCGGCACGGCGTCCGAGCCGACCCTGACCGTGGCCACCACGTCCACCCTCGCGATCGGCCATGTCGCCCGCCTGGTCGCGGCGTTCGCCGCCGAGCACCCCGAGGCGCCGATCGAGGTGACCCGGCACGACGGGCGCGAGGCGGTGCTCGCGGCGGTCCGCGCGGGTACCGCCGCGATCGGGGTGGCCGACACACCCGGAGCCGGCGATCTGCGCACCTACCGGCTCGCCGAGACCGAGGTGGTGCTGGTGTCGCCGCCGGACACCCGACTGCCCGACCCGGTGCCGTGGAGCGCGCTGCACGGCCTGCCGATGGTGCTGCCCGAGCGCGGCAGCGAGCGGCGCTCGCAGTTCGAGGCGATGTTCGCCGAGATGGGCGTGCGTCCGCTCGCCCGCTGCGAGCACAACGACCGGGTCAACTGGGTCGCGGGCGTACTCAACGGCGAGGGCTCGCTGCTGTGGTACCGGGACGTGGCCGCGGACGTCTTCGGCGACGCGGCCTCGATCCGCTCGCTCGACCCGCCGCTGTGGCGCGGCATCATGCTCGTCTGTCGCGAGGACTCCCGGGAGCGCTCGGCCCGGCTGTTCGTCGACCTGGCCCGCCGCGGCGGGGTCGGCGAACCGGACGCGGACCGCGTCGCCCCCGGGGACCGTCCGGCTACAGGACCGGCGCCGCCGCGGGCTCGCCCAGGTCGGGAGTGTCCGTGAACGTCACGTGCGCCCCGCCGGGACCGTGCAGCTCCAGCACGGTCACCGTGTTCTCTCCCTCCCGCAACACCGGCGCCGGGACATAGAGCGTGCGCTGCGGCCCCGCCGACCAGTAGCGGCCGAGCAGGAATCCGTTGATCCACACCAGGCCCTTGGTCCAGCCGTCGAGCCGGACGAACGTGTCGCCGACCGTCGCCACGTCGAACGTGCCGCTACGCACCACCGGCACACCCGCCGGGATCGGCCCCGAGGTGTCCGGCAGTATCGGCCCCTCGGGCGCGTCCAGCGGCAGCGGATACATCTGCCAGCCGAACAGGCGCTGGCGCTCCCATCGCACGCCCTCGGTGATGCCCTTGCGGTCGTGCAGGCCCGGCCCGTAGTTGACTCGACCGCAGTTCTCCACCAGCAGGTCGAGCCGCGCGCCGCCGGCGGGTACGGACAACTCGCACGAGGCGGTGCCGCCCTCGCTGCGATCGAGCACCGCGACCGGCACCCCGTCGAGGAACACCTGGGCCCGGTCGGCCAGTCCGTCCACGAACAGCGGCGCACTCTCGCGCGGGCCGCCGACCCAGGTGCGGTACAGCGTGAACCCGTACGCCTGGTCCAACTCCTCCATGGTCAGCGTGTTCGGCGAGTACACCGGCGCGGACAGGTCCTCGACGTGCGCGAGCAGCGGCGCGGCCGACGGCAGCGCCACCTCGCCGAGCTTCACGCGCGCCGGCGGCGCCGGCGGCGGCTCGTCGGGCAGCGGCGCGTAGCGGCCGATCACCTCGCGGAACGCCCAATACTTCTCGGTGAGCTCGCCCGCCTCGCCGATCGGCGCGTCGTAGTCGTAGCTGGTGATCGTCGGCTGATAGGCGCCGTCGACATCGTTGGCGCCGTTCATCAGCCCGAAGTTGGTGCCTCCGTGCGCCATGTACAGGTTCACCGACCCGCCGGCCGCGAGCATGTCGTCCAGCACGCCCGCCGCGTCCGCCGCGTCCCGCACGTGGTGCGGGTCGCGCCAGTGGTCGAACCAGCCGTTCCAGAACTCCATGCACACCGGCGGCCCGTCCGGCGACCAGCGGCGCAGCGTCGCGAACGCCTCCTTGGCGCGCGAGCCGAAGTTCGCCGTCGGCAACACCCCGGCCACCGTGCCGCCCTGGAGCATCGGCTCGGTGGGCCCGTCGGAGGTGAACAGGAGGCCGCTCGCGCCGCGCCGGCGCATCCCGTCGACCAGGTGCCGCAGATAGGCCACATCGTTGCCGTAGCTGCCGTACTCGTTCTCCACCTGGAGGGCGATCACCGGCCCGCCGTGCTCCGCGAGCAGCGGTTCGACCAGCGGCATCACCGCGTCCAGCCAGCGGTCCACCGCGGCCAGATACGGCGGGTGGGAGCAGCGCAGCCGCATCCCCGGGTCCTTGAGCAGCCAGGCGGGCAGGCCGCCGAACTCCCACTCGGCGCAGATGTACGGGCCGGGCCGCACGATCGCCTTCAGCCCCTGGCGCTCGGCCGCGCGCAGGAACGCGACCAGGTCCTTGCCGCCGGTGAAGTCGAAGTTCCCCGGGGTCGGCTCGTGCAGGTTCCAGGCGACGTACGTCTCGACCGTGTTCAGGCCCAGGCTGCGCAGCCGGGCCAGCCGGTCGTCCCACTGCGCGGGGTGGACGCGGAAGTAGTGCAGGGCACCGGCGAGCAAACGAAACGGCCTGCCGTCGAGGGTGAAGCCGTCTCGACTCGGGACGAGGCTGGGGGTGGTCAAGACGCTCCTCGGTGCAGATGCGGTGCGGTGGGTCCGGATCATCGTGCACGAGGCACGCGGCGCGGACATGCACTCTTCTCGACGGCGTCGTGGACTTTTCCGGACCCGTCTACCCATGCCTCCGGTGCTCCGACCTGGATGGATACTCTCTGGTTCACCCACCTTGCCATTCGGTGACCACACACTTGGACTTTTCTTGTGGATCACCTCGACAAAAGCACGATCCGCGCGGCAACCCGTTGACGCCTTCTCGGGCAGGGCACATGATCGGCGGCCAGACAGCCTCCACCGGCTCTCCCCACCACTCCATTCCCCGAAGGGACGGCCACCCCATGTGGGCCAGCACCCGCCCGCGCAGAGGCCGCCAGACGGCCCGCCGCGCAGCCGTCGCGGTCACCCTCGCGGCACTCACCGCGCTCACCGCCTGCGGTTCGGACTCCGGCGACAAGAAGGACGGCGCCGACCAGGCGGCCCAGGGCGACAAGGCGTCCGGCGGCACCGCACAGCTCGACTTCTGGGGCTGGAACCCGGCCTATGAAAAGGCCGTGAGCGCGTTCAACGCGTCCCACCCCGACATCAAGGTCAGCTACAACAAGGTCGAGCCCGGCTCCAAGGGCGGCTACGCCAAGATGCTCGCCGCGGTGAAGGCGAACAACGCGCCGTGCCTGGCCCAGATGGGCTACGAGACGCTGCCCAGCTTCCTGGTCGAGGGCGCGCTCCAGGACGTGGACAAGGAGGCCGCGGCGATCAAGGCCAAGTACTCCGCCGGCGCCTGGTCGCAGATGGGCGTCGCGGGCAAGACCTACGGCATCCCGGTGGACACCGGCCCGGTCGCGATGTTCTACCGCACCGACGTGTTCGCCAAGCACAACCTGGCCCCGCCCAAGACCTGGGACGAGTTCGCCCGGCAGGCCGACACGGTGCACACGGCCGACCCGTCGGTGGCCTACTCGGCGTTCGGCGGCAACGACCCGTGGTGGTACGCGGGCATGGCCTGGCAGAACGGCGGCAGCTGGTTCAAGCCCGAGGGCGAGACCTGGAAGGTCTCGATGACCGAACCGGGCACGCAAAAGGTCACCCAGTACTGGCAGCAGCTGCTCGACAAGAAGGCCGTCTCCTCGGACCCGACCTTCACCCCCGACTGGTACAAGCGGTTCGGCGACGGCAGCGTCGCCAGTTACGTCGGTCCGGTCTGGTTCACCGCGCTCCTGGAGGAGAACGCCAAGGACGCGGCGGGCAAGTGGGCCGTCGCGCCGATGCCGCAGTGGGACGCCGGCGGCAAGACCACCGGCAACATCGGCGGCTCCGGCACCGCCGTGCTCAAGGGCTGCAAGAACACCAAGGCCGCGATCGCCTTCGCCGACTGGATGAGCAGCGACCCCGCAAGCCTGACCACGCTGGTCAAGGACGCGGGCATCTACCCGGCCGCGACCGCCGGGGCGACGCTGGACGCGATGCAGCAGCCGTCCGCCTACTTCGGCAACGCGAAGATCTACGACATCTTCAAGGACTCCGCCGCGCAGGCCCCGACCGGCTGGCAGTGGGGTCCCACGATGACCCAGGTCTCCGCCGACCTGACCGACCGGGTCGGCAAAGCCGGCGCCGGCAACGGCAGGCTCGCCGACGCGCTCACCGGCGTACAGGGCACCACGATCAAGGCCATCCAGGACAAGGGCCTGAAGGCCGCCGCGGGCTGACCCGGCGACACCACCCCGACGCCGGGGGCCGTCCGCACCGTGCCCCGCCGCCGGCCCCACCCGCCCGCATCCACACCCACCCGTCCCATCCACCGGGAGCCCGCCCTTGAGCGCACCGATCCCGCGGCGCAAGCGCCGGCGGTCCGCGCCCCTGATGTTCCTCGCCCCGTTCGGCGTGCTGTTCGCCGCGATGTACGCCGTCCCCGTCGGCTACGCGATCGTGGAGAGCCTGCACAAGATGCGGCGCTCCGGCCTGGGGCTGACCCCGCCCAAGCGGGTGTACGCGGGGTTCGAGAACTACACCAAGGCGCTGCACGACGACGCGCTGTGGCACGGCGTGGGCCGGGTGCTGCTGTTCGGCGTGATCCAGGTGCCGGTGATGCTCGGCCTCGCCCTGGTGCTCGCACTGCTCCTCGACGCCAAGTCGGCCCGCCTGAAGGGCTTCTTCCGCACCGCCTACTTCCTGCCCTACGCCATCCCCGGCGTGGTCGCCACCATCCTGTGGGCGTTCCTGTACATGCCGCGCTCCAGCCCCGTGGTGAGCATGCTGGACGCGGTCGGCCTGCCGTCCGACTTCCTCGGCGAGGACGCGGTCCTGTGGTCGATCGCCAACGTGGTCACCTGGACCTGGACCGGCTACAACATGCTGGTCATCTACTCCGCGCTCCAGGCCATCCCGCAGGAGCTGTACGAGGCCGCCGAGCTGGACGGGTGCGGCCCGTGGCGCACCGCGTGGCGGATCAAGGTGCCGCTGGTCGCCCCGGCGATCGCGCTGACCACCGTGTTCTCCGTGATCGGCACGCTCCAGCTCTACACCGAACCGCGCGTGTTGCGCCCGCTGACCTCGTCGCTGGACGCCGACTACACGCCGATCATGTCCGCCTACCACAAGGCTGTCGAGAACAACGACTACGGCCAGGGCGCCGCGGTCTCGGTGCTGCTCGCGCTGGGCACGTGCGTGCTGTCCTTCGCCGTGCTCAAGATCTCCGCCCGGCTCACGAACGGCAGGTCCTCGCTGTGACGACACTGACCGACAAGCCCGCGAGCCCGGTCCGCGCACCCGTCGCGCACCCCGCGCCCAAGCCGGCCAAGGGCCGCACCGCGCCGATGCGTTCGCAGGTGCTGACCACCTCGTTCCTGTTCCTGGTGGCGACCTACTTTCTGATGCCGGTGTGGTGGCTGCTGGTCTCCTCGACCAAGTCCTCCAGCGACCTGTTTCGCGGCAACGGCTTCTGGTTCGCCGACTGGAACCTGGGCGCCAATCTGCGGCAACTGTTCAGCGAGGACGGCGGCATCTTCCTGCGCTGGGTGTTCAACTCGGTGCTGTACGCGGTCGGCGGTGGCATCGTGGCCACCTTCCTGGCCGCGATGGCCGGCTACGCGTTGGCCAAGTACCGCTTCCGCGGCCGAGGCACGATCTTCTCGGTGATCCTGGGCGCGGTGCTGATCCCCACCCCGATGCTGGCGCTGCCGATCTACCTGATGTTGTCCAAGGTGCATCTGGTCGACACGATCTGGGCGGTGCTGCTGCCCGCCGCGGTCAGCCCGTTCGGCGTCTTCCTGGCCAAGACCTACGCCGAGGCGTCGGTGCCGGACGAGCTGATCGAGGCCGCCCGGCTCGACGGCGCGAGCGAGTTCCGGATCTTCTACACCATCGGGCTGCGGATCATGTCGCCCGCGCTGGTGACCATCTTCCTGTTCCAACTGGTCGCCGTCTGGAACAACTTCTTCCTGCCGCTGATCACGCTCAACAACCAGCACCTGTGGCCGGTCACGCTGGGCCTGAACGCGTGGAACAGCGACCTCACCCAGCCGCACGCCAACCTCGTCGTGGTCGGTGCGCTGGTGTCGGTGATCCCGCTGGTCGCCGCGTTCTGGTCGCTCCAGCGGTTCTGGCGCACCGACCTGGTCGCGGGCGGGGTCAAGGCGTGAGGAACCGCTTCGCGACGGGCGCCGGCCGCCGTACGATCGGCGCACCATGATCTTCGCGCGCTACCTCACGCCCGCCAAAGAGCACCAGCGGCTCGGCCTGGTGTGCCTGGGCGTCGGCTGGCAGCAGGTCACCGCGATGCAGTTCGAGGGTCGGGTGCTCGGCTGCTACCAACTCACCCTGATCACCGGGGGATCGGGCTGGTTCCGCTCGGGCAACCGGCACGCGCCGCGGATCCCCGTCCAGGCGCCCGCGGCGTTCCTGCTCTTCCCCGGCGAGTACCACTCCTACAGCCCGGACCCGACGGGCTGGCGCGAGCACTGGGTGCTGTTCGAGGGGCCGACCGCGGCGGCGTACGAGGACCTGGGGTTCCTGGACCGGGCCGAGCCGGTGATGTCGCTCGGCGGGGTACGGCCGCTGCGCCAAGGCTTCGACCGGCTGCTGACCGCGGTGGAGCCGGGCGCGCCGAACCGCGAGGTGGTCACCTCGGCGATCGTGCACCAGTTGATCATCGACCTGAAGACGATCCGGGTCGACGAGGACGGCTCGCGGGTGGTCCGCTACTTCGACGAGCACGCCACCGAGCCGCTGACCGTCGGCGAGCACGCCCGGCGGCTGGGCCTGGACGAGGCGGGCCTGCGCAGCGAGATGCAGCGGGCGACCGGCACCACGCCGAAGGAGTACATCGTGCGGACCCGGCTGTCCCGGGCCAAACGCCTGCTGCTCGCCACCGACCAGTCCATCCACGAGGTGGCCCGCAACGTCGGCTACGACGACCCGGCCTACTTCGCCCGACTGTTCTCCCGGCGTGTGCACCAGTCCCCGTCCGAGTTCCGACGCACCGGGCAGACGTCGGGTCAGCCCTGAGCCGCATCGGCCCGCGGTGACTCACCGCGCGGTCTCGACCTCCCGGCGTGTCCCGGCTGCCGCGACCGCTTCCAGCACCGCCACCACCGCGACGACCACCACCACGATCAGCAGCACCGACCACACCGTCGGCTCGTTCCACACGCACAGCCAGATCCCGCCGAGCAGGCCGGTCACCGCGTACACCGGCCCCCGATGCGCGGCCACGAACGCGCCCACCGACCCGGTGCCGAAACCGTGCCGGGCCAACGCCGCGCCCGCCCGATCCGGCGCGACCACGAAGGCACGCCGGATCGTGCCCGCCGGCCGGGCCGGTCCGGCCACAAACGCCGCGATCGCGAGCGCCACGGCGGCCACGCCCAGCGTGCGGGTGGTCCGGCGCAGGAAGCTCACCAGCGCGTCGTAGACCGCCGCCGCCGCGTCCCGGGAGACCTCCGGCGGCAGGTCGTCCAGGTAGGTCCGACGGGCCACCGCGAGCATGATGCCCAGCGCGAGCAGGGTCAGCGCGGTGCCCACGCCCGCCCACAGCAGCGCGGGCCGGCGGCGCGGCGCGAGGCACACGCCCAGGACGAACAGCACCACGACCACGATCGGCAGCCAGGTGCCCGCGGTGTCCAGGAAGCGGAACGCGTCCTGCCCGGTGCGCAACCCCTCGCGGTGCACCAGCACGTAGCGGCGGTCGGTGTCGGGGATGTTCGAGGCGACCGCGAAACCCCGACCCACCAGGCCCTGCCGCACCTGATCGATCATCGGCCCCAGGTCGAGCACCACCTCGCCGTTTGTGGTGCTCACGGTGCCGCTGTCCTTGCCTTCCAGCGCGTCCAGCGCGGATGCGTGCGCGATCCGGAGCGCGTCCCGCCAGATCACGGTGAACGCGTCGCTCGCCACGAACGCCTGCGCGGCCTGGTCGGCCACGCCCGCCAGCAGACTCTGCAGCGAGCCGGACACCGGCCCGGAGCCGTTGTTCGGCCCCAGACCGAGCGCCTCGCGCAGCGAATCGGTCAGTCCGCCCACGTCGACCGCCTGCACGGCCGCCGTGGCCAGTCGGGCGGAGACCGCGTCCTGTACCGCGGTGTTCCCGGACAGCGGGGCCAGCGCGGCGACGAAGCGGTCGGTGTCGGCCACCTCGTCCCGCGCCCAGGCGGCGGTCACCGCCACCGGGGTGAGCAGACAGGCGAGGACCACCAGGAGGCAGGCCAGGGTGAAGCGCACCGGATGCCCGGTCCGGACCTGCTCGGCTGACCTCGACATCGCCGGCGTCCTCTCCTCGTTCACGGCCCGCGTTCGTCCCGTGCGGGTTCCATGAAATCCGGAGATCTACTCGGATTGGACAAAAGGTGCAAATTATGTCTTGGCGTGTCAAAGTTCGAGAGGGTCGACTCGTCGGGTCGCCGTCTGCGCGACGGCGGGCAAGCGGGCGGCGCCGCATGGAAATCGAGTGAAAATCAGGCACATCCGCCCGGCCGTCCGGCCGGGGTTGGGAGTAGGCCATGAACAGCACAACCCGCAGGACGAGCGCCTGGTCCGGCTGGGTGGCATTCGCCGCCTGCACGTTGCTCGTCCTGGGTGTCCTCAACCTCTTCCAGGGGTTCACGGCCCTGTTCTCCGACGGGTACTTCGTCACCCGCTCCGGTGATCTGCTGGTCTGGAACTACAACACCTGGGGCGTCATCCTGCTGATCTTCGGCGGGCTGCAACTGCTCATCGGTGGTGGGCTGCTCACCGGCAAGACCTGGGCCAGGGTGGCCGGCTCGCTGCTGGTGATGGTGAACATCATCGCCGAGATCGGCTTCCTGGCCGCGCACCCCGTCTGGTCCACCATCGTGGTGGCGCTCGACCTGGTGGTCCTGTTCGCGCTGACCGTGCGCTGGGACGCGGCGCAGGGATATCGCGACGAGAGCATCGCCGAGTGGCAGGCCCGGGACGAGGAGGCATACCGGACCGGGACCGGCGCGCACCGCCGCTCCGACCGCGACGAGACCATGCCGTAACGGCGCGTCACACCCGTCTCGTCACCCGTTCGCCACGTACGACGGCCCCCGGCGGGGCGTCGTGCGTGGCGTTCGTGCGTGGTGCTCGGCGCGGTGCTTGTGCGGTCGGGGCGGGGGGGCTACGAGCGAAGCCACATCGCTTCCCGGCCGCGGCCCAGGGTGTCGAGGAAGCGGGCCAGTTGGCCGGCCGCCGCCGGGTGGCCCTCGGCCAGGGCGCGGCGGTACATCTCCTCCGCCTCGCGGACGCGGCCCCGGCGCTCGTACAGGCCGGCGTAGCCGATCGAGGCGTCGCGGTGGCCCTCGGTGAGGGCGCGCCGGTACAGCTTGTCGGCCTCCTTCATCCGGCCCTTCGCGGCCAGCAGGCCGGCGAGGTTGACCGTCGCGTCGGGGTGGCCCTGCGCGTAGGTGTGCCGGAACCACTGCTCGGCTTCGTCGAGCCGACCGGTGTTGGCGAGAAGCAGGCCCAGATTGTGTCCGGCGTCGTCGTGGCCCCCTGCGGCGGCGTGCCGGAACAGGTGTTCGGCCTCCGGCGCGCGCCCGAGGCGGAGCAGCAGCCGGCCGAGGTTGTTCGCCGCGTCCGGATGGCCCTGGACGAGGGCGCGGCGGTACAGCTCTTCGGCCTCGGCATGCCGATCGTGCGTGGCGAGCAGGTCGGCGAGGTCGTTGGCGGCCTCCGGGTGGTTGCGGGCCAGTGCCTCCCGGTACAGCGCCTCGGCCTCGGCATCCCGGCCGGTGTCGGCCAGGTGGTAGGCGAGCTGCACGGCGGCGTCCGGGTCGCCGGCCGCGACCGCCCGCCGCAACCCGGCCTCGTCGTCGTCGGCGGGCGCGGAAGGGGCGGGGACGGCGAAGCCCGAGGCGGCGGGCGATCCCGGCGGGAAGCTCGGCGGCGCCGGGGGGAGCGGCGGCGGGGTGGGCCGGCGCGAGGGGTCGACCGGAGCGGCCGGGGTGAGGACGCGAGCACCACCCGCCTCGGCGGGGACGGGCGGCGCCTCGGCCGTGGTGGGCGCCACGTCGGCCGGGGCCGGTGGGGTCTCGGCCTCGGTCGGCGGTGCCTCGGACGACGTGGCCGGTGTCTTGGTCAGGGTCAGCGGTGCCTCGGTCGGCGAGGCCGGCGCCTCCGGCGAGGCGGGCGGCACCTCGGCGGCCGTGGGCGGGACCTCGGCGGAGGTCGCCGGCACTTCCGCCGGGGCGGCCGGCGCGTCGGCCGTGGTGGGCGGCACGTCGGTCGGATTCGGCAGGGGGCCGATCGGGGTCGGCGCCACCTCGGTCGGGACGGGTGGTGCCTCGGTGGAGGCTCGCGAGTCGGTTCGTGACGGCGTCGGGTCGGTCAGGCGGTGGGCCACCTCGGCGGCGGTCGGCGGGCGCTGTGCCGGGTCCTTGGCGAGCAGGTCCAGGACCAGGCGACTCACGTGCGGCGGGACGTCGGGGCGGCGCCGGTCCACCGCCTCCGGGGTGCGTCGGAGTTGGGCGTACACCGTGGCCGCGATGTCCCCGGTGCCGAACGGCGGTGTCCCGGTGAGCAGTTCGTACAGTACGCAGCCGAGTGCGTAGAGGTCCGCGGCCGGTTCGGCGGGGCGACCGCGCAGCCGTTCGGGCGCTGTGTAGGCGAGCGTGCCGATCAGGGCGGTGCCGGTCGCGGCGACCGCCCCGAGCCGGTCGGCCAGGCCGACGTCGAGGACGCGGATATCGCCGTCGGCGGTCAGGAACAGGTCGGCCGGCTTGAGGTCGCCGTGCACCACGCCGGCCCGGTGCGCGTGGTCGAGCGCGGCGCAGATCCGCGCCGTCCAGTGCAACACCTCGGACACGGCGGGCAGTTCGGGCAGCGCCTCGCGCAGCACCGTACGCAGGTCGCGGCCGGTGAGCAGTTCGGTGACCAGGAACGGCGTGCCGTCGTCGGTCAGGCCGACGTCGGACACCGCGACCAGGTCGGGGTGTTCGAGCGGCGCGGCGGCCCGCGTGCGCTCCACGAACCGGGTCGCGACCGCCTCGTCCGGCGGCCCGTGCAGCAGCTTGACCGCGACCTCGCGGTCCTCGACCGAGTCCCGCGCGGCCCATACCCGCCCGAGCCCCCCACGACCACGCTGTTCCACCAACTCGTACCGGTCCGCCACCCGACCCATCGCAGTCACGCCATCTCCCTCGTCCCGGCACCGTCGAGGGCGATCCTGCCGCACCCGGCGGGGGGTGTGTCGAGTCGCCGTCACCCGCTCGAACCCCGCGCGCCGGCCGCCCCGATCCCGGGGTCGGGACACGGCGGCCCCGGCCGGTGATGCAGCATGGTGGTTCGCGCCGCGTCCCCGCGCCGGCCCAAGGAGAAACGCACCGTGACCCGGAACCTCGCGAACCGGCTGCGCGACGTCGCCCGATACCCGCGACGCAGCCCCGCGACCTTCGTCGTGCTGATCCTGCTCGCGATCAACGGGATCGTGGTCGGCGGCCTGATGTCCGAGCCGGCCGCGGATCGGCTCCTGGCGGACATCAGCACCAACCTCGACAACCTGGACCACCATCCGTTTCGCGCGATGGCGGGCAGCCTGCTGGTGGCGGACGTGCACGGCACCCTGTTCGGCAACGTGACCACGATCGGGTTCGGCATCGGGGTGTGCATGGCGGTGCTGGAGCGCCGGATCGGCACGGTGCGCGCGGTCGGCGTCACGCTCCTGGGCCACGTGGGCGCGACGCTGCTCACCGCGGTCGTGCTGATCGCGGCGATCCACGCGGGCACATATCCCGAGGACACCCGGTACACGCTCGACTACGGGGTGAGCTACGCCTCGATGGCGGCCATAGCGGCGGTCACCCCGCTGCTGGCCAAGCCGCTGCGGCCACTGTGGGCGCTCGGCTGCCTGCTGTACCCGTTCTCGTCCGTGCAGTGGTACGGCGACCTGCCGGACTTCACCACGATCGGGCACGTCTCGGCCGCGCTGATCGGCCTCGGTGCCGGATTCCTGTTCACGGGCCGATGGCGGCCGGGCTCGGGCCGGCCACTGTCGAGGACCGCGCTCGTGCCGACGGCCCCGGACCCGCTCCCGGAGGTCGCCGGGAACGGGCGGGCCGAGCCGTAGGACGAGGCGCGCGGCCTCGTCCGGGACGCAGTGCGGGTCAGCGCTCGATCGGCGGCACGCGCCACTCGATCTGTACGCGGTCCTCCAGCGGCAACTCCTCCGGGCCGAGCGCGACATGGTCGATCACGTAGCGGAAGAGCAGGACGACGGCGTCGGATTCCATCTCCGGCAGGGTCTGCCGGGTGGCCCCGAGGACGTCGAGCAGGAGTACCGGGTCGGACTCCAACTCCTCGATCTCCTCGGCCAGTTCGGCGTCGATCTCGTCCGCCGCGACGAGCGCTGCGATGGAGTGGGCGAGGAAGGCCGGCTCGGATTCGAGGCGCAGCAGCACCTGCTCGGTGACGAACGCGTCGAGCAGGTCGGCGTCGATGTCGATGCCGCCGCCGGCGCAGCCACAACCGTCGCCGCAGCCGCCGGGCGCGCTGATGTCCTCGAGGGTGAGGGGAGTGCCGGTGGGGGAGAGGGAGATCGGCTGGACCGAGTCGTCGGACGCGGGGATGCCGGAGGAGGAGGACACGCGAACCCTTCGGGGCTGGGGGACTGGCGGGGAGCGTCCATGGTCGCACCCGGCGCCGACCGGCGGACCGGTGCGCGTGGCGGTGGGCGGGAGCCGACCGGGCGGTTCGGACAAGATCGAGACGATCCCGCCGGCCCGGTGGTCCGACGTGCTAACGTTAATTGCTGCTGTGGTTCCCATGGAATTTTCTGTGCGCCTGCTGGTTGTAGCCAACAGGTGCACTTTTGTTTTTCCGGTGTCCAACTCCGGGCGGGGTAATCAGCAACGATTCGGGTCTCGCAGGGTGCGGGATCCCGGTACTGCCCCGAAGGGGAAGATACGTGGCTACTGGCACCGTGAAGTGGTTCAACGGCGAAAAGGGCTTCGGCTTCATCGAGCAGGACGGTGGCGGCCCCGACGTCTTCGCCCACTACTCGAACATCAACGCTCAGGGTTTCCGTGAGCTGCAGGAAGGCCAGAAGGTCTCCTTCGACGTCACGCAGGGCCAGAAGGGCCCGCAGGCGGAGAACATCAACATCGTCTGATTTCGCTCATGGGCGTGGCCTCGGTCACGCAGCGAGGGCCCGCGCCGCACGGTGCGGGCCCTTCCCGTGGCAGCCGGCCGTCCCGGTCGGCGACTCCCGGAATCGATCCGGGGGAGCCACGGCGCACCACCCAGGCGGATGCCCGGCATCCGCCGTTCAGGACCCTGCCCGACGCGACCTCGTCGCGCGGCCTCGCACGGTCCGGCACATCGGCCGCCGCTCTTCGGCAGGCGCCCGACCGTTGCGCAACATCTCGACGCGAGTGACCCGAGTCACCACGTCGGTTCTTCAGTTCAGGTACTCCGGCTCGTTCTTGCGACTCCTTGTGCGGCTTCCCGCCGCGCGGAGACGTCCTCGATACGCGCCGCATCGAGGAAGGTTCTCCATGAATCGCACCCCCCGTTCCAGCTCCAACGATCGTTACGGCCGCAGCGGCGGCGGCTCCGGCTCCGGCCGGGGCGGCTACGGCGGCGGTGGCGGTCGAGGCCGCGGCGGCGCCCCGTCGGGCAACCGGCGCAAGCCGATGACCGCGGCGCCCGTCGCCGAGTTCGCGCTGCCGGTCAGCACCACCCCGTCGCTGCCCGCGGTCGCCGCGTTCGCCGAGCTGGACATGCCCAAGCAGCTGCTCGCCGCGCTCACCCGCAACGGCGTCACCGAGCCGTTCCCGATCCAGGCGGCCACCCTGCCCAACGCGCTGGTCGGCCGGGACGTGCTCGGCCGCGGCCGGACCGGCTCGGGCAAGACGCTCGCGTTCGGTCTCGCGATGCTGGCCCGGATCGCCGGTCGCCGCGCCGAGAGCAAGCAGCCGCTCGCGCTGGTCCTGGTGCCCACCCGCGAGCTGGCCCAGCAGGTCACCGACGCGCTGATGCCGTACGCCACCTCGGTGCAGCTGCGGATGACCACGGTCGTCGGCGGCATGTCGCTGGGTCGCCAGGCCAGTTCGCTCCGCAACGGCGCCGAGGTCGTGGTGGCCACCCCGGGCCGGCTCAAGGACCTGATCGACCGCGGCGACGCGCGTCTGGACGCGGTCGGCATCACGGTGCTCGACGAGGCCGACCAGATGGCCGACATGGGCTTCATGCCGCAGGTCACCGCGCTGCTCGACCAGGTGCAGCCGGACGGGCAGCGGATGTTGTTCTCGGCCACCCTCGACCGCAACGTCGACCGGCTGGTCAAGCGTTTCCTCTCCGACCCGGTCGTGCACTCGGTCGACCCGTCGCAGGGCGCGGTCACCACGATGGAGCACCACGTGCTGCACGTGAGCGAGGCCGACAAGCACACCGCCGCGACGCACATCGCCGCCCGCGAGGGCCGGGTGATCATGTTCATGGACACCAAGCACGCGGTCGACCGGCTCACCCGGCAGATGTTGCAGAGCGGCGTGCGCGCCGCGGCGCTGCACGGCGGCAAGTCGCAGCCGCAGCGCACCCGCACCCTGGAGCAGTTCAAGAGCGGGCACGTCACCGCGCTGATCGCGACCAACGTCGCGGCGCGCGGGATCCACGTGGACGGCCTGGACCTGGTGGTCAACATCGACCCGCCGACCGACCACAAGGACTACCTGCACCGCGGTGGCCGTACCGCACGCGCCGGCGAGTCGGGCAGCGTCGTGACGCTGGTCACGCCGAACCAGCGCCGCGAGATGGCCCGGCTGATGATGATCGCCGGCATCGAGGCCGAGACCATCCAGGTGCGCTCGGGCGACGAGGAACTCACCCGCGTCACCGGCGCGCAGGTGCCCTCCGGCGTCCCGGTCGTAATCTCCTCGCCGGCCCCCGAGTCGCCGCGCCGCGGTGGCGCCGGCGGCGGTCGTGGTCGCGGCCGTCGGCCCGGCCAGGGCGGCGGCAGCGGCACCGGACGGCGTCCGTCGGCCGCCGCGTCCGGCGCGACCTCGGGCCGCTCCGGCGGCTCGAACGGCGCCCCGGCCCAGCGCCGGCGCACCGCCGTCGCGTAGTCCGCGTCGCGCGGCGTTCGACCGCCGCGCGACCGGTGCATCAACTCCGAAGCCGCGTCCGGGATTTGTCCCGGGCGCGGCTTTCGTGCCGTGCCGGGGCGAGCGGTTGCGTCCGGATCATGTCGAAACCGTCACACCGCGTGGGGGAACGGGGAATTGATCCGCATTGTTAGTGTTGAACGATCCCCGGTCGTCCACCCCTCGTGAGGTCGCACGTGCGTAAGCCCCTGATATCCGGCTCCCGCAAGGGAATTCGTGTTCTCGCGCTGCCGCTCGTCGCGGCCGCGGTGGTGCTCACGGGATGCGGCTCGGGAGGGGCCGACAAGGCGGCGAAGTCGGACGCGGCACAGGCGAAGCCGGGTGACGCGGACAATGAGGCGAAGGACACACCGGCGCGGGTGACGGTGGATCCGGCCGACGGCACCCAGGGGGTCCTGCCGGGCAAGCCGGTCACCGTGACGGCCGACTCCGGGACGCTGACCTCGGTGCGGGTCGTGGACGCGCAGAACCGGGCGATCGAGGGCACGATCGGGGCCGACGGCCGCACCTGGACCTCCACCACGCGCACCGTGCCGGGCGCGGCCTACACGGTGACCGCGACCACGAAGGGCAAGAAGGGCGCGGAGAACTCGGCCACCACGAAGTTCGGCACGCTCAAGGCCGACACGGTCAACAAGGTCACCCTGCGGCCGGCCAACGGCGGCACCTTCGGCGTCGGACAGCCGGTGTCGGTGATGTTCGACTACGCGGTCAAGGACAAGGCCGAGGTCGAGCGCAACCTCAAGGTCACCACGACGCCGAACGTCGAGGGCTCGTGGGGCTGGACCAAGGACATCTCCGGCAAGGACCGGGTCGACTGGCGTCCGCGCGAGTTCTGGCCCAGCGGTACGAAGGTCACCCTGAACGCGAACCTGGGCGGTGTGGCCAGCGGCCCCGGCACCTACTTCGCGCGCGACTACGAGAGCACCTTCACCGTCGGCACCAACCGGGTCGTCGAGGTGGACGTCCCGAAGAAGCGGCTGACCATCATGGAGGACGGCGTCGCGGTCAAGACGATCAAGGTGTCGGCCGGTTCCAGTGAGTTCCCCACGCGTGGCGGCACGCACGTGATCCTGAACAAGAACGCCAAGGAGACGCTCGACTCCACCACGGTCGGCCTGGGTGACAGCTACAACCTCCCGGACGTGCCGTGGGTGGTGCACTTCACCTCCTCCGGCACCTTCTTCCACTCGGCCGCGTGGAACACCGCCAACATCGGCGTCGCCAACACCAGCCACGGCTGCGTCGGGATGACCGTCCCGGACGCCGAGTGGTTCTTCAACCGGGTCGACGTCGGCGACCCGGTCGTGGTCAAGGGCTCGACCAACACCGAGACCACCGAGCCCGGCAACGGCTTCGGCAACTGGCAGATGAGCTACGACCAGTGGAAGGCCAAGAGCGCGCTCGCGGGCTGACCCGCACGCTCGCGGGTCGGCCCCCTTCGCACCGGCGGGCCGACCCGCTCTCGCGGGCCGGCCGTCGGCCCCGGATCGGCTCGACCGACTCCGGGGCGCTCGACCGGCTCTCCGGGCCCTTTCGCTACTTCGGCGGGACGGAGTCGGTCAGGATCGCCTTGTCCATCAGGGCCGGACCGACCTCGGCGGTCAGCGGGTAGGCGGGGTCGGTCGCGGTCATCTCGGTGGCGATCCAGCCCAGCACGTGACCGCGCCGGGTGAGCACCACCGAACCCTGTCGGCCGTCGCCCGACCAGGACCACACCTCGGTGTCGGGCCCGCCGCCCGGCACCCGGGTCAGGCACCCGGCCGCGACGGTCTGCCACGAGGCGTAGATCCGCCGGGCCTCGGCGTCGATCGCCTGCTGCGTCAGCCCTGTGGCATAGGTGCTGGTGACGAAGGTCTTCACATGGCTGCCGGCCGCGGTACCGCGTTGGTCCAGTACGCCTCCCCCGGATGCCTCCAGAGGCGTCGCCGCGCACGGCCCGAACAGCTCGACCGGAAATGAGGGGTAGGGCGGCGCATGCACCCCGTCGCCCTCCACGGTCCAGTCCACGCCCCGCACGGTGGGCAGGTAGGACCGGTCGCGCAGGCCGATGCGTTCGATCCCGTCGGGTGGCGGCGTCGGGGTGAGGTGATTCCCGGGGCTGCTCGCAGCCGGTTCGCTGCGTACCGCGGTGTCGTCGTGCGGCCGGATCGCCCAGAACGCGCCCGCGACCACACACGCGGTCAGCGCGCCCGCCCCCGCGACGCGGATCCGGGTCCGGCGACGCGCACCCCGGGCCCGGACCCGCTCCGGGGCGGCCGGGCCGGCCGCGGCTTCGCCTCGTTCGGCCAGCTCGCGCAATCGATCGATCAGAACGTCATCGTGCGGATCATTCATGCCCTTGCCGTCTCTTTCCTCGTCGATTCCGCGGGAGTCGTCTCGCCCAGATGGCGGTGCAGGTCTTCGCGCGCGCGGCTCAGCCGGGTGCGCAACGCGGCCTCACTGATCCCGAGTTCGGCCGCCGCCTCGGCGCCGGTGAGATCGCACAGATGAAACAGCACGATCGCCTCGCGCCGACCGGTGGACAGTTTGCGCAGCGCCGCGACCAGCGCCACGTGGTCCGAGGAGACGGCCGGCGCGGGCGTCGGTCCGCCGTGTCGGAAGTGCGCCCGCATCCGATTGCGCGCCCGTCGCCAATTCCCCACCGCGATCCGACGGGCGACCACGCGGACCCATCCGGTGGGATCCCCGGCGGCGGTGAGTGTGGCCCAGCGTCCCCAGGCCCGCGAGTACGCCTCCTGTACGGCGTCCTCGCTGTCCGCGAGATTGCCGGTCAGCGCGTAGATCACACCGATCATGCGCTGCGAGGTGGCCAGGTAGAACGCGTCGAACTCGGCTTGTCGCGTGGCCTTCGCCGCGTCGTTCGTGGTCGACATGCCCCGGGGTACCTCCGTTCTCGTCGCGTCGCGTGCTTCGTCCGTTCGGTACATGCACGCCCGGCCGGGGCCGGCTGTTACAGGCGCGACCGGGATTTCTCGCGAGGGGGCGGCGTGCTCGGGACAACGGTGAAATTCGGGTGATCGTATTGTTCGGGGGGTGATGAAGTCGGGCGATCGCCCGGCCCGACGGGGGTGTGGTGTGCGGGGGTTGGCGCAGGACGATCCGGTCGTGATCGGGGGGTACCGCCTGCTGCGGCACCTCGGGTCGGGCGGGATGGGTCGGGTGTACCTGGGGCGGACCGGGCGGGGGAGCCTGGTCGCGGTGAAGGTGGTGCGGCCGGAGTTGGCCGATGACCCGGAGTTCCGGGTGCGGTTCAGGCGCGAGGTGGACGCGGGCCGCCGGGTGGCCGGGCCGTGGACCGCGACCGTGCTGGACGCGGACGCCGAGGCGGCGCGGCCGTGGCTGGTCACCCGGTTCATCGCCGGGCCGTCGCTGCACGAGGCGATTCGGTCGGCCGGGCCGCTGCCCGAGGAGGCGGTGCGGGCACTGGGCGCGGGGTTGGCCGCGGCGCTGGTGAGCGTGCACGACGCCGGGCTCGTGCACCGCGACCTCAAGCCGTCCAACGTACTGCTCACCCTCGACGGCCCCCGCGTGATCGACTTCGGCATCGCCCGGGCCGCGGACGCCACCGCGCTGACCACGACGGGCGTATCCGTCGGCTCGCCCGCGTTCATGTCGCCGGAGCAGGCCAACGGCCTCGACGTCGGGCCCGCGGGGGACGTGTTCTCGCTCGGCTCGGTGCTGGTGCACGCGGCGACCGGGGTCGGACCGTTCGGCGAGGGCAACGATCAGGCGCACATGTACCGGGTGATCGGGCACGAGCCGAACCTGTCCCGGGTGCCGTACTCGATGCACCTGGTGATCGAGGCGTGCCTGCAGAAGGATCCCGCCGTGCGGCCGACGGCGGATCAGATCGTGACCGCGCTCGCGCCGGAGGGCGATCCGCGGCGGTTGTTCGTGCCCGGGTGGTTGCCGGGGCCGGTGGTCGAGTCGACCGCCCGGCGGGCCGTGGAGTTGCTGGAGATCGAGACCGAACCGGCGGCGGACGATGCTGCGCCGACCCGGGTGGTCGGCGCCGAACCGACCCGGGTGGCCGGCGCGGAGGAGACCCGGCTCGAGCCGGAGCCGACGGAGGTCGCCGCCGGGGCGGGGCGTGGGGGGAAGCGGCGCGGGATGTGGTGGAAGTACCCGCTGATCCTCCTGCTCGGCGCGGCGCTGACGGCGGGTGGGTTGTACGCGACGGTGGGGTTCGGGAAGAACAAGGACCGGGACAAGCCGGCCGCGAAATCCGGGCCGACCGGGCCCGCCGCGCCGGGGCCGGCGGAACTGCCGATCGAGTTCGCGCACAAGTGGGAGGGCCTGCTCCCGGCGAGCCTGGATCCGAGCCTGCCGGTGAAGGTCGCGGTCGTGCTGAGCCGGGGCCGGGTGGGTGACCTGGTGGGCCGGATCACCTACGAGGGCACGTTCGGGCGGGTGTTGTGCGAGGCGCCGGCGAGCCTGAAGGAGTACAGCAGGAACCGGATCGTGCTGGGCGGCGGCGTTCGCCCGGACACCTCCGGCTTCTGCGTCCGCAACGACATGCTCCTGTCGATCGTCGCCGACGGCACCATCGAGTTCGACCAGACCGACCTGCACAACCGCAAGTTCGTCGCGACGCTGCGCGGGGTGTGAGCGGGCCGGGTCGTCGACCGGTGTGGCGCCGCCCCGTTTGGCGGCCTGCCCCAGCAGAATGGATTCTGCGGGTGCCCGGACAACGGGTATCTTCTACGAGTCTGTAGATTGAAGGCTCGAAATCTACGCGTATGTACGCGAGGCAGGGGGATCCCCATGGCGCTGTGGGACAAGTTCAAGCAGTCCGCCCAGACGATGCAGGGGCAGCTGGAAGCGAAGAAGAACGAGCTGAAGAGCGGCGGATTCCGGGACGCGAGCATGGCGATCTGTGCCCTGGTCGCCGCGGCCGACGGCTCCATCGACCCGGCCGAGCGGCAGCGGGTGAGCGCACTGATCACGAGCAACGACGTGCTGCGCAACTTCGCCGCGAGCGACCTGGAACAGCGCTTCGAGACCTATCTGGCCAAGCTCACCGCCGACTTCGAGCTGGGCAAGGTGTCCGTGCTCCAGGACATCGCCAAGGTGAAGAAGAAGCCGACCGAGGCGCGCGCGGTGATCCAGATCGGCATCGTGATCGGCGGCGCCGACGGCCACTTCGACAAGACCGAGCAGGCGGTCGTGCGCGACGCGTGCTTCGCCCTCGACCTGGCCCCCGTCGAGTTCGGCCTCTGACCCGAAGCTTGGGCCCTGTCCGGCGGATCTCGGCGGGTCCGCGCCGCCCGGCACCGCACCTCGCCGCACCGGACGACGCGGCCCGATCCACCAAGATCCGCCGGACAGGGCCTGGGCCAACCCTTTCGAGCGATCGATTCCGCCCGACGGCCGATGTTCGTCGGGCGGAATCGTGCCGTTCGGCGGACGTTGGAGACATGACCGACGCCCGCATCCTCCCCGGGCCGCGGCGGGCTCGCTGGTGGGGCCCGCTCGCGGTCGCCGCCGTGTTGGTGCTGCTCACCGGCGGGTGGCCGCTGATCGACTCGTGGATCTCGGGCGACAAGCGGGTCCGGGCGGGCACGGTGTTCCGGGTCGGACCGGACGACGACCACCGCGCGTGGTTCCGGGTCGGCGCCGGCTGGATCCTCGACCGGGCGGCCACCGCCCCCTCGCGATTGTTCGTGTTGCGGCACGGCGACGTGGACCTGTCGGTCGCGTACATCTCGCTGCCCCGGACCGAGAACGCCGACGCGCTGTGGACGGGGCTGCGCGACACGCTCCGGGTCGGCGATCGGCATGCCCGACTCGGCGTGCCGGGACCGCTGGTCGCCCACGCCGGGGCCCGGGGCATGGTCGGCGCCGTGGCCCGGGACGGCGACACCGGGCAGGCGGTGATCTATCCCGGCCCCGAGGACGCCTTCGCCATCCGGCTGATCGCGCTCGCGCCGGCGGCGACCGCCGATCCGCAGTGGGCACAGGTGGCGGACGTGTTGCGCTCGTTGACGTTCACCGAGGAGGCCGCGTGAGGGGTGGCGTGGTCCGGCCGGCCGGCGAGCCCTCGGCTCCGGTCGCCGTGGGGGTGGCACTCCTGGGGTGCCTGTTCGGACTCGGCGTCCTCGTGCACGAATGCCGGGACATGGTACGGGTCTTCCCGGCCGCGGCGGCCCTCGCGGGCTTTCTGCTCCTGCTCACCCTCGGCGTCGGTTACCTGCTGCCCCGCCGGATCCGACCGGTCGTCGAGCCGCCGCACGCCGGCTCGATCGTGTGCGTCGTGTGGGGGATGACCGCCGCGGCCGGGTGCGCGATCCTGGCCAACACCGGATTGGGCGACATCTGGGCGAAGACCCGGGGCGTCGACTTCGCGGACACGTGGGGGGCCGCGGTGACCGCGCCGTTCAACGAGGAGACGCTCAAGCTGTGCGGCCTGCTGATACTCGCGCTGATCGGGTCCGGGGTGATCCGCGCGCCGATCGACGGCTGGGTATACGGGGCGCTGGTCGGCCTCGGCTTCCAGGTGGTGGAGAACCTCCTGTACGCGCTGAACACCATCCTGCTCGACGGCGCGACCGACCCGGGCGCCTCGGTGAACGCGTCCTTCGCGGTGCGGGTGGGGATCACCGGGTGGGGTTCGCACTGGGCGATGAGCGCGGTCGCGGGTACCGGGGTCGGCTACCTGGTCGCGCGCGACGGTCGGCCGCTCGCCCGGAGGGTGTCGGTCGCGCTCGGCTGCTGGGTGTTGGCGATGGCGATGCACGGGTTCTTCAACGCGCCGCTGCCGCCCGGGTGGCGGGGGGTGCTTGCCCGGGTCGGGGTCGACTTCGTGGTCGCGATGCTGGTGTACCGGTCGGCGCGGCGGCACTATCTGGCCAGGTTTCGCGAGGTGGCCGCCGAGGAGGCCGCGACCGGGGCGATCCGACCCGTGGAGGCCGAGTTGTTGCCGCGGCGGTACAGCCGTCGGCAGGTGCGGGGCGGCCCGCGGCCGCGGCCGGTCCGGGTGCTGATCGGCGAGATCGAGGAGGCCCAACTGGCCCTTGTGGCGGGGCGGATCCCGCGTGCGGACCCGAGCGAGCCGGTCCGCTCCGAGCGGTTGCGGGAGGAGATCGCGACGCTGCGGGCGCACCTGCGGGCGCGGCCGGTCGCGGGGCCCGGGTGGCCGACGGCGTCGCCGGGTGGGTCTTCGGCCCCGGGTGGGGCGACCGCGCCGGGTGGGGCGTGAACGCGCGGAAGCCCGTCGGCTGTGATCCGACGGGCTTCCGTGTCGCCTGCTCCAGGTAACCGGAGTTACCGAACCGAGAGGGGCCCATCCACTTCTCGTGGATCCTGATTGCGCGGTGCGCGGCCCTACTTCGACCGCTTCTCCGCGTCCATCCGTGCGGGCCCCTCTCGTTCCTTCAAGTAGACCTCTGCCGCGCCGAAGGTGCAAACGGCATGGATCGGGATGAATGGCCCGATCCAGCGGACGGTCAGCCCGCGGCGATCTTGCGCTTGACCTCGTCCATGTCCAACCCCTGCGCCTGCTTGATCAGATCGACCAGCGCGGCCTCGGGCAGGGCGCCCGGCTGCGAGAAGACCACGACGCCGTCGCGGACGAGCATCACGGTCGGGATCGACTGGATCGAGAACGCCTGCGCGAGATCGGTCTCCGCCTCGGTGTCCACCTTCGCGAAGACGACGTCGGGCGTGGCCTCCGAAACCTTCTCGAAGGTCGGCGCGAACGATCGGCAGGGCCCGCACCAGGCCGCCCAGAAGTCCAGGACGGTCAGGCCGTCGCCGGATACGACCTCTTCGAAGTTCTCCTTGGTCAGTGCGACCGTGGCCATGCGTCCTCCCAAACGTTCGTGCCCCGTGCTGCGTGTACGTGCCTGTCAACAGGCGCGGGGTCGCGGGCATTCCTGGGCTCGTCCCGGGGACCCGACCACTCTCGGGCGCGCGGCATCCACCGGGCGTGTTCCGCCGGTACCTACCCCGGTCGACCGGGGGCACACGCCGGGGCCGGCGGGCCGGACGATTCCGGGTCTTCGTGCTGCATACGCCCCGTGACCCCAGCAGTCACACCGGCACCATAGGCTTGTTCGAACCGGCGCAGACCGCCGGTTCACGTGCAGCCGAGGAGTCCCGCCATGCGCTACACCCGCCGCAGCGTCGTCAATCTCGCCCCGGCCGAACCCGGGTGGGACGTCGAGGTGACCAGGTCCGGTGAAGAGCCCGTCCTGTGCCCCGTCATCGGCTGGGCCATCGTCGTGCAAGACACCAGCGCCGAGGGGCTTACCGAGACCGCGATCGAGCCCGCGTTCGTCTACGACGGCGCGGTGTACACCCCCGCCGAACTGGCGCACTCGATCGGTGAGCTGGACTACCAGATCATCGAACCGGAGGAGTGAGCGGACCGGTCGGGGCGTCCCGGTGGGTGACGTTCGGATCATGTGCTCTCGGAAAGTCGGCTCCCGTCGCGACGGCGACGGGAGCCGACCGCGTTTACCCGGGTCGGTCGGGCTCCCCCTCGGCGAAGCGGGACAGGGCGATCGCGCCCGCGACGGCGCATACGAAACCGGTCAGCGCGAGCGGGCCGTAGGGGCCGGGGCGGCTGTGGTCGCCGAGGAAGACGATGCCGACGCCCGCCGGGAGTACGGTCTCGCCGACCACGAGCGCGGCGGCGACCGAGGTGACCGCGCCGCCCTGCAACGCGATCGTGTACAGCAGGAAGGTCAGCGCGGCGCCGATGACCAGCGCGTAGACGGTCGGGGAGGCGAGCAGGTCCGGGAAGGACAGGTCGGTCAGCACCCTGGTGGCCAGCGCGATCAGGCCGAAGCCGAGTCCGGAGAGCAGGCCGAGCAGGCGTGAGCGCCACGGTTCGGCGAGCCGGGCGGCGGCCCATCCGGCCAGGCCGAGCGCCGCGACGCAGGCGAGCAGCGACCAGTGGAAGGCGGCGTGGGTGTGGGCCGGGCCCTCGTGCCCCGCGGAGACGCCGAGCAGCGCCAGGCCCGCGCAGACGGCGGCGACCGCGCCCCACTCCGGGCCGCGCAGCCGGGCGCCCAGGATCGGTACGGCCAGCACCGCGGTGACCGCGAGGTTGGCCGACTGGGCGGCCTCGACGGCGAAGATCGGCAACTCGCGCAGCGCGACGAACTGGCAGGCGTACCCGGCCAGATCGAGGCCGGTGCCGAGCACGAACGGCCACTGGCGCAGGGCCCGGGTCAACACCCGGGGATCGAGTCCGGACGCGCCAGCGGTCCGCCGCGCGCCCAGGGCCTGCAGTACGGTTCCGACGCCGTAGCAGAGGGCGGCGGCGAGCGCCGCGAGCACGGAGAACACCACGGGTCGACGGTATGCGCCGCGCGGGCCGGTGCGGCGCAGGACGAGCCGGGTGAAGGGGTGCGCTTCGGCTCAGCGCAGCTCGGCGACCACCGCGTCGTTCAGGATCGGCCAGACCTCGGCGGCCCAGGGGCCGAACTCGCGGTCGGTCAGGCAGACGCAGGCCGCTCCCAGCTCCGGGTCCACCCACAGGAAGGTGCCGCACGCGCCGAAGTGGCCGTATGTGGCGGGCGAGTTGGTGGTTCCGGTCCAGTGTGGCGACTTGGTGCCGCGGATCTCGAAGCCGAGGCCCCAGTCGTTGGGCCGCCGGGTGCCGTAGCCCGGCAGTACGCCGTCCAGGCCGGGGAAGGCCACGGTGGTGGCCGCGCGTACGGTCTCCGGCGCGAGCAGGCGCGGGGCGAGCAGTTCGGCCGCGAACCGGGTCAGGTCGCGCACGGTGGACACGCCGCCGGCGGCCGGGGAGTCGCCGATCGTGGTCTCGGTCATGCCCAGGGGCGCGAAGACCGCCTGCCGCACGTACTCCCCGAACGGGATGTCGCACGCCTTCTCGATGGTGGCGCCGAGCAGGTTGAAGCCGGTGTTCGAGTAGATGCGCTTGCGGCCGGGGCCGGCGAGCACCCGGTCCTCGTCGAAGGCCAGGCCCGACGTGTGCGCCTGGAGGTGGCGGATCGTGGATCCGGGCGGCCCGGCCGGGTCGTCCGGCTCGATCGCCCCCTCCTCGATCGCGGCGAGCGCGGCGTACGCGGTGAGCAACTTGGTCACCGAGGCGAGCCGGAACGGCTCGTCCACCGGGCCGTGCTCGCTCTTGACCACTCCATCGCGGGTGACCACGGCCGCGGCGGCCTTCCCGACGGGCCAGGTGTCGATCATGCGCAGGCTGTTCACGGGAGTCGAGCCTACGGCGAGGCCCTGCGTACGCCCAACCGAGGGAGGGGGTCGCGCGACGGGGTGGGCGGTTCGGGTGGGTACGGGACCGGGACCGGGCCCGTCGGGGCGTGGCGTCAGTCGGTGACCTTGCTCGGCGGGGCGTCGTAGACGAGGTCGAAGTAGTCCGGGTGCTTGCCGATCCACGCCTTGACGAACGGGCACAGCGGCAGCACCTTGTGCTCGCCGGCGCGGACCAGGTCGAGCGCGCCGCGGACGAGGGTGCCGCCCACGCCCTTGCCCTCGAAGCTCGGGTCCACCTCGGTGTGGGTGAACACGATCAGGGTGTCGGTGGTCATGTACTCGGCGAAGCCTGCCAGGGCGCCGTCGACCCGGGCCTCGAAGCGGTGCTGCGCGGGGACGTCCTCGACCTTGATGTCCATGTGATCCCTTCGTCGTGGTGCGTGCCGACGGGGTCGGGCGCACCGGTTGCGTTCGTTGCCCCCATCCTGCCTGGTCTCGATCCCCCGGGCTCGATCGGTGGGGCCGGAGTCGGGGGTGTGGCGAAGATCGTCCGGGTCGGGTTCGGCGTTGACCTCGTGGCCGACCTGGGGGAGCATGCGCAGATCTGACGCATCGTCATATCCGCCGAGGAGGCACCACCCATGCTCGACCCCGAACCCCTCGCCGGCCAGGTCGCGATCGTCACCGGAGGCGGCGCGGGCATCGGCGGCGGGGTCTCCCGGCTGCTGGCCCGCGCGGGCGCGCTCGTGGTGCTCAACGACATCGACGCGGACTGGGCCGAGCAGGCGCGTATCGACATCGAGGCGGCCGGCGGGCGGGTGGAGGTGGTCCTGGGCGACATCCGGGAGCCGGCGACGGTGCAGCGGCTGCGCGACGCGGCGCTCGCGGCGGGCGGCGCGGACGTCCTGGTGAACAACGTGGGCGACTACCGGCCCTCGACCACCTTCCTGCGCAGTACGGAGGAGGAGTGGCGGGCGCTGCACGCGATCAACTTCGAACACGTGCTGCGGGTCACGCACGCGGTGTTGCCGTCGATGGTCGAGCGGGGCCGGGGGAGCATCGTGAACGTGTCGACGGTCGAGGCGCTGCGCGGCATCCCGGGGTGTCCGGTCTACTCCGCGTACAACGCCGCGATCATCGCGTTCACCAAGTCGCTCGCGGTCGACGTGGCGCGCAAGGGGGTTCGGGTCAACGCGATCGCCCCGGACATGGCGAACACGCCGCAGACGACATACGAGGCCAAATTGCGCGATCGCGACCCGGCGTTGATCGGTTCGTGGGTCCCGTTGGCGCGATTCGGCGAACCCGATGACTACGCGAAGGTTGTGCTCTTCCTGGCCAGTGCCGCATCGTCGTATGTGACGGGTCATCTGATCCCGGTGGACGGCGGTACCACGGCGGCCAGTGGGTGGTACGGCAGGGCCGACGGTCGTGGTTGGACCAACCTGCCGGACGGCGCGTGAGGGCACCTTCGTAGGGTGTCCCGTTGTCGTGCGGTCGCGGTCCGGTCGGATGGTTCGGGTGTGGTCCGCGTCTCGTCCGGTTGTGGCGGGAGTCGGGAACCGGGTGACGGGTCCCGATCGTCGGGATGGCGACAGGACGACGACGGTGCGGCCGAAGGTCGGTCGGGCCGCTCGGATCAGGGCAGTTCGGCTCGAAACGAGTTCGGGACAACGTGAACGACACGGGTACGACCGGCCGATGCGTCACCGGGGGGACGACGGACATGGCACGTACGACGGTGAGGGCCTACCTCAATCTGGCCATCCTGGTTGCCGGGCTCGAACTCCTCGCCATCGGTGTCTGGTTCGTCCTCGAAGGTGTTCGGGTGAACCAGTCCGACAGCATGATGGTGGTGTACATCTGCGCCGCGGCGGGGCTGGCCTCGGTGATCTGGCTGGCGGGATACCGGCCCAGGGCCGACGAGCCGATCGAGTATCGCGACGACCGCGCGCTGCGCGACGCGCAGGCGCGCCTGGACCGGATGGACCCGGCCCGGCTCGCGGAGCACGTGGCCGAACTGTGCGAGCGCGACGGCCTGGCCGAGGTGGAGACGGTGCGGGTGGTCGAGGACGCGTACGCGGTGGACGTCCACGCCAGGCGCGGCGACGGGACACCGGCGGTGCTGCGCTGTCGCAGCGCGGACGGCCCGGGCCCGGTGGCGGGCGGCGTGGTCCAGGACTTCGTCTCCGCCCTCGACGCCGCCGCGGAACGCCCCGGCCCGCTCCTGCTGGCCACCACGGCCGGCTGCTTCTCCGCCAAGGCCGAAGCCCTGGCCGCCGGCGCCGGCATCACCCTCCTCGACCGCTCGGCCCTGGCCCACTGGGAATGCGACAAGGAAACCCCGAAGCCTTTGGCCGCGTAGCCGTTCGAGCCTCGCGCCGAAGTGGGCCCTGTCCGGCTCGGCCGGGCTGAAACGACATCGATTCCTTCGCGTGGACGTATCGTTTCGAGTCCTGGGTGCCGCTGAAGGGAACGCCGCATGGCCGGAATCGTCATCGACCTCGACGACGAAATGGTTGCCGAGGCCATGCGCGTATACGGCACCAAATCGAAAGCCGAGGCCGTGCGCCTCGCCGTGGAGGACGCCGTCAAGCGTCACCTGCGTCAGGAGTTTTTCGACGCCATGGACGCCGGCGAACTCGACTTCGGCGAGGTCGTGGCGAGCACCGGGCCGCGCAACCCGGACGGTTCTCTCAAGCGCCCGGGTGGCCAGACCGCCTGAGACCGGACCGCCGGCCGATCGTCCACTACGACGAGACTTCGACGTGATCGCCGACCGCACCGGTCGACCCGCGCAGTCGGTCGTCCCACCGGGAGCGCCGACCGTTGAGCACCAGGACCCGTCGGTCGTGGGTTCCGGGCGTCGATCGGATCGGGTCAGGCGCAGCAGCCGCCGCCACAGCAGCCCCCGCCTCCGCCGCCTCCGGTGGGGCGGGGGGCGGAGGCGGCACCGGTTACCGCGACCGTGGAGAGCAGCTTCGTGGTGTCGGCGTGGCCGGCCGGGCACGTGGCCGGGTCGTTGGAGGCGGCCATCGGGCGGTTGACCTCGAAGGTCACGTCGCAGGCGCGGCAGCGGTAGTCGTAGCGTGGCATGGGGCA
The DNA here is from genome assembly GCF_053618075.1 of Embleya sp. NPDC055664. NCBI lineage: Bacteria > Bacillati > Actinomycetota > Actinomycetes > Kitasatosporales > Streptomycetaceae > Embleya > Embleya sp. NPDC055664. The sequence continues at coordinate 112,732 of NZ_JBSHGZ010000015.1, forward strand.
AGGTTAGTACCGGGTCAGGCGATGTTCGCCGTGCTCCCAGCGTTTCCCGATCGGACCGGCATCGCACGCTCCACCGCAACCTCACACCTGAACCTGCTCGTCGACGGCGGACTCCTCGTCGAGGAGCGGCACGGACGCCACCGCTACCTGCGGGTGGCCGACCATCGGGTGATCGAACTGATCGAGAGCCTGGCCGCGTTGGCCCCGCAACAGCCGGCCCGACCACGATCGTTGTCCGCTTCGAGCCGTCGGCAGGCCCTCGCGCGTGCCCGGCTGTGCTACGACCACCTGGCCGGATCCGTCGCCGAACTCGGGATCACCGTCCCGCCGCCCGGCTCGCGCCGACCGCCGGTGCGGGCGTGCCTGGACTGGACCGAGCGCCGCCCCCACCTGGGCGGAGCCGTGGGCGCCGCGCTGTGCGCCCACGCACTCGCCGTCGGCTGGGTCACCCGAATCGGCACGACCCGCACGCTTGCCGTGACCCCGGCAGGCCGCCAAGCGCTCGACGACCACTTGGACGTGCAGGCGGTCACCCTCTGACCAACCCCGGACGGGTCAGCCCTTCGGCCCGGTGCTCTGGATCACCTCGAAGGACCACAGAGCCGAATCGGTCGAAGCCGGCTTGGGCCGCTCGGCGCCGTCGCCACCACCATGCGCGGCCCGCATGGTCCCGGCCATCCACGCCTGAAAGTCCTCCTCGCTGCGCCAGCGGGTGTACACGAGGTATTTGTCGGTCCCCTCGACCGGCCGCAACAACTCGAACCACTCGAACCCGTCCTGCGAGTCCACCATCCCGGCACGCGACGCAAACCGTTGCTCCAGGGTCTCCCGCATCTCGGCGGGCACAGTCAACGCATTGATCTTCACCACAGACATCCCCCCAGTCTGCCCGACCCCCAGGCCCGGCCCGACTCCCTCCCGGCCCGACGCCCTCCCGGTCCGGCCTCACCGAGGATCCACCGGTCCCGGACCCGATCGATCGGGCGGCTCGCTCTGCGGGTGATCCGACGGCCTGTGGTCGATCAAGCGGCCGACGGTGACAAGGCCAAGGAGGAAGCCGACAAGCGCATGGAGCGGTGGATCGGTGCCGGGGTCGACGGGATCTCGGCGGGTGGCACATTCGCCGCTGCTGCGAAGCTCGTCCGGAATCCGGAACTTGCCCCGGTCGTCGCCATCGCCACGGTCGGTCTGAATGGGATCGTCGGGGAGTTCTTTCAGGCGAACCCGGCAGATGCGAGTGATCGCGCCAGGGAAGAGGTGCATGACGTGTTCGTCCGGGGGCGGGTCCAGGTGGAGGACATGATGCGGTCCTGGATGGAAGAGAATCCGTTGTACCGAGGTGCGAATCTGGGTGGTGAGGCCGAACGTGGTTACTCGACCATCATGCCTGCTGAAATCACCATTCGATGAAAGCACTTCGGTGGCGCCGGCGCGGAGTTGTTGTGAGCGTCGGGGTGGTTTTGGCCGGGTTGGTTGGTGGGTTGGTCGTGTTCGGGGTCGGGCGGGGTGATTCGGGTCGGTCCGAGAGTTATTGCTGGGGGTTGTTGGCTGTCGATGAGTTCGGTGCGTTGATGCCGCCGGGGGAGTACAGGTATCGCGGGGACAGGCTTGACTATCCGGCTGCGCGTGGGGATTCGTGCGTGGTCGATACCGAGGTCGCGGGTCGGCCGCAGCTTGCGTTTCGGTTCGAACTCGACCGGGATTATGGGCATGCAGGGCAGTTCTACGGCATCGAGGAGCAACTTTCGGTCTCGACGCCGTTGGGGAACGGTCTGATCGGGATGGCGTCGGATCTTCAGGGGTGGATGCAGATTCCTCCGTGCACTCCCGGCGGGGAGAGCTGGTACGCCTGGCTGCGGGCTCAGGATGTTCGGATCACCGAGGAGAGCCTCGGCCGTGATCGGTTCATGACTCCCGGGCGGGCCGGCAATCGTGAGCGCATCGCCTCGACGATGGTGCGCTTGACCAACTCCGTTCGGCGTCGGGCTGGTTGAGGGTCGCCGGAGTTGCCTGCGCCGGTCGGGCGGGCTGAGGTCGCACCGCGCCCCCTGTCGGCGGGTGCGACGTTGTGTGGGGTGCCGCTCGTCGGGGTGGATCTCGGTGCGCATCCGACCTGGGTGGAGACCTGGTCGGGGCGGGATCCGCTGTGGGAGGACTGTGTCGTTTCGGATCGGGACGGGCGGGACGGCATGCCCGTGCTCCGGTTGGAGGTGCGCCGTGGTGCGTTCGCCGATCTGGAGGATCGGCTGGGGCGGGGGTCACAGGCTCCGGGGAAGATTGTTGCCACTTCTGCGGGCAAAGGGTCGGGCGTGGGTTACGCGGCGACGTGTACGACGGGGACGGTCGACTACGTGCCGACCGTTCGTGGCGGGGTCGAACTACCGCCTTCGGAAAACTTGTTGCGGGCGGTGTTGGCCGGCAACGCGGCGCGTGACGGTTGTGCGCCCGTGGGTTGAGGGTCGCCGGCGGCGGGAGGCTCCGACCGCGGGACGGCCCCCGGCGCGGGGTGGGCAGCGCTCGGGGGCCGTCGTTCGGGGGTGGGTGGTCAGGGGCGGAGGGGGCCTTCGCAGGTGTAGGTGGAGGTGGCTGCTTGGGCGTTGGGCCAGGGGGTCGGTTCGGTGAAGTGGCAGTTCATGTCGGCCAGGTTGTTCAGGGCGGCTGCCGCCCGGGTCAGGATGAAGTAGTCGATCGTGGCGGCCATGGCGGTGTGCATCTCGCCGGGGGCGGTGGAGGCGATGTTGGCGGTGATTGCGCCCTTGCAGGTGAAGCGGGGGTGGGCGTCGTAGAAGGCGTCGCACGAGGTCGGGTTGTTGGATGTGGACCGGTGGAAGACCTGGCGGATGTATTCCGGGCCCGTTGCGGCGAGTTGGGCCGTGGGGGTGTACCTCGCCACCGGGACGGTCAAGGTGTCGACGCCGGCTGTCTGTTGGTCCAGGTAGGTGTCGAACTCGGCCTGGTAGGTCGGGGCGCTCATGCGGTCGAGGAAGGCGTCGAAGCCCGCCACGTCGTTGGTGCGCAAGTGGGTGTACATCTCGGTGAGTTGATCCGGGTGGTCGCGTCCGAGCATGGAGAAGAACGAGCCGGCGTAGGCGTAGTAGCGGAAGAAGTAGCCGGCGTCGTCGTACTTGAAGTGCAGCGTGTCGCGGACCGACGGGCGGCTGCCGTATTGCTGCACGTCGGAGATGATCTTCGTGACCAGTGACTTGCGCAGCTTCACGCCCTGGTCACGGGTCGAACCCGCCATGTATTCGGCCATTCCCTCGTCGAACGCGGTGGTTCGGTTGTCCGCGTACCACGGGCCCTGGCCGAACGAACCCGGTACCGCGTAGCGGCCGTTGAGGTAGTGCGTGTATTCGTGCCGGAACAGCTCCTCCAACTGCAGCTTGGAGTCCCTCGGCACGACCCGCTGGTAGGTGTAGAAGGTGGCGCCGTCCTCGATGTACAGGCCGCCGTTGTTGGTGGCGTAGCCGTACAGGAACGGCTGGTAGGTGTGGTAGTCGGCCATGCTCGCGTAGAGCCGGACGGTCAGCTTGTGGTTCGGGTCGCCGGCCAGCGGTTGGTCGGTGCCGAGGGTGCGGAAGAACTGCTCCTTGACCTGCTTGGAGGCGTAGTAGAGCTGCTCGACCGTGGTCCGGTCGAGTGAGGTGTGCACCTCGATGTCGCCCATGTCGTAGGTGTACGTGTTCGGGAAGACCTGCGCCTCGACGTCGGCCCGACACACCCCCGCCGCGTGGCAACCGCCGTACGTCTCCAGCCAGTGCGCGACCTCGCTCCACGGCACCGAGAAGCGGCCGTACCAGCCCTCGGTGTCGGCGAGCAGGGTGCCCAGGCCCGTCACGGTCTCCGCCGTGAGGCTCGGGATACGGCCGAGCCGGCCGTACTCGAACACGGCGTTGCGCAGCAGCCCGGCACTGGTCGGCACGTTCAGGTGTCGGTAGCCGACGAACGCCTTCAGCCCGGCGCGGTAGCCCGGGTCGGCCGCGACGGCGGCCTGGTAGCCCGCGTCGCCGTTGGCGATGCCGTGGTACGCGAAGTTCTGCGCGGCCAGCGCCGCTTCCCTGCGGGTGGGGCTCTGCCACGCGTCGGTGCTGCCGTCCATGTCGCGTAGGACCCGGGCGGCCAGCGGCAGTTGGTGTTCGCGGACGCCGTCGACGTCGATGCTGATCAGGATCTCGCGCAGCAGCGCGCCCGAGGTGGGCGTGACGTCGAACGCGTGCGTCGCGGTGCGGAAGGCGTCGGCCGCCGAGCTGATCGCGGCCACCGTCGCGGGGCCGCGCAGGTCGATCGCGGGGTTGTCCCAGTCGAGGTAGAGCGCGGCGTGCGTGAAGTACCACAGTTCGTACAGGTGCGAGGCGTTGCCGCCGTCGTAGGCCGGGGCGAGCGCGGTGATCCGGGCCAGTACCGCCTGGAGGTGAGCCGGCGTCAACACCCGGCCCAGCTCCGGGGTGTAGGTCCACAGGAAGCCGCGCAGACAGTCGGGCCCGACGTCGGCGCGGGTCAGGAAGTCGGCCAGCGCCTGCGGGGACAACGCGGCGAACTCGGCGAGCGTACAGCCGGGCACCGGCGCGGCATCGGTCCGAAGCCGCGGTCCGAGCGGGAGGTCGGTCGCCGCCGGACCCCGGCCGGTGGGCGCGCCGTTGCCGCCGTCGAGCGGACCCGGGCCCCGGTCGGGGCCGAGGGCGAGCGGCGAACCGACCCGGTCGACCTCGTCGCCCGGGTCGGCCGCCGCCTGCGTGTTCACGTGCCCGACCCGGGAGTTCGTGTTCGGGGAGGGGCCGGCCGAGGCCGTCGGCGTGATTGCGATCGGCAACACACCGACGACCAGCGCCAAGAGGGGAACGCTTGTGGCAAACCACGTTCTACGGCGTGCGTGAGTGCTCATGTACGGCCCTTCGGGCGCAGGTGGGCCACGATCGGCGGCCCACATCGAGAACACGACGTCGAGTACAATGGCACATGTCACAGGTGACATCCAGATATAGCATCCGGTGATTGTGGCCAACTTGCTTTCTGGTGGCGCGAGTTGCCGGTGGGCTCCACGAAGTCCCGTGCATGCCGCTGCCCGGCACCGATGACAACGCGGCTTTTCTTCCCGGATCCGGTGACCATCGGCGGCCGAGCGACTACCGTCGGCCGCAGGCGGCCCGGCCCGCTTTCCGAGACCGGTGGGGTCGCCGACGGTCCGTCATGCCCACTGCACGGCAAGGGAAGCGGAGGCTCGCGTGGTCTACAGTCAGCCCGGCCAACCGGACAGCATCGTCACGTTCGAACCGCGATACGACAACTACATCGGCGGCAAATGGGTGCCGCCCGTGCAGGGTCGGTACATGGACGACATCACCCCCGTGACCGGTCAGCCGTTCTGCGAGGTGGCCCGCTCCACCGCCGAGGACGTCGAACTGGCCCTGGACGCCGCACATGCCGCGGCCGACGCCTGGGGTCGGACCAGCGTCACCGAACGCTCGCTGCTCCTGCTCAAGATCGCCGACCGCATCGAGCAGAACCTCGAACGCCTCGCGGTCACCGAGACGTGGGAGAACGGCAAGCCGGTCCGCGAGACGCTGGCCGCGGATCTCCCGCTGGCCGTCGACCACTTCCGTTACTTCGCAGGTGTGATCCGGGCCCAGGAGGGGTCCATCTCGCAGATCGACGAGGACACCGTCGCGTACCACTTCCACGAACCGCTCGGCGTGGTCGCGCAGATCATTCCGTGGAACTTTCCCATTTTGATGGCCACGTGGAAGCTCGCCCCCGCGCTGGCGGCGGGCAACTGCGTCGTGCTCAAGCCGGCCGAGCAGACGCCGGTGAGCATCCTGGTCCTGATCGAGCTGATCGCCGACCTGCTGCCGCCCGGCGTGGTCAACGTGATCAACGGCTTCGGCTTCGAGGCGGGAAAGCCGCTGGCGAGCAGCAGCCGGGTGGCCAAGGTCGCGTTCACCGGCGAGACCACCACCGGGCGACTGATCCTGCAGTACGCCTCGCAGAACATCATCCCCGTGACGGTCGAACTCGGCGGCAAGAGTCCGAACATCTTCTTCGCCGACGTGGCGGACGAGGACGACGACTTCTTCGACAAGGCCGTCGAGGGCTTCGTGATGTTCGCGCTGAACCAGGGCGAGGTCTGTACGTGTCCGTCCCGGGCGCTGATCCACGAGTCGATCTACGACCGGTTCATGGAACGGGCGTTGGCGCGCACCCGGGCGATCGTCCAGGGCAATCCGCTCGATCCGGCGACGATGGTCGGTGCGCAGGCTTCCAACGATCAGTTGGAGAAGATCCTGTCGTATCTGGATATCGGTCGGCAGGAGGGCGCCGAGGTTTTGATCGGTGGTGCGCGCACGACGGTCGAGGGTTTCGAGGACGGGTACTACGTCGAGCCGACGATCTTCAAGGGCACCAACGACATGCGGATCTTCCAGGAGGAGATCTTCGGTCCGGTGGTGTCGGTGACCACGTTCCGGGACGACGCCGAGGCGTTGCGGATCGCCAACGACACGCTGTACGGCCTGGGTGCGGGGGTGTGGACGCGGGATGCGACGCGGGCCTATCGGTTCGGGCGGGAGATCAAGGCCGGGCGGGTGTGGACCAACTGCTATCACGCCTATCCGGCGCATGCGGCATTTGGCGGGTACAAGGCCTCGGGGCTGGGGCGGGAGACGCATCGGATGATGCTGGGGCACTACCAGAACACCAAGAATCTGCTGGTGAGTTACTCGGCGAAGAAGCTCGGGTTCTTCTGAGTCGCGACGGCGGTCGTGGCGGTCGCGTCGGAGGAGGTGCGCTGATGTCGGACGCGGAGGGCGGGGCGGTCGAGCGGGTTGCGATCACGCGGGGCGCGGCCGAGTTGGTGGGGGAACTGGCGGCGGAGCATGGGCCGTTGTTGTTTCACCAGTCCGGTGGGTGTTGTGACGGGTCTTCGCCGATGTGTTACCCGCGGGGGGAGTTCCTGGTCGGTGATGCGGACGTGTTGCTCGGATGGGTCGCCGGTCAGCCGTTTTACATGTCGGCGGCGCAGTTCGAGTATTGGCGGCACACCCATCTGACCGTGGACGTGGTTCGCGGGCGCGGCGGCGGGTTCTCGGTCGAGGCGCCCACGGGGTGGCGGTTCCTGATTCGGTCTCGGGTCTTCAGTGACGAGGAGGCGCGGGCCGCGGAAGCGGAGGTGGTGTTGCCGGGCCTTCGGCATTGAGGGGTGTTGTCGCCGAGGCGGCCTCGAACGCGCGGGTCGGGTGGGCTGGGTTGCCTGGCCTTCGGCCGAGGCGGCCTCAAGCGCGGGTCGGGCTACTTGGCCTCAAGCGCCGGCCGGGCTGAATGGCTTGGTCGGGTTGCTTGGGCCCGACCGCTTGAGTGCCCCTGGCCGGGCGGCTTGGCTCCCGGTTGGGTCGAAGTGGCCCTGGCCGGGCGGAGGGGCCACTCGGTTGGGTTGAGTGGCCGGGTCGGGCCGTTTGGGTCCCAGCCGGCTTGAGTGGTTCTGGCCGGATTGCTTGCGTTCCAGCTGGGTTGAGTGGCCCGGGTCGGGTGGAGGGATGCCCGGTTGGGTTGAGTGGCGCGGTTGGGTACTTGGGGTCCCGGCCGGGCTGAGTGGTCCTGGCCGGGCTGCTGGGTTTCAGCTGGGTTGAGTGGTCCTGGCTGGGTGGAGGGGTGCCCGGTTGGGGTCCGCTGGGCTGGGTGGCTCGGGTGGGTTGCTTGGGTCCTGGGTGGCGCTTCGGTCGGGGTGGGGCCTGGTCAGGGTTCTCGGCGGGTTCGGCGCATGCCGATGATTAGTGTGGCGGCCAGGAGGACTGCGATTATTGCGGCGAGGGTGTCGCGGAGGGTGTGGTCTTCCGGGCCGTCGATCAGGTTGCTTTGGTTGGCCATGTCGGCGGTGGGGGTTGGAGCCGGGCCGGTGTCTCGGAGGAGGCTTGGCAGGTCCAGGCCGCCGAACGTGGTTACCGTGCGGCCCGTGGAGACGGCCGCCAGGATCAGGGAGGCCAGGCGGACCGGGTCGTTGCCGGCCATCGTCTTGGCGCCCGCCGCGAGCCAGTCGGCCGCCGCGCCCGCCTCTGCGGGATGGCCCGTCGCGGCCAGGGCCTGGACGGCCGTCGTGGTGGCCGCGAAGTCGGTGGGGCCGCCGAGGTGGTTGCCGCCGGCCTTGAGCTTGGCGGCCAGCCACGCGGCGCCGGCCTGTGCGGCGGCCTGCCGGTTCGGTGCGGCCCCGGGGCAGGTCAGCGGCGTGATCGCGAACGACGGGGCGGCCACGGCCGGCTGGGTGCCGTAGCCCAGGGCCAGCACGGCGCGCGCGGTCACCAGCGGGTCGACCGGGGCACCCGGCGCACCGGCGAACGCCCCCCGGTCCGCGGCAGGCGCGTCGCACCGCAGCTGGGCCGCCCCGAGCGCGTCCGTCGGGGTGCGCCCCTGCGGCGTACGGAACAGTTCCGGCGACGTGCCGGCCGTGACGATCGCGCTGGTCGCGGCGGCCGTCGCGGTCACGTCACCGACCGCGTTCGGCCCGGGCACACTCGCGAACGAGCCGTCGGCGAGCTGCTTCGACCGCAGCCAGTCCACCCCTCGCGCCACCCGAGTGTCGTACGTCCGCAGCGCCCGCAACGCCTCGATCGCGGTCGCGGTCGCCACGGTGTCCTCCCGCGCGCCATCGCACGGCGCGCCCGGATCGGCCCGATACGCGGTGAACCCGCCGTCGGCGCACTGCTGCCCGAGCAGCCACTCGACCGCGGTCGGCGCCGGCTGCGTGTCGGTCGAGGCCAGCGCCATGATCGCCAACGACTGCCGGTACACGCCGTCCGTGCTCGGGTCGGTCTTCCCGTACAGCGCGGTCGGCACCGGCGTCGGCGTGTCGGCCGACGCCACGCCCTCCGTCCAAGCCGAGCACAACAGCGCCGTCGTGAGCACGGAGGCCGCCGCGGCGCGCCTGCGGCGTCGGGGGGAGGGCATGCATGGCCTTTCGTGAACGCCGATCGGAGCGAAGCGGATCCGATCGGATCGGATCGCGGTTCGGACCGCGGCACCGACCGCGGACCGGACCCGCCGACAGGCCCTTCGACAGGGCCGCCGCAAGTCCCGGCCAACCCTACCCGGGCGCCCCCTCGACCCCGGGAGTCACAGGGCCGTATACCGCACCGGGTCGCCCTGCGCCTCTGCCGCGGCGCGGCCCCGCTTGACCAGGTGGCGCAGGTGCGCGGCGGCCTCACTGAGCGCCAACTGCCGGTTCTGCGCGCCCAATCGCGCCCACGGGCGGTTCCAGTCCATGCCCTCGGCGATCTGCCACAGGGTCAGCGAGCGCTCGCGCAGCCGCGCGTGCAGTGCCGCGAGCCGTACCTCGTGCAACCGGGCCACCTCGGCCGCCCGGCCCGCCGCGTCGGTGAAGACGTGCTCGTGGGCGGGCAGTACGCCGGTGATCGGCAGCCGCGCGACACGTGTCAGCGAGGCGAGGAAGTCGCCGAGCGGATCGGCCTCCTCGGCGTCGTCGTAGAGCCCGATGTGCGGGGTGATCGACGGCAGCAGGTGATCGCCCGAGAGCAGCCGCCCGTCGCCGTCCTCCAGGTGCAGGCAGACATGGCCGGGAGTGTGGCCGGGCGTCCACACGGTACGCACCGCCCGACCGGGCGCGGGCGCGAGTTCGCCGTGCACCAACTCCCGGTCGGGCACCGCGTAGCGCAGGCGCGGCCGGGCGCCGTCGTTCGCGCTCCGGGTCCGCAACGCGGTCAGCGCGTCGATGGCCTCCTGCGGCGCGCCCGCGAGGGTCAGCACCTCCAGGTGGTGTCGCAACCAGGCCGCGCGCGGGGCGGCGTTGATCTGCTCGACCTGTTGTGCGTCGGCCGCGTGCAGCGCGATCCACGCGCCGGAGACCTCACGCACCTTTTCCGACAACCCGTGGTGGTCCGGGTGGGCGTGGGTGACCAGGACGCCGTGCACGTCCTCGATCGAGGTGCCGACCTCGACCAGGCCGTCGACGAGGGCGCGGTAGGAGACCGGGTCGTCCCAGCCCGCGTCGACCAGGACCGGCCCGGCGTCGGTTTCGAGCACGTAGACGAGCGTGCAGCCGAGCGGATTGTTCGGGATCGGAACCGGAACGGTCCACACACCGTTGCCCAGATCGGCGACGGTGGGCGCATCGGCCCGGGCAGCCGACTCGACGGTGGGCACATCGGCGCCGGCGGCGGGCGACAAGGCTCCCACCGCCGACCCGTCGGCATCGGCATCCGGCACGGGAGGAATGGGGCGATCGGACGCGGTGGTCATGGGCGGCCTCCTTCTCGACGGTTCTCGAAGCGGCGCCCAACGGCCGCCGGATGCGTATCCGGCTCCGATGATCACCATAGAACACGTTCTCTCATACACCACCGGGCCACTGATTTGAGGGGTCGTCAGATCGAGATCCGGCACGTACGATCCTTACCTGTCAGCCAGTGAGACTCCAGTCTCATTCGAGCCGTGAATCCGTTGTTCCCTCATCGGCGAACTGGTATCTGTTCTAGTCGGAGTTCTGCTCAACGTCCGCAAGCCCCACCCGCAAGCCCCTGTACCGCGCGCAGCGTGTGCGCACCGAGGAGGACCGTGATGACGGATATCGTGGAGCACAGCCAACTGGTCATCGGCGGACAGCTGGTCGACCCGCTGGGCACGGACACGATCGAGGTCGTCTCGCCGCACACCGAAGAGGTCATCGCGCGCGTTCCCCACGCGTCGACCGCCGACGTGGACGCCGCGGTCGCCGCCGCGCGCAAGGCGTTCGAAGAGGGCCCGTGGCCGCGGATGTCCCTGGACGAGCGCATCACCATCCTGGAGAAGATCCGCGACGGCTTCATGACGCGGTCGCAGGAACTCGCCGAGGTGGTCGCCTCGCAGAACGGCTCGCCGGTCGGCTGGGGCCTGTTCGCACAGGCCATCGGCGCCGGGATGATCTACGACACGGTCGCCAAGATCGCCCGCGAGTACCGGTGGGAGGAGAAGCGCACCGGTCTGCTCAACCCGCTGCTCGTGCGCCGCGAGCCGGTCGGCGTGGTGGCTGCCGTGGTGCCGTGGAACGTCCCGCAGTTCGTCACCGCCGCCAAGCTCGCGCCGGCCATCGCGTCCGGCTGTACGGTCGTGCTCAAGCCGTCGCCCGAGACGCCGCTCGACTCGTACATCCTGGCCGAGATCTGCCGGGACGCGGGGCTGCCCGACGGCGTGCTGAGCATCGTCGCCGCGGACCGCGAGGTCAGCGAGTACCTGGTCGGCCACCCCGGCATCGACAAGGTCGCGTTCACCGGCTCGGTCGGCGCGGGCAAGCGGATCATGGAGGTCGCCGCGCGCAACCTCACCCGGGTCACCCTGGAACTGGGCGGCAAGTCGGCGGCGATCATCCTGCCCGACGCCGACCTGGAGCACACCGCGACCACGCTGCTGCCGAACTCGTACATGAACAACGGCCAGGCGTGCGTGGCGCAGACCCGGATCCTGGCCCCGCGTGCCCGCTACGACGAGATCGCCGAGCGCTTCGCCGCGTGGGTCGGCGAACTCAAGGTCGGCGACCCGATGGCGGCCGACACCCAGGTCGGCCCGCTGGTGGCCAAGCGCCAGCAGCAGCGCTCGTTCGACTACATCCGCATCGGCCAGGAGGAGGGCGCCAAGATCCTCGCCGGCGGCGGTCGTCCCGAGGCGCAGGAGAAGGGCTGGTACGTCGAGCCCACCCTGTTCGGCGACGTGGACAACTCGATGCGGATCGCCCAGGAGGAGATCTTCGGCCCGGTCGTGGCGCTGATCGCCTACGACGACGAGGAGCAGGCGATCGCCCTCGCGAACGATTCGGACTTCGGCCTGTCGGGCAGCGTCTGGACGACGGACATCGAGAAGGGGATCGACGTGGCCCGGCGGATCCGGACCGGTACGTACTCGGTGAACACGTTCGGCCTGGACTTCTTCGGCCCGTTCGGCGGCTACAAGAACTCGGGCATCGGCCGCGAGTTCGGCATCGAGGGGCTCGACGCGTACACCGAGGCCAAGTCCATCGCGCTGCCCGCGGGTTACGACGCGCAGATCTGACCGTCGCGGCCGCGGGCCGCGCGCGGGCGGACGCAGGAGCCGAGCGAAAGAGGAGTACTGATGGGTGATCGCTGGCGGGTCGAGGTCGACCGGAGCGTATGCATCGGGTCGGGCATGTGCATCGGCAGCGCGCCGAACGACTTCAAGCTGGACGCGGGTCGGCAGTCGCACCCGACGGCGGGGGAGACGGACGCCTCGGACGCGATCCTGGAGGCGGCCGAGAGCTGCCCGGTCGAGGCCATCTCGATCGTGGACGCGGCCTCCGGCGCGACCGTGTTCCCACCGGACTAGCGCGAGTGCTCCGGTCGGGCCGATGGCGGGCCCGGCCGGAGCACTCGCGGGGTCTCAGTCCTCCGGGATCAGTCGGCAGACGGTTTCGATGTCGGTGCGGACCTGGGCAATCGAGGCGCGGCCGTTGAGCCAGGCGATCAGGGACGAGTGCCACGTGTGGGTGATCACCCGGATCACCGCCAACTCCTCCGTCGTCGGCTCGCTCGGCGGCTCGTCGCCGCTGATCGCCTCCAGGATCATCGAGGTGGTCTCCCGACTGACCGTGTCCACCTCGGCGCCGACCGATCGGTCGGCGAACTGGAGCGCCCGCATCATCGCCTCGGTCAGGTGCGGCTCGCGCTGCATCCCCTTGAACGCCCGGAGCAGGGTGTCCACCACCCGCTCACGCGCGCCGACGCTCTTCGGCGGGCGGCGGCGCAGCTGGCTGTGCAGCTGATCCAGCTGGTCGTACATGGTGGCCACCAGCAGATGCACCTTGGACGGGAAGTAGCGGTACAGCGTGCCGAGCGCCACCTCGGACAGCTCCGCGACCTCGCGCATCTGTACCGATTCGTAACCGCCTCGGGCGGCCAGTTGGGTGGTCGCGCGCAGGATGCGGCGGCGGCGTGCCTCCTGGCGCTCGGTCAGCGGCGCCCGGTCGGCCTTCGTATACGTCGTCATGTCAGCCTCTCGATGCGCGGCGGTCCGCCGGGCGGTGTGTTACGGGTCACGCGGTGCACGTCGCAGTGGGTACCCGGCGGTATCTTGGCTGCTCTCCGACGGGCACATACTGAAACCTGTTCTAGATTACGCGACTACTATGCTCCGACGAGGGCAGCGATAGGGGGCCATTCGTGACACGGGAGACCGCATCCGCTGTGAACGCCCAGGTGGGCCCGGCGCGGACCTCCCCGGAGCGACCCCTGCGAATCGCCCTGCTGGCGTATCGGGGCGACCCGTACTGCGGCGGACAGGGAGTTTACGTCCGCCACCTTTCCCGCGAACTCACCAGGCTCGGACACGAGGTCGAGGTGATCTCCGGCCCGCCGTACGCGGTCGTGGACGAGGGCGTGAAGCTGACCACGCTGCCCAGCCTGGATTTGTATCGCGAACCGGATCCGTTCCGGATGCCCAAGCTGCGCGAGTATCGCGATTGGATCGACGTGCTCGAGGTCGGCGGCATGTTGACCGCGGGCTTTCCCGAGCCGCTGACCTTCTCGCTGCGCGCGTGGCGCCACCTTGCGGCCCGGCGCGGCGAGTTCGACGTGGTGCACGACAACCAGACGCTGGGCTACGGGCAACTCGCGCTGCCGCGGCTCGGGTTCCCGCTGGTCACCACGATCCACCACCCGATCACGGTGGACCGCGCGCTGGAGATCGGCGAGGCCACGACGCTGCGGCGCAAGGCCACGCTGCACCGCTGGTACGGGTTCACCACCATGCAGAAGCGGGTCTCCGCGCGGCTGACCGAGGTGGTCACCGTCTCCGGCTCGTCCAAGGCCGAGATCGTCGACCACCTGGGCGTCTCGCCCAGTCGGGTCACCGTGGTGCCGGTGGGCGCCGACACCGACCGGTTCGCGCCGGATCCGGCGGTGGCCAAGGTGCCCGGACGGATCGTGACCACGGCGAGCGCGGATGTGCCGCTCAAGGGCCTGATCCACCTGGTCGAGGCGCTGGCCAAGCTGCGCGCCGAGCACGACCGGGTCGAACTCGTGGTGGTCGGCCGACCCAAGGGCGACGGTCCCGTGTTGCGCGCGATCGAGCGGCTCGGGCTGGGCTCGGCCATCCGCTTCGTGTCCGAACTCACCGACGACGAGCTGGTCGACCTGATCCGCAGCGCCGAGATCGCCTGCGTGCCGTCGCTCTACGAGGGCTTCTCGCTGCCCGCCGCCGAGGCGATGGCGTGCGGGACGGCGCTGGTGGCGAGTACGGGCGGGGCGATCCCGGAGGTCGCGGGGCCGGACGGGGTGACCTGCCTGGCGGTGCCGCCGGGCGACCCGGAGGCACTGCGCGCGGCCCTGGGCCGACTGCTCGACGACCCCGAACTGCGGGCCCGGCTGGCCGAGGCGGGCCGCGCCCGGGTGCTCGAACGGTTCACGTGGCGCAATACGGCGGTGCGTACCGTGGAGCGGTATCGGGCCGCGCTCGCGGCCGGTCCGATCGCGCCGAGCACGGCCGGTGCGGGGCGACGCGGGTTGACCGAGAGAGCGAGCGACGTGCTGCGCGGCCGGTCGCCGTTCGGGCGGGTGTCGTCCGCGAAGCCCGCCGTCGGATCCCGAAACAGCTGACCACAGCCCATCCTCGCCGGGCGCCCCCGCAACCGGTTCGCGCACTACGAGACGGAGTCGCCGACTTGCTCACCGTGGATTTCTCCCGCTTTCCGCTGGCCCCCGGGGATCGGGTCCTGGACATGGGTTGTGGCGGTGGCCGGCACGCCTTCGAGGCATACCGGCGCGGCGCCGACGTGGTCGCGCTGGATCGGAACGCGAAGGACATCGCCGAGGTCGACGCGATGTTCGCCTCGATGCGGGCGGCCGGCGAGGTCCCGGCCGGGGCGCGCGCCGAGGCGATGGTCGGTGACGCGCTCGCGCTGCCCTTCCCGGACGCGAGCTTCGACCGGGTGATCATCTCCGAGGTGCTGGAGCACATCCCGGACGACAAGGGTGTGCTGGGCGAGCTGTTCCGGGTGCTCAAGCCGGGTGGGCTGGCCGCGATGACGGTGCCGCGCTACGGGCCGGAGAAGATCTGCTGGGCGTTGTCCGACGCGTATCACGAGGTCGAGGGCGGGCACATCCGCATCTACAAGGGCGACGAGTTCGCGGCCCGGATCCGCGAGTCGGGACTGCGGCCGTACGGAACGCACCACACGCACGCGCTGCACTCGCCGTACTGGTGGATCAAGTGCGCGGTCGGCGTGGACAACGACAAGGCGCTTCCGGTCCGCGCGTGGCACAAGCTCCTGGTGTGGGACATCATGAAGCGCCCGCTGGCCACGCGGCTCGCGGAGAAGGCGCTGGACCCGCTGATCGGGAAGAGCCTGGTGGTCTACGCGACCAAGCCGCGGCCGACGGGCGAGACGGACACCGAAGCGGGGGCCGCCGGTCCCGACGGGACGCTCGACGGGGCGGGCGCATGAGCCTCGCCCGCCCCGGATCCGAGCCGGCGCTCGAACTGCTGGCCCTGGAAGGCGTGCTGACCGTCGATCAGGTTGCCGCGACGATCGACGGCATCGCCGCGGTACAGCGGCCCGACGGGTCGATCCCGTGGTTCGTCGGCGGACACCTCGACCCGTGGGACCACACCGAGGCCGCGATGGCGCTCGACGTGGCCGGCCGGCACGACGAGGCCGAGCGTGCCTATCGCTGGCTGGCGAGCCGCCAGGAGCCGGACGGCTCGTGGTACGCGGCGTACGTGGACGGCGAGGTGACCGACCGCAACAAGGAGGCCAACTTCACCGCCTACCTCGCGGTCGGCCTGTGGCACCACCATCTGCTCACCGGGGACGAGGAGTTCCTGGTCCGGATGTGGCCGAAGCTGCGTGCGGCGATGGGCTTCATCCTCGAACTCCAGGCCCCCGGCGGCGAGATCCGCTGGAAGCGGGACGAACACGGCGTGCCGGTGCCGGACGCGCTGCTCACCGGGTCGGCGAGCATGTACCAGGCGCTGCGCTGCGCGCTGGCCATCGCGGAACACCTGGGCGAGCCGCAGCCCGACTGGGAGTTGGCGGCCGGTCGACTGGGCCACGCGGTGCTCTCGCACCCGGAGCGGTTCCTGGACAAGAGCCGCTACTCGATGGACTGGTACTACCCGATCCTGGGCACCGCGCTGCGCGGGCCGGCCGCGGACGAGCGGATCAAGGACGGGTGGGACACCTTCGTGGTGCCGGACCTGGGCGTGCGGTGCGTCTCCGACCGGCCGTGGGTGACCGGCGCGGAGAGTTGCGAACTGGCCATCGCGCTGTGGGCTTTGGGCGAGAGCGACCGGGCGGTGGAGATCGTCTCGTGGATCCAGCGACTGCGCCACGAGGACGGCCTGTACTGGACCGGCTACGTCTTCGAGGACGACGCGATCTGGCCGGTGGAGCGCACGGCGTGGACGGCGGGCGCGATGATCCTGGCCACGGCGGCACTCGGCGGCGAACCGGCGACGACGGCGGTCTTCGGCGGCGCCCCCACGGCCTTCGAGGGCGACGGCCTACCGGTGGGGTTGGACCCGGCGCAGGTGCGGTGCGGGTCGGATGTCTGCGTGAGGGGCTGAGGGGCGGGCGGGTCGAGGGGCCGGGGGCGCGGGCGGGCGGGCAAGGCGCCGTCCCGGCGGCTCCGGCGCTCCGCTTTGTTCACTCGCCGACTCCGGCGTCCCGCCCGGCTCGTCTTGCGGCTCCGGTGCTCCGCTTTGCTCGCTCCGCGACTTTGGCCCGTTGCCCCGCTCACCCTGCGGCTTCGGCGCCCCGCCCTGTTCCCCGACCCTGGCGTCCCGCCCCGCTCACCTCGCGACTCCGGTGCCCCGCCCCGCTCGGTCCGCCCCCGCCTGGTGTGATTCGGGGCCTGCCGTTTGTCCGCCGTGTGGTCGTGGTCTTGGGGGTGGGGGTGCGGCAATAGGGTTTGAGCAGGGGGGCTGGGTTGTTCGGGTGACGAGGTGGGTATGGCGGCTGGGTTGGAGCCTGGGGATCGAATAGGGCCCTACACGGTGGTGGGGCTGCTGGGGGTCGGTAGTCCCGGCTGGGTGTATCTGGCGCGGACCGGAGCCGGGCGGCCGATGGCCGTGCGGATGTTGTACGGCGAGCAGCAGGGGATCAAGCGCGCGCAGAAGGTGCGCGGGCCCGGTGTGATCGAGGTGATCGGCAGCGGCGGGGCGGCCCACAATCCGTGGGTGGCCTCGGTGTACGTGCCGGCGCCGTCGCTCGCCGACCTGGTGATCTCGTGTGGGCCGCTGACGCCCGACGCGGTGCGTTGGCTCGCGGCCGGGATCGCCGAGGGGCTGGTGACGATCCATCAGGCGTCGCTGGTCCACGGTGACCTGCGGCCCGCGCAGATCGTGGTGGCCGCCGACGGGCCGAGGGTGACCGGATTCGGGATCACGGGCGCGGGCCCGGACGCCCCGCTCGCCGCGCCCGGCTACCTCGCGCCCGAACAGGCGCGCGGTGAGGAGCCGGTGGCGGCCTCCGACATCTACGGGCTCGGCGCGCTGCTGTGTTTCGCGGCGACCGGACATCCTCCGCACTCCGGTGTGGGGGAGGCGGCGATTCGGCGGAGCGTGGCGACCGGTGAGCCCGATCTGGCCGATGTGCCGGCCGAGGTCGCCGACCTGATCCGGTCCTGCCTGGTGCGTGATCCGGAGGCCCGGCCCACGGCGCGGGAGTTGCTGGAGGGGGTCGCCGGGGCGGTGACGGCTCGGGAGGGGGCCTACGGGGCCGCCTCGTGGCTCCCGGGCGCCGCCCTGGAGTTGATCGACGCGTACCACCGCCGCGGCCGCCTGGTCGGCGACCCGCCGACCGTGCCCCTCGCGGACCGCCTCGGGCCGGCCGAGCCGGTCGACAAGGACGAGCCGGACGAGCCGGTCGAGCCCGTCGACTCGGCCGCGGCCGACGCCGGGTCGAACCCGGACCCGGCGGAACCGCGACGTTCGGACGAGGCCGGATCGGACCCGAAAGCCGCCGCG
Organism: Embleya sp. NPDC055664; assembly: GCF_053618075.1. NCBI lineage: Bacteria > Bacillati > Actinomycetota > Actinomycetes > Kitasatosporales > Streptomycetaceae > Embleya > Embleya sp. NPDC055664. The sequence continues at coordinate 130,681 of NZ_JBSHGZ010000015.1, forward strand.
TCGACCCCGGCGAAGCCGGCCGAACCCACGCCCACGCCCACGCCCGCACCCGCACCCGCCCGCGACGGCACCGGCGCCCCCGAGACGACCGAGACGATGCAACTCGCCAAGATCGTCCAGGCGATGGTGCCGCGGATCGACGACAGCGACGATCGGCAGGACCCCTACGACCTGCCCGAGCCGGCCGAGGTGCACGAGGGTGGCGGGGCCAGTTGGGTACTGGTGGCCGCGCTCGTGGTGATCGCGCTGGTGGGCGGGCTGCTGGCCGGAGTCGCCTACGAGCGGGGGCGCGAGGATCGGGAGCGCGGGGCGATGGGCCCCGCCGGGGTGCCGACCGCCGGCGCCTCCGGCGATCCGATCGCGGCCTTCGTGGCCTCGGTACAGGTCGGCGCCTGCGTGGACTTCGCCGGCGACGGATCGCCGACCTGGCGGCCCGCCGGACCGCGCACGCTGCCCTGTGAGGATCCGGCGGCTCGGCAGCGGGTGCTGGCCCGCACCGCGGCCGCCGGCGGCACGGCGGACTGCATGAGCACCGACGGGCGCAGCCGGTGGCCGATCGTGCCCGGGCAGCCCGCGCTGTGCCTGGAGCGGATCTTCCGACCCGGCGAGTGTGTGCCGGCGGAGGTGCGCGACGGGCGACAGTGGGCCTTCCTGGCCGCGCTCGTACCGTGCCAGGGCGCCTTCCAACGCGACGGCCAGGGCCGGTTGCGCATCGACGAGATCCATCCGATGCCCTCGTCCACCGGCCCCACCTGCCCCGCCCGGTCCCCGGTCTACTATCCGCTGCCCTCCCGGGGACAGGAACTGTGCATGTCGACGGTGACCTAGACCGGGGACGCCGACCGGCCCGCGCGGCCTCGGGTCAGGACACGAGGTCGGCCAGCAGGCGCAGGGCCGCCGGGTCGCGCGTGGTGACGATCATGTCGGTGACGTGCGGGTCGGCGGCCCACGCGGCGAAACGCTCGCGGATCCGGGCCGCCGGGCCGACGAGCGCGATCTCGTCGACGAAGGCGCTCGGTACCGCGGCGATCGCCTCGTCGCGCCTGCCGGCCGCGAACAACTCCTGGATCCGGTCCGCCTCCTCGGCATAGCCGAACCGGCGCATCAGGTCCGCGTGGAAGTTCTTGTTCTTCGCGCCCATCCCGCCGACGTAGAAGCCCATCGCCGCCTTGATCGGGAACATCGCCTGCTCGACGTCGTCGCCGAGCGCCACCTGCACCATCGGCGCGATCCGAAAGCCCGCCGGCTTGTCCCGCAGCGCGTCCGCGTACACCTCGGGACGGGTCGGCGCCCAGTGCAGCGGCAGCCAGCCGTCCGCGATCTGCGTGGTCAGATGCACGTTCTTCGGCCCCTCGGCGCCGAGGAAGATCGGCAGGTCCGCGCGCAGCGGGTGGGTGATCGACTTGAGCGGCTTGCCGAGCCCGCTGCCGTCCTCGCCCGCGTACGGGTGCTGCGCGTAGCGGCCCTCGGCCACCACCGGCCCCTCGCGGCGCAACACCTGGCGGATCACGTCCACGTACTCGCGGGTGAAGGTCAGCGGGCTCTTGGGGAACGGCCGCCCGTACCAGCCCTCGACCACCTGCGGGCCGGAGAGCCCGAGGCCGAGGATCATCCGCCCGCCGGACAGGTGGTCCAGGGTCAACGCGTGCATTGCGGTCGCGGTGGGGGTGCGGGCGGTCATCTGGGTGACGGCGGTACCCAGGCCGATCCGCGAGGTGTTGGCCGCGATCCAGGTCAGCGGGGTGAACACGTCCGAGCCCCACGACTCGGCGGTCCAGACCGAGTCGAAGCCGAGGCGTTCGGCCTCGCGCGCCGTCTCGACGAAGTCGGCGGACGGGCCTCGGCCCCAGTATCCGAACGTCAGACCCAGCCTCATGGCGGTACCTCCATGTTTGCCCACGGTTGCCCGAAGTCGTACGGAACCGCGCGGCGCGGCGTGCCGCGGCGCGGTGAATCGCCTCCGCAGACTAGAACACGTTTTACTTTGCGGGGAGGCCGCCTCCCCCGGGCGACCCGGACAGGGCCTAGCCGCCCCCGGACAGGCGAAAGGGCGCCGTCCGAAGTGGACGACGCCCCTGCCTGTACCTGTTCGCGGGGTCTCGGTATTACCGGTTCCTCGGGAGCACCGGTGTCACGAGCGCTGGATGCCCATCGTGTTCTGGAGCACGCCGCGCACGTTGTCGACCTCGACGAGCAGGCCGTTCGGGTGCTCGGCCACCGCCAGGTACCAGACGCCCGTGTTCAGCACGCCCTTCTCCTGGTTGGTGTGCTCGTCCAGCATCGGGCGCGAGTCCGGCACCGAGAACCAGAAGGGCTGGAACGGCGCACCGCCCGGGGCGGGCTGCTGCCCACCGCCGGGGCCCTGCGGGCCCGGGGCGCCGAAGCCGCCCTGCGGTCCCTGGGGACCCTGCGGCGCCGGGCCGCCGAAGCCGCCCTGCTGCGGGGCGCCGCCGTACGGCTGCTGACCCTGGGGGCCCTGCGGGCCGCCGTAGGGCGCGCCGCCGAACTGCTGCTGACCCTGCGGGGCGCCGTACTGGCCGGGCTGACCCGCACCCGCGCCCGGACCACCCGCGCCGAGCAGCGGCGCCTGGAGGGCCGGCACCACGCTGGTGGCGATCAGGGCGCCGCTGAGCACGAGGACCAGCAACACGATGAGGATGCCGCCGGCCTTCATCTCCAGGCCGTCGGAGGCACGGCCGATCGACCACAGGGCGTTGATCGGCGAGACCACCGCGAGCGGCAGGGCCCACTGACGAGCGGTCAGGCCGAGGATCTGCTTGTCCCGCAGCTGCGGAAGCAGCCCGCCGAGGATGAACAGCGCACCCGCGATGATCGGGGTCAGCACGCACGCGAAGATGACCGGTGCCATGGTGCCCGACCAGGCGCTCCAAGAGCCGTCGAAGCCCCGGGGAACCTCGCCCTTGACACCGATGTAGTCGAAGAACGAGAAAATGAAGATGAGCACGGCGGCGACCCCGATGACCGCGTCGCCACGCGAGAGCTTTCTGACGTCCACTGAATACTCCTCCCGAGGGGGATGGGCGCCGACAGCGTACGGGGGCGACCCAAGTCGTGCCACCGACATCGCCCCCGCGCGTCCTCGGTGCATTGGTCCGGGGACACTGTGCCAGACGGGGGAACGATCTGTGCCCCGACCCCATACGACACACCGTATGGGGGCATTTTCCGCGGATGTCTATTCGCCGCGCTGAATACCCGTCAGGTCGGTCAACACGCCCTGAACGCCGTCGATATCGATGACGATGCCGCCGTCGCGCACGCCCACCGCGAGGTACCAGACCCCGGGGTGCAGCGTGGCCGGCGCGTCGCCGGAGACGTCGAGCGGCCGCAGCGTGCGCGGTTCGGGCACGGCCAGCCAGTACTGTTCGAACGTGCCCGGATCGCCGGAATCCGCCGCCGAGTCCCGGGCGTCCCCGCCCGTGGCGGCCGGCACCCGGTCGGCGCCGATCGCCGGATTCGCCGCCGAATCGTCCGACTTGAGCAGCAGCACCGGAGGTTGCACCGCGGGCGGCTGCATCGCCGGGGGCTGCATCGGCGGGGTCTGCGGCGGGGGAGTGTTGCCCGACGGGCCGTACACGGGCGGCGCGACCGGAGGCGGCACCGGGAAGCCGCCGGTTCCGGGCGGACCGGGCGGATAGCCGCCGGGCGCGCCGGGGAAGCCGCCGCCGGGGTAGCCGGGCCAGCCGGCCTCGCGCGGGCGCACCAGCGGCACGTTCAGCCCGCCGATCCGGTCCACGGTGAGCAGCAACAGGGCCTGCAACACGGCGAACCCGGCCAGCCCCCACGCGCCATAGCCGTGCGCGGCGTCCACGGTCGCCTGCGAGTCGCCGCCGGCGCGAGCGATCCGCTGCGCGGTGCGGGCCAGCTTGTCGTAGCCGCCGTCCGCGCCCAGCACGGCCCACACCGCGCTCCACGCCGACGCCACGCCGAGCACGACGCCCCACTGCCGCAGGGCGACCCCGGCGAACTGGATCTCGGTCGGCGGCGAGCCGGGACGGAAGGTGTACCGGCCGATCAGCAGCAACACCAGCGAGATCGAGGACAACAGCACGACGGCGGGCGCGAGCGGTGTGAAGTCGCCGATCCACGCCGAGTAGTGGGTGGTGCCCTCGGTGAGGTCTCTGCCCTTGGCGGTCACCGTGTACCAGGGGAGAAACGAGAAGACCAGAACTCCGATCGCCGCCACCGCGACGATCAGATCACCTCGGGTGACGCCTTTGCGTGGCATCGTGCTCCTCCCTGACGGGGCTTTCGTACTGCGTGGACATGCGCGTGTCGCGACGGACCGCGGCCGTCGCGCCGCGGCCCGGTGCCGGTACGGTCGCCCGCACCGGCACCGGGGCCTGACATACCGTCATTCTCCGCGTTGGATTCCGGAGACGTCGCTCAGGACCCCGCGAACGCCGTCGACCTCGACCAGGACGCCGCCCGGGTGGGGGGCGACGGCGAGGTACCACTGCCCGGTCCGCAGGGTGGCCACCGGCTCCTTGGACAGGCCCTCGGTGGGGGCCAGCGTGCGGGCCTCGGGCACGGCGAACCAGAACTGGGCGAACTCCGGCGGCTGCGCGCCGGTCTCGGCGGCGGCCGGCTGTGCGCCGGTGCCGGACTCGACGGCGCCCGGAGCGGCGGGTGCGCCCGGCGCGGTGGTGCCGGGCGCGGCCTCGGGAACGGCGGCGGTCGACCCGGAGGGGGTCGGCGGCGGCATGTGCGCGGGGACGCCGGCCATCGGCGCGGCGGCGGTGCCCACCCCCGTCGCCGGGTAGCCGGGCGGCGCGGGATAGCCACCGGTGGCGTTCGGCAGCGGGTAGCCCGTGTTCGGGTCGATCGCCATCGGCAGGCCGGTGTTCGGGTCCAGCGGGACCGGGTAGCCGCCGGTGGCGTTCGGCGGGTAGCCCCACGGTTGTTGCGGGACCGGGCTGAACAGCGGTGACGCCAGGCTGGGGATGCGGTCGCCGATGATCAGGAACAACGCCGCGACCAGTCCGGCCACCATCATCAGCCAGGCGAAGACGGTGGGTCCGGAATCGACCGTAAAGCGGGACGGGGCCGAGCCCTCGACGAGGTCGCCGATCATGCCGCCCGCCCCGAACGGGGCGAAGAAACCGCTGATCGCGCCGGAGACGCCGAACGCGATCGCCCACTGGCGCGGGGCCAGACCCAGGGCCGGCTTGTCCGGCTGCGCGGTGAAACGGCCGATGACCATGAGCAGCACGGCCAGCAGCGGCACCAGGACGACGGCCGGCATCAGCGGGTAGAAGTCGACCGTCCAGGCGTTCCAACTCTTGGACTCGCTGCGGCCGCCGCCGAGCAGGTCTCCGTCGTCGCTGATGTTGCTGCTGCCGTGGGAGGTGGCGCTGACTTCGTAGTATTTGAAGAACGAGAAGATGAAGATCAGGACGATCGCGAGAATGACGATCGCATCGCCCCTCGTGATCCCTTTCCGGTTCAACGTTGCTCCTTTGGCGATACGGAGGGGGACGTGACGCCGGCGGCGCGGGGTGCGCCGGGCGACGTGCGGTGTGTGGGCGGCTCGCGCCGGGCCCGATCGTGCGGCTCGCGGTGGTCCGTGGCCCGACCGGGAACCGTCCGGCGGTGCCCGGCACGCGTGGACGTCGCGAACCGGGGAGCGTCACCGTCGCGCACGCGCGTCGGGACGATCGCAACGACCCTAGGGGACAGGGGACTCGTGGCTCACGTCCCCTTCAACAGATAGGCCGTGATCCCGGTCGCGATCCCGGACGCGGCGCGCTCACGCCAGTTCGGGTCGGTGAACTGCGCGGCGTCCGACGCATTGCGCATGTTGCCGCATTCGATGAACACCTTGGGTCGGGTGGACAGGTTGAGTCCGCCGAGATCGGTACGGGTGACCAGCCCGTCGTCGGTGCCCAGGTAGGTGGCCGGGGAGGTGCCGGTGGCCGCCCGAAACGCCTTGGCGAGCAGGCCGCCGAGATCGCGCGAGGGCGCCAGGATCGGCGTGGTGTCCACGTTCTTGTCCTTGACCGCGGCGGGCAGGATGACGTGGAAGCCACGCCCGCCGGCCGGGCCGCCGTCGGCGTGGATGGACACCACCGCGTCCGCCTTGGCCGTGTTGCCCCGCGCCGCGCGCTCGTCGACGCACGGCCCCCACGCCTCGGTCTCCCACGTGTACACCACCGTGGCGCCCTGGGCCTCCAGCAAGCGCTTCGCGCGGTGTGCCACGTCGAGGGTGAACTCGGCCTCGGTGTAACCCTGGTTGGTCTCGGTGCCGGTGGTGTCGCACTCCTTGGTCAGCCCGCCCGCGTACACCTGCTTGTTGATCTCGCGGGAATGGCCGCCGTTGCCCGGATTGTGGCCGGGGTCGAGCACCACCACCCGCCCCGACAGCGGGAGTCCGCCGCCGGCGCGGGGTGGGGGCGGGACGGCCGCGGTCGCGGGGGGCTGCGCCGGGGCCGCAGGCGGTGGTTCGCCGGTCGAGGTGGTCGCGTTCGGGGCGGGCGCGCCGTCGGCCGGCGCGGCGTGGGGCGTACTCGGCGGGTCGCCGGCCGCGGTCGCCGACCGCGTGTGGGCGGCCTCGGTGCGCGCCGCGTCGTGCCCGCTGGGCCAGGCCACCGCGATGGTGCCGGCGCCGGCGGCGGCCAGCGCCAGGGCGGCCACGGTCAGGGTGATCCGCCGCCGGCGGCGCAGGCGCTCGTGTGCCGCCTCGATCCGGGCCTCCTGCGTGGGTGCGTGGCCGAACGGGTCGGCGGCGGCCGGGGGATGGCGGTAGCGGGGAGCGGGGTCGTCGGGACGGCCGCGATCGTCGCGGCGGTCAGAGGTCAAGTTCACTCCTGGACGTGAGGCCGTAGCGCGAGGCGACGGCGTTCCAGGTCGTCACGAACGACTTCTTCGCGGTGGACGCCTCGGAACTGATCGTGGCGCCCTCGTCGTAGAGCGCCCGGGTGCCCGGACAGCCCGAGTCGGCCGCGGACTGCGCCCACGCGGCGAACGATCGGTCGGCGCGCGCGGAGGCGGTCCACGCGGTGCGCAACGTCGGTGCGGCGGACTGGAGTTCGGGGGCGGCGTCGAAGCGCATCGCGTCCAACTGGGTGACCAGCTGGTCACGTTGCGCGGCGGCGTCGAGCAGCGCGGAGCGGGACGCGGCCAGCGACGAGCAGGAGCCGATGTTGTTCACCGCGTCGATCACCGACTGCCGGGACGAACCGCTGCGGGAGAGCAGGGTGTCCAACGCGGCGGCCTGCGCGCGGCCGTCCGGCGAGGGGCTCGCGGGCGGCGGGGTGGTGATCGTGGTCTGTTGGGCCGGCGGCGGGGTCGACGGGGCACCGGGCTGAGCGCCCGCCGCGTCGCCGGAGGGGGAGGTCGAGCCGGCGGTGGATTCCACGCTCGGTGAGCCGTGGGCGGCCGGCTTCTTGTCGTCCTCCGCCCACGGCTTCAGGGCGACCAGGGTGCCGACGGCGGCGATCAGGACGACCGCGGCCACGATGAACAGGAGGGTGCGCTCGAACGAGGGGCCGGGCGGGGTGGGCGAGAGCGGGCCGGGGGCCGGCGGGGTGGCGCCGCGGTACCAGTCCGGGGCGACGGGGACGTCGCGGGCCGGCGGCACACCGTGGTCGGGCCGGTCGCCCGGGATGCCGTGGACGGGGGTGTGCCCGGCGTCCTGGCGGTACCAGTCCGCGGTCGGCGCCGACGGGTTCGGGGACATCGGCGGAGGCGGCACGGGCACCGGTGGCGGGGTGACGGCGGGCGGCTGGGGGGACACCCGGGGCGGGGTGGACACCGGGGGCGGGGTGGAAACCGGCCACCCCGGGGGTGGCGGCCCGGCGGGCATGCCGCGGGCCGCCACCGGGTTGTCGACGGTGTCCTGCTCGTCGGGCGACGCGGGTGGTGCGGGTGGTACGGGCGGTGGCATGTCGGGCCGCGCCGGCGGCGTGACGGCCGGCAGGTGGGCGGTGGGCTCGTGATGCGGACGCGGCGGCGCGCCCGGGTTCACGGCGGTCGGCCCGGCGGTGATCCGGCGGCGCACCCAGCCGCCCACGCCGCCGTTGGCCGTCCGATCCCAGACCGTCTCGAACCGCTCGCCGTCCGCCGCGGGTTCGCCGGGCCCGTCGTCGTGCTGATGCTGATCGGACATGACCATCCCCCCGCGTCCTTCCGGATGGGCATTGTCCCAGCAAACGGGACCCGCGCGGGACCGGATCGGATTGCTTTCGGGAATCGAATCAGGCTCGAATCGATCTTGACGCCGAACGACGGGGCGTCGACCGCACGGATCGCGGTCCGCATCGCCGTCGCTTCGCCGCCGGGCCGACCGGGGACCGGCGGCGGGCGGGCAGGGGTACGGCTCGCCGGACCGCCTTCGGTTGCCCCAGGTCGTTTCGACGGGAGCGCCCCCGCTTCGCCCGCGGCTCGTTTCCCGCGACCGCCCATGAGCCGCTCCGGTCAGATCCCGGCCGCCACGCGGCGCAGCACCCGCAGTGAGCCCCGGCCCGGGAGTTCCTCGAACGCGCCGGAGGCGAGTGCGCGTCGGTAGACCCGGTACGGTGCCTGGCCGCCGTCGGCCGGGTCCGGGAACACGTCGTGGATCAGCAGCAGTCCGCCGACTGCGACGTGCGGCGCCCAGCCCTCGTAGTCGCCCTGCGCGTGCTCGTCGGTGTGCCCGCCGTCGATGAACACCAGGCCCACCGGGGTGTTCCACAGCGGGGCGATCGTCCGGCTGTGTCCGACCAGGGCCACCACATACGGTTCGAGCCCGCTGCGATACAGCGTGCGGCGGAACGTCGGCAGCGTGTCCATCACGCCCAGTTCGGCGTCGACCAGATTCGGGTCGTGGTACTCCCACCCGGGCTGCTGCTCCTCGGAGCCGCGGTGGTGGTCGAGCGTGACCACCACCGTGCCCGCGTCGCGCGCGACCGCGGCGAGCAGGATCGTCGACCGCCCGCAGTACGTGCCCAGTTCGACCAGCGGGCCGACCCGGGCCGCCAGGACCGCCGCGGCGTACAGCGCGTCGCCCTCGTCGGCCGGCATGAATCCGGTGGCCGCCTCGAACGCGGCCCGCACGGCGGGGTCGATGGTGCTCATGTCGGGATCTCCTGAGTCGGACCACGCGGGCCGGGTCGGTACACCGCCGGGCCGCCGTCGGCCGGCCGGACCCCATGCTGCCGCAGCCGCCCCCGCGCCACCGTGTCGGGGGCCACATCGGGGTCCCCAACAATTGAAACGGGTTCTACTATCGCAAGTACTGGACCCAGTCACGGAAGTCATGGAAGGCGCGATATGGCCATCGGCATCACGGAGGAGCACCGCTCCCTGGCGGAATCGGTACGCGGATGGGTGCAACGTGTTGCACCCATCCAGGAGGTGCGCCGGGTGCTGGAGGCGGACGTTGAGGAGCGTCCCGGACACTGGCCGGCCCTCGCCGAGCAGGGCCTGCTCGGGATGCATGTCGCCGAGGAGTTCGGCGGCGCCGGCTACGGCCTGGTCGAGACCGCGGTGGCCCTCGAACAGGCCGGCCTCGGCATGCTCCCCGGCCCGTTCCTGCCCACCGTCCTGGCCTCGGCGCTGCTGCAGGCCGACGGCGGCGACGCGGCGAAGGAGCTGCTGCCCGGCCTGGTCGACGGCACGCTGATCGGCGCGGTCGCGACCGGGCCCGGCACCGTGACGGCCGCCGAGGAGGCGGGTGGGCTGCGGGTGAGCGGGGTGGCCACGCCGATCCTGGGCGGTGCGCTCGCCGACGTGCTGGTGCTGGCGGCCCGCCGAGCCGACGGCGCGGTGGTGTACGTCGCGGTGGACGCGCCGGACGTCGACGTCCGGGCGCTCAAGAGCGTGGACCCGACCCGGCGCAGCGCCGAGGTGACGGTGGACACCGTGGTCCCGGCCACGCGGGTGCTGGCCGCGGTGAACGAGGCCTTGGCCCGCGACCTGGCGGCCGTACTGATGTCCGCCGAGGCCTGCGGCGTGGCCGCGTGGGCGCTCGACACGGCGACCGAGTACGCCAAGGTGCGCGAGCAGTTCGGCCGCCCCATCGGGCAGTTCCAGGCGATCAAGCACCTGTGCGCGGACATGCTGGTTCGGGTCGAACAGTCGCGCGCGGTCACGTGGGACGCGGCGCGCGCGTTCGACGCGGGCTCGGACGCGCCGACCCGGTCGCTGACCGCCGCGATCGCCGCCACGTATGCGATCGAGGCGGCCTTCACCACGACCAAGGACTGCGTACAGATCCTCGGCGGCATCGGCTTCACCTGGGAGCACGACGCGCACATCTACCTGCGCCGGGGGCTGACCCTGCGCCAGTACGCGGGGCCCGCCGCGCAGTGGCGGCTGCGGGTGACCGAGCTGGCGAGCGCCGGTGCGCGCCGGGACCTGGTCCTGGACCTGCCCGAGGAGGCGGAGCGGCTGCGCGACACCGCGCGGGCGATCCTGGCCAAGGTGGCCGGCGAGTCCGGGGCCGAACAGCGCGCGCGGCTCGCCCCGTTGGGCTACGCGGCGCCGTACCTGCCCAAGCCGTACGGCATCGGGGCCGGCCCGGTCGAGCAGTTGGTGATCCAGCAGGAGATGAAGGCGCTCGGCGTGCGGCTGCCGGACATCACCATGGGCAACTGGGTGATCCCGTCGCTGATCGCCTACGGGACGCAGGCCCAGCAGGAGCGGTTCGCGCCGCCGACGCTGCGCGGCGAGATCCAGTGGTGCCAGCTGTTCTCCGAGCCCGGCGCGGGCTCCGACCTGGCCGCGATCTCCACGCGCGCGACCCGGACCGAGGGCGGCTGGCTGATCAACGGCCAGAAGGTGTGGACCTCGCGGGCCCGCGAGTCGCAGTGGGGCATCCTGCTCGCGCGCACCTCGCCGGACAAGCCCAAGCACGAGGGCCTGACGTACTTCATCGTGGACATGGCCTCGGCGGGCCTGGACATCCGTCCGCTCAAGGAGATCAGCGGCCTGGCGATGTTCAACGAGATCTTCCTCGAAGACCTCTTCGTACCGGACGAGATGGTCGTCGGCGAGGTCGACGGCGGCTGGCAGGTGGCCCGCAACACGCTCGGCAACGAGCGGGTGCACATGGGCGCGGGCAGCTCGTTCGGCGCGGGCATCGCGAATCTGGTCGCGGCGGTGAACGGCCCGGCGGGCGAGTTCGTGGACGGCGGCTTCCGGGAGCGCCTGGGCGCGCTGGTGGCCGAGGCGTCCTCGCTGGCGCTGATCGAACTGCGCACCACGCTGGCCCGGCTGTCCGGCCTGGAGCCGGGCGCGGGCGCGTCGGTACGCAAGCTCGTCGGCACCCCGCACCAGCAGCGCGAGTCCGAGCTGAGCCTCGAACTGCTCGGCCCGCTGGGCGCGGTGGACGAGGGGGACGGCCAGAAGGCGGCGTTCGGATTTTTGATGAGCCGCTGCCTGACCATCGCGGGTGGCACCACGCAGGTCCAGCTCAACGTGGTCGGCGAGCGCATCCTCGGGCTGCCCAGGGATCCGCAGCCGAGCGAGAAGTAGTTCCTGCCGTTCGCCGGGCCGTTCCGGGTTCCGATCTCTCTTCCGGTTTCGCTCCTCTTCCCTTCTCTTTCCCTTCCCGATCCTGATCCGTTTCCGTAGGAGTTGGCGACATGGCACAAAAGGCGTTCATCGTCGGCGTCGGCATGACCAAATTCGAGAAGCCGGAGAGCCGCGACTGGCAGTACTGGGACATGGTCAAGGAGGCCGGTGGCAAGGCGCTCGCGGACGCGGGCGTCGGCTACGACAAGGTGGAGCAGGCCCCGGTCGGCTACTGCTTCCAGGCGTCCACCGCCGGTCAGCGCGCGGTGTACGAGCTGGGCCTGAGCGGCATCCCGGTCTACAACGTGAACAACAACTGCGCGACCGGCTCCAGCGCGCTGATGATGGCCCGTCAGTTCGTCGCCGGCGGGCTGAACGACTGTGTGCTCGCGATCGGCTTCGAGAAGATGAAGCGCGGTTCGCTCGGCGGGGGCGGCGAGGGCGACTTCTCCACGTCGCCGGTGGCCCGGCACTACAAGATCATGGGTGACGCGCACGGGTTCTCGATGACCGCGCCGCCGACCGCGCAGATCTTCGGCAACGCGGCGCGCGAGCACATGGCCCGCTACGGCACCACCGCCGAGCAGATCGCGCACGTGGGGGTCAAGAACCACCGGCACTCGGTGAACAACCCGTACGCGCAGTTCCAGGTCGAGTACTCGCTCGACGAGGTGCTGGCCGCCAAGGAGATCCACTCGCCGCTCACCCGGCTGCAGTGTTCGCCCACCTCCGACGGCGCCGCCGCGGCGGTCGTGGTCAGCGAGCGCTTCGTGCGCGAACACGGCCTGGAGGAGCAGGCGATCGAGATCCTGGCCCAGTCGATGACCACCGACACCGAGGAGAGCTTCGCCTCGAACAGCTGCATCGACGTGGTCGGCAAGCCGATGTCGGCGGCGGCCGGGCGGCAGGTCTTCGAGCAGTCCGGCCTGGGGATCGAGGATGTCGACGTAATCGAGCTGCACGACTGCTTCTCGATCAACGAGATCCTCACCTACGAGGCGCTGGGCATGTGCGGTGAGGGCGAGGGCGGCAAGCTGGTCGCCGAGGGCGCCACCACGTACGGCGGGCGCTGGGTGGTCAACCCCTCGGGCGGACTGATCTCCAAGGGCCACCCGCTGGGCGCCACCGGGCTGGCCCAGGCCGCCGAGATCAGCTGGCAGCTGCGCGGTCTGGCGGACGCGCGCCAGGTCGCCGACGCCAAGGTCGGGCTCACCCACAACATCGGGCTCGGCGGCGCCGCGGTGGTCGGGTTGTACCGGCGCGGGCAGTTCTGACGCGGGCGGCCCCGGTGCGGGCCGCCTTTTCGGTCCGGCGGGTGCGCCCTCGGGGTCGCACCCGCCGGACCGGCTACGCGCTGTCGGTGCCCGGGACGGTGGAGAGGTCGGCGGTGGCCGGGTTGCCGGCCGCGTGGTCGGCCCCCGCGTGATGCGCGGTCGCGTGGTTCGCGGTCGCGTGGTTCGTGGTCGGGGTGCCGAGCAGCCATTCGGCCAGGAGGGCGCGCTCGGTGTCGTTGAGGTAGAGGCGGGCGTTGGCGCACAGCGTCTCGACGTTGCGCAGGAAGGCGACGGCGAGGTCGTCGGCGGAGGCGACCGGGTGTGCGGTGGAGGACCAGTAGCCGGAGTAGACCAGGCCCGTGGTGACGAACGCGATCGCCTTGCGGGCGATGGTCTGCATCCGCTCGGCACAGCGGTCGCGGACCGCGCCCGAGGTCTGGTTGCCCTGGAAGCCGTTCTCGCTGACCTCGGCGTGCAACTCGGCGAAGAGCACGTGGTATTCCTCCGGGGACAGCCGCGGCGCGCCGGTGACCGTTGCCACCCGGTCGATCAGGTCGCGGACCGGCTCGCGCAGGTGGTCCATCCGACCCTGGCCGTTGGGACGAGCCGAGGGCGGCTGATGTCGGGTGCGGTCGTAGATGTACCCGGGTGGGACCCGACTGATCGACAACTTCTCGTCGGTGCCCTGCTCCAGCATCAGTTCGAGCAGCGAGGAGAAGGTGGCCGCGCCGCCCCAGCGGGTGCGGGTGACCTGCTCGCGACCGACCTGTTGCAGCACCGAGTGGGCGAGGGTGGCGAGCACGATCGGCTCCTCGGAGCCGTCGAGTTGCTCGCGTACGTGCGCCATCACCTGCTCGCGCACCCCCTCGTCGGCCGGCGCCACGTCGATCTCGTCGCGCAGCGCCCGCTCGATGAACTCCTGGTCGCTGATCACCACGTCGCCCGCGGCGACATACGCCTGGGCGGCCGGACCGCTGGCGATCACCATCGTGCGCCGGTCGTGGCTGCGCAGCCGCAGCAGGACCGGAGTGAAGTCCGCGTCGGCGCTCATGATGATCACCTCGTCGAACCTGGTCGAGTGCTGGAGCGTGTCGAGTACGTCCATCACCATGTGGATGTCGGCACTGTTCTTGCCCCGGCCCGTCAGCGGCGGGCAGTCGATCACGCGAAAGGCCGACCGCGTGAAGAACGCCCGGTAACGGTCGTGCATCACCGGGTTGAGATAGCAGTTGCGGACGAGCAACGATCGGCGCAGGCCGCGCTCGGTCGCCTCGTTCTCCAACCACTCCAACCACTGGGACGGTTTGCGGGCGAAAATCTCCGCGGACGCGCGGTCCGTCTCCCGCAGTCCGCTGTAAATATTGTCAAAGTCAAGGAAAAGTGCGCTGCGAATTCTGCCTGGTATGCCCGAATCCATACTCATGTCCATGCCTGCCTCCCCCGATGCGTACGGCTTCAATCTGTCCGACGCGTCACGTGCGGGCAAGCGAGGCCACATTCGGTGCGGTTCCGGTCCGGTATCGATCTTGGCCGTCTTCCGATCCGCGCGCACGCGGGTTAGGTTGCGCCAAGCAGAAGCTTGATCGTGCCATGTAGGTGCGTCGGTCGGTTTGTCCACCCGTGTATCCATCCACCCATTCATCCGTCCGCCTATCTGTCCGTCCGTCTGTCCGTCTGTCCGTTCGTTTTGTCTGTCTGTCCGTCAGGAGTCCTGTCGTGTCTGGACGTTGGAGCACCACACTGGACGCACTGCTACGCGAGCGGGCCGGGGATCACAGCGCCGGTCTGCGCGACGAGGACCGGGCGTGGACCTGGGCCGAGGTGGTCGCGGAATCCGCGAGTCGAGCCGCCCTGCTGCGGGCGCTGCGGGTCGAGGGTCGACCGTGGCACATCGGGGTGATGCTGGAGAACGTGCCCGAGTTTCCGCTGCTGCTCGGCGCCGCGGCGCTGTCCGGCGCGGTGATCGTGGGGCTCAACCCGACTCGGGTCGGGACCGAGTTGGCGCGCGACATCGACCACACCGACTGCTCGCTCGTCCTGACCGACGCGGCGCATCTGGAGCAGCTGCGCACCGCCGCGCCGGACTTCCCGGCGGACCGGCTGCTGTGCGTGGACGATCCGGCCTGGGCGCGGGCGCTGGAGCCGTACGCGGGGGTCGAGCCGCCGGTCGAGCGGCCGGGGGTCGAGGACACGTTCATGTTGATCCTGACGTCCGGGACGACCGGGCACCCCAAGGCGGTGATCTGCTCGCAGGGCAAGATCGCCGGGCAGGGGGCGAGCGTGGTGGCCATGGAGCGGTTGGACGGGACGGACGTGGCCTACTGCGCGATGCCGCTGTTCCACTCCAACGCGGTGGTCACGTGCTGGGCGCCGGCGCTGGCGGCCGGGGCGGAACTGGTGCTGCGGCGGCGGTTCTCCGCGTCGGGATTCCTGCCGGACGTGCGGCGGTTCGGGGTCACCTACGCCAACTACGTGGGCAAGCCGCTGTCGTACATCCTGGCCACGCCCGAGCGCCCCGACGACGCGGACAACCCGCTGACGCGCGTGTTCGGCAACGAGGGCGGGCCGCAGGACGTCCAGCGCTTCGCCCGACGCTTCGGCTGCACGGTGCGGGACGGGTTCGGCTCGACCGAGGGCGGGTTGTCGTTCAGCCCGGTCCCGGACATGCCGCCGGGCGCGCTGGGCCGGCCGAACGGCGACATCCGGATCCTGAACCCGGACACGCGCGAGCAATGCCCGCCGGCCACCTTCGACGCGGCGGGCCGGATGACCAACACCGAGGCGGCGGTCGGCGAACTGGTCAACGTCGGCGGCGCGGGCACCTTCGAGGGCTATTACAACAACGCGGCGGCGACCGCGCAGCGCATGCGCGACGGCTGGTACTGGAGCGGCGACCTCGCCTACCGCACCGAGGACGGCCTGGTCTTCTTCGCCGGCCGCACGGGGGAGTGGCTGCGCGTCGGCGGGGAGAACTTCGGCGCGGCACCGGTCGCCCGAATCCTGTCCCGGCACCCGGACGTGGCGGTGGCGACGGTGTACGGCGTCCCCGACGAGGCGGCGGGCGACCAGGCGATGGCGGCCCTGGTCCTGCGCGAGGGCGCCACCTTCGACCCGGCCGCCTTCGCGGACTGGCTGGCGGCCCAGCCGGACCTGTCCCGCGCCTGGCACCCGCGCTACATCCGGATCGCCGACGTACTCCCACAAACCAGCACGAACAAGATCCTCACCAGAGTTCTGACCCGCCAAGCCTGGCACACGGCCCCCGACCCCATCTGGTGGCGCGACCCCAGAGGGGACCCAGCCACCCCATACCGCCCCTTCACCGAATCCGACCGCAAAACCCTGGAATCAGCCTTCACCGCCCGAGGCCGCACCCACATCCTGTCCCTGATATCCAGAGAGGCCTGACACCCCCGCCCTCCACCCAACCCGAGGCCCACAGACGTCCGGCGCATGGCCGAGGCGGGTAGCGCAGTGGTCCGCCCCCGGCGCGCGGGACTCCAATTGCCCGAAGCTCCCGTCGAGATGGCCGTGTTGCTCACCGAAAACCGGCCGGCAGCGGCGGGAGGGAGGGGACTCGGGTCGAATCCGCCGGGGAGGAGTTGGGGTTCGAAACCGGATCTCGGCGGGGTGGTTGTGGGCTTCGAGCTTCGGTGACCTGCGGTTTTGCGGGATCGGCGCGGAAAGTTGAGCGCCGAGTGCCGGTTTCGTGTGCTCCAGCCCCCTCAACGCCGGCGTGAAGACCAAAACCGGATCCCGATGCACCCCAAACAGCCCCCGCCTGCACCGACCTGCGGTTTTCTCTCACTCCGAGGCAACCGCACCCCACACGATCCGAGTTCGTGAACCTTCGTCGCCCACATACCCACCGGACCCCGAAGCGCCCCGACCCATTCAGGAAGGCCACCCGCCAGACTCGACCCGACCGCCCACCCTCCCCGCCGCTGCCGGCCGGGTTTTGCCAGGCAATGCACCCGGCTCGTCAGGACCCCGGAGTCTCGGAGCCCCGAACGCCGGCGGCGGCCCACCACCGACCCGGACAAGCCCCGCACCGGCCACCCGCAACCAACAGCGCAACGGCCGTCGAGAACACCTGACCCACCCGGGAAGGCCCCTCGGGGAGCCCGACTCGACCACCCTCCCTGCCCGCCGCTGCTGGTCGGTTTTCGCCGAGCGATGCGCCCGCCTCGCCGGAAGCCCGGAGTCTTGGAGCCCCGCACGCCGGCGGCGGCCCAACCACCGACTCAGGCCAGCCCCGGACCAGCCCACGCAACCAACAGCGCAAAGCGCGCCGAGAACGCTCGACCCCCCTTGGGAAGGCGCCTCAGAGGACCCGACCCGACCACCCTCCCCGCCCCTGCTGCAGGCCGGTTTTCGCTGAGCAAGATGCCCCTCTCGTTGGGAGCCGCCGTCTCGGAGCCCCGCGCGCCGGCGGCGGCTCACCACCGACTCTGATCAGCCTCGCACCGGCCACCCGCAACCCGAGGCGTGACGCCCGCTGGGAACGCCCGGCCCGCTTGGGGAGGTTCCTCGGCGGACTCGACCCAACCGTCCGCCTGCCCGCCTTCGGCTCAGATCAGCCCCGCACCGGCGCCCCGCGACCGGAAGTGCAACGCGTGCCAGGACCAGCCTGGCCCACTTGGGAAGCCTCGTCGGCGAACCCGATCCGACTATGCGTCAGCTTCCGGCGCCGGCAGCATGACTTCATGGATGCTCTCTCGCACCTTGCTTCGTTTGCCCTGGTTGCGGGGCTGTTGACGGTTGTGCCGGGGCCGGATACCGCGATTGTGTTGCGGGCGGCGCTGGTTCGGGGGAATCGGCACGGGTTCGCGACCGCGCTTGGCATAGGGTCCGGGACGTTGGTTTGGGGTGCGGCTGCGGCGGCCGGTGTTTCTGCGGTGCTGACCACATCTCAGGTTGCGTATACGAGTCTGCGCGTCGTCGGTGCCTGCTACCTGCTTTGGCTTGCTTACGGATTGCTGCGGGCTGCGTGGGCGAATCGCTATACCGAGGTCGACGTCGACGTCGAGGCCACCTCGGCGGTCGGTGGCAAGGCCGCCCCCGGGTTGTGGTCGGCGTGGGGGCGCGGCGTGCTCACGTCGTTGACCAATCCGAAGGTCGGCGTTTTCTATATGGCGATGATCCCGCAGTTCATTCCCTCCGGTGCCCCGCATCTGGCCTTCGGGATACTGCTCGCCCTCGTCCACGACATCGAGGGCATGGTGTGGTTCGCGGCGATCATCCTCGGCGCGAACAGCCTGCGCGCGAGGCTGCGCCGGCCGCGTTTTCGGCGTGCGCTCGATGCGTCGACCGGTACGGTCATCGCCGGCTTCGGCGTCACGCTCGCGGTGGCCGACAACTGACCATCGGCCGTACCCCGGCTGCTCGCCGGCCCTCGGGTTTTCGGCCTCGGCCGCGAGGGTGGTCCGGTGTGCGTAGGTGTCACAGGCCCCAGAACCGGCCCTGGAGGCCCACCGAGGTGAAGTATGTGGCTGCCGACGCCGGGTCTCGGCGTTCGTAGCCTCGGTGCATGCGGCCCTCGTACCAGTGTTCGGCCAGGCGCCACAGCTTGGTGAGGTCGAGGACGTAGCCCCGGGTCTGGCCGGTGCGGGCGAGCCAGTGATCCACGCAGCCCTCGTCGCAGAACAGCCGCTGGTTGCCACACGCGTGCACCACGTCGTCCCACAACATCGTGATCGGGACTAGGAAGTGCGCCACCTCGTCGCCCTTCGGCGGCTCGTCGATGCCCACGTTCCAGGCCAGTGCCCCCTCGCACCCCGGACATCGGGTCGCGACCAGCACCTCCTCGCCCACCAGGTGCGGCACGGCGAAGGAATCCCATGCGCAGCCGCCCCACCACAGCGTGTGCCGCCCCATCACCGAGAAGCCCAACGGCACCGCGCTGAACGGATGCGCCATCACGATCGCGTCGTCGCGCAGCACGATGTGCCGCTGTTCGTGCAGGGCCCGCAACCCCGCACGCACGGTCGGCTCCGACACGCCCAGCGTCGCCGCCAATTCCGCGTCGGAGGGCGCCCGCCCGGTGTCGGCGAAGCCCCGATAGACGGCCAGCCGCAACTGTTCGACGCTCACGAGGCCGCCTCCCGCTCCGGTGCGGCCGAGACCGGCAGATCCCGGGGCTCGACGGCGGCCGGGGCCTCGGCCGCCCGCGCGGTGGGCAGAACGGCGACCCGCTCGCGCCTGGACTGGCGGATCGCATCGAACGTGAGCACCACGAGTGCGATCCACACCAGACCGAACCCCGCCCACCGGGCCGCCGGCATGGGCTCGTGGTTGACCGCCACGCCGATCCCGAACTGGATGATCGGAGCCAGGTATTGCAGCATGCCGATCGAACTGAGCGGCACCGAGTTGGCCGCCACCGCGAAGCACAGCAGCGGGATCACGGTGATCACGCCCGCGCCCATCAGCATCAGCGCCTGCGGTGCCCCTTCGTGCCCGTACGTGCCCTCGCCGGTCCAGGCCAACCAGGTCAGGTAGCCGAGCGCGGGCAGGAACATCACCGCCGTCTCGACCGCGAGCGAGTGGGTCGCGGGGAGTTTCATCCGCTTCTTGACGTAGCCGTAGGTGGCGAACGACGCGGCCAACGTGAGCGCGATCCACGGGACCCGGCCGTAGGCCACGATCAGGACCACCACCGCGGCGACCCCCAGCGCCACCGCGGCCCACTGAATCCTGCGCAGGCGCTCGCCGAGGACCACGACACCGATGCCGATCAGTACCAGCGGCGTGATGAAGTAGCCCAGCGAGGTCTCCACGACCTGGTCGTGGTTGACGCCGTAGATGTACGTGCCCCAGTTGATCGAGATCATCACGGCAGCCACGGTCACGGTGATCAGCTTGCCCGGGGTGCGGGCCAACTCGCGGATCCACGACCACTGCCGGAGCACCGCGAGCAGGACCAGCATGCACAGCAGCGACCAGGCCATCCGGTGGGCCAGGATCTCGACCGGGCCCGCAGGCTTCAGATGTGGCCAGAAGAGGGGGAACAGGCCCCACATGACGTAGGCCGCCATGCCCAACAGCAAACCGCGACGTTCTGCACCCATGGTGCCGACCGTACTGGCCGAGTGGCCTGCCGTCAGGAGCCAATTCCGAAGAGGTGGACCAGCAGCCGCCGCGCAGGCGGCCGATCCGAGACATCAGTCGCCCTCGCGACTCAGCTCCTCCCACCGGGCCACCTCCTCCCGGCGGGCCCGGTCGAGCTCGGCGATCATGTCGTAGGCCGCGCCGCCCAGGATGATCCGACGCGGCGGCTCGGGCATATCGACGATGCGCAGCAACAGGGCGGCCGCCTTCGCCGGGTCGGCATCCTTCGACTCCCCCCACATTTCCGCCAGTTCGGCGCGCAGCGGCGCGTACACCTCGTTCTCGGTCGTCATGGTCAGGCCCTGGGTGAACAACGTGGTTTCGTAGCCACCGGGTTGGACCAGGGTTACCTTCACGCCGAAGCCCGCCGCCTCCATGGCCAGCGCACCGGACATGTTGTCGAGGGCGCCCTTGCTCGCGCTGTAGAGACCGGTGGCGGCGAAGCCCACGGCCGAGCCCATCGAGCTGATCTGCACGATGTGGCCCGAGCCCTGGTCGCGGAGATGGGGGAGTACGGCCTGGCCGACCCACAGGGCGCCGAAGAAGTTGACGTCGAAGTGGGCCCGGACCTGGGCCTCCGTCACCTCCTCGACCATGCCGATCAGGCTGGCCCCCGCGTTGTTGACGACGATGTCGATTCGCCCGAAGGCCGCCACGGCTCGCGCCACGCCGCGGAACACCGCGTCGCGGTCGGTGACGTCGAGGGTCAGAAGCCGCAAGCGATCCTCGTGCGCGGCGACCAGGTCGGCCAGCGGAGTGACATCCCGCGCGGCCCCGACGACCCGGTCACCGGCGACCAGCGCTGCCTCGGCGAAGGCACGGCCCAGGCCACGAGAGGCACCGGTGATGAACCAGACGCGGGGGTCTCGGGGGACGGCGGCGGTGGTTGCTTGGGTGGCTGTGGCTGTGGCTGTGGCGGCAGTAGGCGCGGTGGTGGTCATGTGCGTGCTCTCTTCCAGGTGGCTGGGGTCGGTGGGGTCGGCCTGGGCGGGCGGTGTGGATGTTGTGGTTGTCGTCATCGGGTTCACCTGGGTCGGTAGCCGGACGAGGTCGCCGCGCGACGACCGGACTGAGGGGGCTGGGGGACGCCGACGCGCCGAGCGCGCCGAAGCTGCGGCCGAGGCGGCACGATCGGCCGGGCGGCCTCGGTGGGACTCGCCGCGACCTCGGTGGTGAGTCTTGGAGCCGGGGCACCCGTGGTCCGCATGTCGAGGACCGAGAACGCGTCGGTGACCTGGTGGGCGAAGGGTGCGACGGAGAGGGAGAGCCGGGTGCGGAACATGGGTGACAACTCCTTGATTCGCGAGACGAGACGTTGCGTCTCGCTTTCTTTCGTTGAAGCATGCATCTTCGGTGCTGGAATGTCAAGACGAGACGTATCGTCTCGCTCGGACTTCGTGAAGCATGTGCGAATCGACAGGCTTTTGTCAAGACGAGACGTATCGTCTCGTTCATGCGGTACAGTGGGTGCATGACCATCGACGACAGCAGTGACCGCAGCGCGGAGGGTGCGCGTGCCGAGGGTGGATCCGCCGGCAGGCCGAATCCGTCCCGACGCAGCGAACAGTCCCGTCGGGCGATCCTGACCGCCGCCCGCGAACTCGTCTCCGAACTGGGCTTCGCCAAGCTCTCCATCGAGGCGATCGCCGCGCGGGCGGGCGTCGGCAAGCAGACCATCTACCGCTGGTGGGGCTCGAAGGGGGAGGTCGTCTTCGAGGCATTCCTTGCCCTGAGCGACCCGGGGGAGGGCATCGTGCTGCCCGACTCGGGGGATCTCGAGACGGACCTCAAATACCTGATGCGCGAGACCGTCGCGGAGTTCGCCGACCCCGCCTTCGAAGGCCCGATCCGCGCCCTCAACGCCGAGATCATCAACGATCCCAAGCTGGCCAGGCTTTACCACGAAAAGATGGCCGCCCCCGTGGACGAGGCCAAGAAGGAGCGCCTACGCAGCGCCCAACGCGCCGGCCAACTCGCTCCCGACCTGGATCTCGACCTGGCTCTGGAACTCCTCTATGCCCCCCTGTACCAACGCTGGCTACTCCGCAGCGGCCCCCTGACCCCCGAATACGCCGACAGCCTGGTGGACTTGACCCTCAAGGGCCTCCGGCCTTGACGGGTCGAGGTGGTCGGCCGACTTTCGGGGGGCGCCGTCGAGTTGCCATCGCCACCCGAGCGCCACCATTCGCCACCGGTGAACAATCATGAATCGGCCAAATGCGTCGATCGAGGTCGTTAGCGTGTGTATCGGTGACCATCCTGGGGGTGTCGTGAAACGTTCGATCGAGCCGGGCAACCCGGCGTTCGTTGCCGCGCGGCACCAACGCGGATGGCATTCGCAGCAGCGGTTGGCTGACGCGTTCGAATGCATGGCGGCTGAATGCGGGCTCCGGATCGGCGTCAGTGTGCGTCAGGTTCGGCGTTGGGAGAGTGCGGAGCCTCCTTGGCCGTCGAGTGACTACCAGACAGTCCTGGAGGCGCTGTTCGGGTTGCCACTCACCATGCTCGGTTTCGCGCCGCCGGTCGGCTCGCGGCGGTTCGAGGAGGAGATCGCAAGTGCTCAAGTCATCGACATCATCGAGGGCTTGCACGAAGGCGAGCAGTCCGGATGGTGGCGCACCGACCCGAGTGAGGGTTCCGGCGCCCGCATCGATCGACTCGTTCAAGCGGAGCAGCGGGCAGTCGTCACCCGCGCCTACGAATCCAGCTTGATCCCTGGGCCTCTCCAAATCTACGAATATGCGGTCGCAGCGATCCGCGCCTACCTGCCTGCGCTTCCCGAGGACGAGGTGATTCGGCGGGCACGAAAGCGCACCGGGCGACTCGCCAACCTCCAAGCGCTCCCCGACGGATCGCGCATGCTGTTGTTCCTGATCGACGAACCCGTCTTGCATCGGCCCCTTGGTGACGACGCGGTGCTGCGTGCCCAACTTGCCCACTTGCTCATCACGGTGTCCACCTTGCCTCATGTGCAACTTCAAGTGCTGCCCCTTAACGCCGGCGGACACCCTGGCATGGCGGGGCCGTTCACGCTGTTCGACTTCGGAGACAGGCGAGTCGTGTATACGGAGGCTCTGACAGGGGCTTCGTGGACTTCACGGCCGGCCTGTATCGCCGCGTATTCGTTCGCTTACGATCGACTTCAGGCAGCAGCGCTTGGTGCGGACGACTCGATGCAACTCGTTGCGCAGAGGCTCGCGGAACTGGAGACGGCATGGAAGCTCGCGGGGGATGGACGACCAGCAGCTACAGCGGGGGAGAGAACTGCGTCGAGGTCGCGGTTCTGGGAGCCGTTGTCGGGGTGAGGGACAGCAAGGTCGTCGACTCCCCGGTGCTCGCCGTGCACCCGGCGGCGTGGGCCGGTCTTGTGGAGCGCGCCGGTGCGCGCGTCGTGACGGCTATCCGCTGACCTGCACGCACTGGTTCCCGGTCGTGGGCGCATGCATGGCGCCGAGCGCCGTGAGCGTCCAGTAGTGCTTGCCCTCGGCGTCCTGGGTGGAGGCCGGCGCGATCCTCATGACGTACGCCTTGATCTCCTCGGGCTTTTCCCGGCAACGGGTCAAGAGGAAGTTGAACGCCCCCCGGTAGGAATCGAGGTCCGGACGCTGGGGCGCGCCCGCGTCGGCGTCGCGCATTGCCGTCACCCAGGTGGTGACCGTGGCGTAGGGCGCACCCGGTGCCTGCGTGGTGGGCGCCGCCGAGCGGGTCTGCGGCAACGGCGGCGCGTCGGTCACGAGGACGCCGCCACCCGGCAGCGTCGGCGGGCGGGACTGCGCCGTGGGAGACGAGGTCGCGCCCGGCGCCCCACCGCCTGATGAGCCGGTGGACGACACCGCGGTACTTCGGGCGGCGGACGAGCCATCGGAGTCGCCCGAGCCGCATCCGGCCACGAGCAGGGCCACCGCCAGCACGGGCCACGCCGTACCACGCTTCGATATGTGCATCGGCACAACGTAGTGGCGCCGTGCCGGTCCCGTTCGGGTTCGGCCTTGTTCGTCGAATCGGTATTCGTCGTTGCGACTCGGCATTGTGCCTTGTGGGCGTTGCCGCTCCGGCGTCGCGCCCCCCTGTGTCGGCGTTTGGTGCCGCGCTCTCCCCGACTTCCGTCCGCGGTGCGGATCTCGGTTGACCTTCGAGCTCGCGGTCCGGCCGCCGACCTGCTTCATGGCGTCGGCGCGGCACGGGTCGCAAGGGGTGCCGATGTGGATCGCGTTGCCGCCGTCGCGTCAGGCGTCCGGGGCCGCCCCGACCGGTGTCCGGGCCGTCCCGCTGGGTGCCCCGGTCGTTCCGCCCGTGCTCGGACCATCCCGCCCCGCGCCCGGGCCGTTCCGACTGGTGTTCCGCCCGTGTGGCGAGCCATCGCGTCCCGCGCCCGGGGTCGCCCTGCCCGTGTGGCGAGCCACCGCGCCCGCGCCCGGGCCGTCCTGCCTGTGTGGCGAGCGTCCCGCCTGTGCCCGGGGTGTTCCGCCCGTGCGGCGAGCCCCGCGCCCGCGCCCGTGTTCGTCGCGCGCCGCCGCTGTGCGGCGCGTTGTTTTCGAGGGCTCAGGGCCGGGGCGATGTGGGTGCCTGTCCTGGGTTGCCGGTGGTGATGGTTGGGTGGGCTTCGGCGATCGAGCGCCAGGAAGTCGAGTGCCGACTTTGGGGATTGGGCCGCGTCCGGGATCCGGGTGGGGTATTCGTCGAGGGCTGGGCAGGCCGACGGTCCGGAAGGCGTTCAATCGCGGGTCTTGTCCGGTCCGTGGCCTGGGTGGATTGTGCTCCGGGCCCAGGGTCCATGATTGCTGACGGAGCGTCACATCGGGTGGTGGAAATTGGGGATTGGGGGTGCGGTACCGTCACGGACGGTGCCGAATTGTTATTTGACGGCCCGTCAGATTTCTCCTTACCGTGGCCGTACATCCACGTCTGGATCAAGGAAAACGACGCCACCCCGCTCCCGGGACGGCGTGCCTTGTGCTTCCCGAACGCAGGAGCGTCCCGTGCGAACCGTGAACTCCACACCCTTCTCAACCCGCCTGCTGCGCCGATCCGGCGTGGTTGCGGGACTCGTCGGCCTGACGCTCGGCGCCACCGCCTGCGGCGGCGACGACGACGCCGGCAGCGGAGCCTCCGGCTCGATGACGGTGCTCATCACCCAGGAGGCCAAGGGCATCGACCCGGTCATGACCACGGTGTCCTCCCTGACCGGCGGCAACCAGGCCGCGGCCGTGTTCGACATGCTCTTCTGGATCAACCCCAAGACCGGCAAGGCCGAACCGCAGATCGCGGAGAGCGCGACCGCCGCCGAGGGCAACTCGGTGTGGACGATCAAGCTCAAGCCGAACGTGAAGTTCTCCGACGGCACCGCCTTGGATGCCGAGGCGGTCAAGTTCAACTGGGAGCGGCACGCCGATCCCGCGAACCGGTCGGTACAGTTCACCGCCGTCAAGGGGATGAAGTTCGAGGCGGTCGACGGGCTGACCGTCAAGGTCACGCTGCCCGCGCCGAACGCCCACTTCGACCTCGTCGTGGCGCACAACCTCGCGTTCATCGGATCGCCCACGGCGATCCGCTCCGACCCGAAGTTGTTCGCGCAAAAGCCGGTCGGCGCGGGCCCGTTCAAGCTCAAGACGTGGATGCGCGACTCGCAGCTCACGCTGGAGCGCAACAACTCGTACTGGGGCCAGGGCAAGCCCGCGCTCAAGGAATTGATCTTCAAGCCGGTGATGGACCAGAAGCAGCGGCTGGCCGCGCTGTCCTCGGGCCAGGCCCAGCTGATGACCACCGCGCACTTCCCGTCCACCGAACAGGCCCGCAAGGACGGCATGACGGTCACGCTCGACCCCAAGAGCGGCGGCTTCATGACCATGTTCGACACGTCCAAGCCGCCGTTCAACGACCCGCGCGCCCGCCGTGCGTTCGCGTTGATCATGAACCCGGACGACCGCAACCAGACGATCCAGGGCTCGCCGGGCCAGACCCTCAAGGGCCTGTTCCAGCCCGCGTCGCCGTTCGCGAACCAGGAGGCCGTGTACGCGACCAACAACCGGGTCGAGGCGCAGAAGCTGCTCGACGAACTGGCCGCCGAGGGCAAGTCGTTGAACTTCACGTACACCACCAACAGCAGCGCCAGCGCGCGACTGACCGCCGAGTACTGGCTCACCCAGATCGGCAACATGAAGAACATCACGATGAAGACCGAATTCCTCGAGGGAGCGGCCTACATCCAAAAGGTGATGATCAACAACGACTTCCAGGCCTCGGAGTTCGTGATCACCTTCGACGAACCGGAGCCGGTGCTCTACAACTTCACCCACTCGAAGGGTCCGGAGAACCGCACCAAGTGGAACAACCCCGCGGTGGACAAGGCGCTCGACGACGCCCGCAACAGTGACGACCCGGCGGTGCGCAAGGCCGCGTACCAGACGGTGCAGGCCGAGATCGTCAAGGATGTCCCGTTCTTCGCCTACGAGAAGTCCTTCGCCGCGGCGGTCCAGGGGAAGAGCGCCAAGATCGACGGCCTGTCGCTGTTCGAGGACGGCCTGATCCTGTTCGACCGGATCGCGCTCAAGTAGCCCCGCCCACGGCGACCGGGCGCGCGGGCGACCGGGCCGACGGCGGGATCAGGATCGGATGAGCGGGGCGTCGGGGGCGTACGAGGTGTACGCCCCCGACGTCGTCTCGCGTGATCGGCCCGCCCCGCCTCGCCCCGCCTCAGGCCCGCGCCGCCCGGATGAACAACGCCTCCGCGTCCGCCACCAGTTCGCCCCCGGCGTACGAGCGCGCGGTGACCCACGCCTTGCGGCCCTCGACCCGGGTGACGCCCGCCTCGTAGTCGATCCGCGTATACAGCGGCGTCGCCCGCCGCATCCGCACGGTCAGCGACACGGTCATCCCGAGCGCCCCCGCGCCGGACTGGGCGCAGCCCATCACCTCGTCGAACGCCGCCGCCACGATGCCGCCGTGCACCCGCCCGTTGGGGCCCTCGAACGCGGCGCCGAACGTCGCGTGCGCGCGCACCAGCGGACCGTCGCCGGTGATCGACATCGGCGGGGCGATCGGGTTCGCGGCGCCGATGAACGGGCTGCGCTCGTGCAGGGCCAGGTCGCGCGAGGTCGGTGTGCGCTCGCCCACACGGGTCAATGCGGCGATGCGATCCGCCAAATCTGATACATCGTCAGCTACGCTTTCGAGCATGGCCTCGGCGTCGTGCGGGTCGACCGTCTTCACCGCCTCGATCAGGCGGCGGGTCGCCTCGGCCAGGCGGTGTCGGGCCGCGCGGCCCGCGCTGTCGGGGTCCGGGCGCGGCGTCCAGGTCAGGCGCAATTCGCGCAGTACGTCGGCCGGTACGGGCGGCGGCTCGGCGGCGGCGTCCGCGGCTTCGGGGGCGGCGGCGGTCATGACGGCTCCCGGGGTGACGTGATCCCGGCCGCAGCCGGGCGAATGGCCGATCATTGCATGTAAAAAGAACGAGTTCTAGTTTTGGGCGGGTGGCGCGGCCCGGGGGCGGCGCCACGGCAGTCCCGAGTCACCGGTCACCATCACAGCCACACCAGAGGAGACACCATGCCGATCGACGCCGCGAAGGCCACCGGAGCAGAGCCCCGCACGGGTGAGATCGCCTGGTCGAACAAGGACGTGATCCTCTACCACCTGGGCCTGGGCGCGGGCACGCCCGCCACCGGCGCGGACGAGTTGCGCTACACGTACGAGAAGAACCTGCACGTGCTGCCCACGTTCGCGACCGTGGCCGGCACCAAGGTGGGCGGCAGCCTCTCCTCGCTGCCCGGCATCGACATCAACCTGCGCGCGGTGCTGCACGGCGGCCAGGAGATCGTGGTGCACAATCCGCTGCCGGCCAAGGCCAAGGGCGTCAAGGCGACCAGCCGGGTGGCCGACGTGTTCGACAAGGGCAAGGCCGCGGTGATCGTGCTCGAATCGTCGGCCGAACTCGAGGACGGCACCAAGCTGTACGACTCCCGCGCCGAGATCTTCGTCCGGGGCGAGGGCGGCTTCGGCGGCGAGCGCGGGCCGGCGACGAAGATCGACGTACCGGAGCGCCCGGCCGACCACACGATCGATGTGGCCACCAGCGCCGACCAGGCGCTCCTGTACCGCCTGTCCGGCGACTGGAACCCGCTGCACGCGGACCCGGACTTCGCCAAGGCGGCCGGCTTCGACACCCCGATCCTGCACGGCCTGTGCTCGTACGGGCTGACCCTGAAGGCCGTCGTGGACAACGTCCTGGGCGGCGACGTCTCGCGGGTCAAGCGCTACCGCACCAAGTTCGCCGGCATCTTCTTCCCCGGCGAGACGATGCGGGTGCGGGTCTGGGAGGAGGACGGCAAGCTGCTGATCAACACCTGCGCCGTCGAGCGCGACGAGGCGATCGTGCTGTCCGACACGGTGGTGGAGTACAGCGCCTGACGGCGCGCCACGGGCACGAGGCGGATCGCCTCCGCCTCGTGCCCGTGCCCGACCCGCTGTCGTCCGGGCGGGGTCAGCGCCCCCCGAGTCCGGTCTCGGCGATCAGCAGCGGACTGTCCGGTGCCGGCTGCCCGGGCTCGCCGTAGGCGGTGCTCACGACGGCGATCCGGTATGGCGCCGGGTCCGCGCGGATCGCGGACCAGGTCGTCGTGCCGCACAGCGTCGCCGGCAAGCCCTCGGTGATTTGCAGTGCTCGTCCCGGCATATTCGTGATCGGGCCGAAGGACTTCGTGGAGAACGCGCGCATCGGCGATTCGGGTGGCGACGGGACGAAGGGCCCACCCACAATGATTCCGTCGCGCAGGATCAGCGCGCGCCCGTCGACGTGGGCCGGCCCGAGATTCGGTGGCGACGCGCTTCGGATCTCGTACGCGACCTGCGGCGCCGTTCGCTGGGGCGGATTCTCCTCCACCGATACGATCCGCAGCGAAGTTCCCGGCAGCGCCGACACCGGCCGCACCGGTAGCGGTTTCCCGCATTCGAAGTTCAGTGGTCCGCGCACGATGTCCGGCGGCGCCGAGGCCGCCGGGCGTTCGTTTCCGCTCGTCCCACCACCCACCGCCACCGTCGTCCCCACCACCGCGCAAACCGTCAGGGTCGCCGCCGTCGTGATCGCGGCGCGCCGCCGCCGCACCCTGCGTCGACCCGCCCGCGCCAGGTCGTCCGCGCGCAACTCCAACGGGCCGGCGCCGGCGGCGAACTCGTGCAGGGCGTCGGTGATGCGTGCTTCCTCAGGCTCCATGACCCACCTTCTCCACTGTCGTGTCAAGCTCGCGGAGCAGGTCCGCGAGTGTCCTCCTGGCGTCGTGCAGATGGCGCTTGACCGTGCCCTCGCCGCACCCCAACTCCTCGGCGATTTGGGTTACCGAGCGGTCGTCGTAGTAGCGAAGGACCACGCACGCGCGTTGCCGCGGGGACAGGCCGAGGAGCGCGTCGCGAACGGTGAGCCGCACCGCGGCGTTGGAACCCTCGTCCCCGGTGGGCTCCGTCGGCATCACGAACAGCGGTCGGACCCGCAACCAGCGGGTGCGCCGGCGTGTGCCGTCCATCACCAGGTTCAGGATCGCCTTGCGGACGTAGGACTCCAGATGCTCCACCGACCGGGCCCGTCGGGTGCCCAGTGCCCGCACCAGCGCCTCCTGGACGAGGTCCTCCGCGAGCGACGCGTCGCCGCACAGCAGGTACGCGTAGCCCTTGAGTACCGTCCCGCGTGCGGCCAACAGCCGGGCCAACGCCGTACCGTCGGCGTCGCCGTCCTTCGACGTGCCTGCCATCCGAGCCCCCATTCGTTCCGCCCCCCGACCGCCATGTGATGTGACGTACAGGGGTGAGGTTTCGTTGGGGGAGCTGCATGCCTTTCGTCCCGCAGCGGGGGCGGATACCTTGACCGTGTCATTGGTCTTGAGTCAAAACAGGAACACGTTATAGTTCTTGACCGAGCCAAGTATTGGTGCAGGAAAGACGAGGAGCCCCCATGCGCGCAGCGGTTCTGCACGAGACCGGCCAGGACAAGCTCGACGTTCGCGACGACGTCGAGGCGGTGGGCATGGGCCCGGGGCGCGTGCGGGTCAAGCTGCACGCGACCGGCGTGTGCCACTCGGACCTGTCCGCGATGACCGGGGTCCTGCCCCAGCCCGCGCCGTTCGTACCCGGCCACGAGGGCGCCGGCGAGGTGGTCGAGGTCGGCGACGGCGTGAGCAGCGTCGCGGTCGGCGACCGCGTCATCATCTGCTGGGCGCCGCCGTGTGGCGCCTGCAACTACTGCCGCGGCGGCCAGTCCAACCTGTGCCTGGCCGGGTTCATGAACGCCGGCAACCAGAACTTCACCTTCGGCGGCACCCCGTCGTACGGCTTCACCGGCACCGGCACCTTCGCCGAGGAGGTCGTCGTCGCCGCGCCGTGCGCGGTCAAGGTCGCCGACGACGTGCCCTACGAGATCGCGGCGCTGATCGGCTGCGGTGTCACCACCGGCGTCGGCGCGGTGTTCAACAGCGCGCGCATCCAGCCGGGCGCGTCCTGCGCGGTGATCGGCGCCGGCGGCGTGGGCATCGCGGTGATCCAGGGGCTTCGCGCGGCCGGCGCCGCCGACATCGTGGCGATCGACCCGGCCGAGTCCAAGCACGTGTGGGCGAAGAAGTTCGGCGCCACGCACGCGATCACCCCGGACCAGGCCGCGGACGCCAAGCGCGACCTGACCGCCGGCCAGGGCTTCGACTACGTCTTCGAGGTGGTCGGCAAGTCGTTCACCGCCCGCAGCGCGTACGAGCTCACCCGCCGCGGCGGCGACGTGATCATCGTCGGCGCGGGCGCGATGGACGACAACGTCTCGTTCAACATGTTCGAGCTGTTCTTCGACCAGAAGCGCATCATCGGCAGCATCTACGGCGGCGGCGACATCGTCTCCGAGTACGAGCGGATCACCAAGTTGTGGCGCGCCGGCCGGCTCGACCTGGAGGCGATGATCACCCACCGCCTCACCCTCGCCGACATCAACGACGCGTTCGACCTGATGAAGAGCGGCGAGTCGATCCGCACCATCGTCACCCTCTGACGAAGCGCACCGAAAGCACTCGGCAGCACCCCGCAGCACCCACAAGCCCACACCAAGCGGCGCCGTAATCCGCAACCCGCCCACCCGAGACACCGGGTGGGCGGGTGGGCAGACCAATGCCCGAGCCAACCCACACGCGACCGCAGCAAAGCCACCGACCCCACGGGAGAATCCGCATGACCACGTCGCTGGATGGCAAGGTCGCCGTAGTCACCGGCGCCGGTCGTGGCCTCGGCCGCGCCGAAGCCCTCGAACTCGCGAAGCAGGGCGCGGCCGTCGTGATCAACGACTTCGCCCCCGAAGGCAGCCCCAACCCCGCCGACGACGTCGTCGCCGAGATCGTCGCGGCCGGCGGCAAGGCGGCCGCGCACCGCGGCGACGTCTCCGACTTCGACGCGGCCGGCAAGCTGATACAGCTCGCGATCGACACCTTCGGCTCGATCGACATCGTGGTCAACAACGCGGGCATCCTGCGCGACCGGATGATCTTCTCGATGACGGAGCAGGAGTGGGACTCGGTCCTGGCGGTGCACGCCAAGGGCCACTTCAACACCACCCACCACGCCTCGAAGTACTGGCGGGAGAAGTCCAAGGCGACCGGCGGCGCGGTGTACGCGCGGGTGATCAACACCGCGTCCGAGGCGTGGCTGGCCGGTTCGGCCGGGCAGCCGAACTACGCCGCCGCCAAGTCGGCGATCGTCGGCCTGACCATGTCCACCGCCAACGCGCTGGTCAAGTACGGCGTACGGGCCAACGTGATCTGCCCGCGCGCGCGGACGAGCATGACCACGCACGTGTTCGGGGAGAGCGCGGGCGCGCTGGCCGAGGGCGAGCTGGACCCGCTGGCGCCCGAGCACGTCGCGCCGCTGGTCGCGTACCTGGCCAGCCCGGCCGCCGAACAGGTCACCGGGCAGGCGTTCGTGGTGCACGGCGGCTTCGTCGCGGTGATCGAACGCCCCACCCTCCAGGCCAAGTTCGACTCCAAGCAGGCCACCTTCACGCCGGAGGAGCTGGACCAGGTGCTCTCCGCGCACTACGCCGACCGCAAGCTCGGCGCCGGCTACACCGCGGACGACCTGCTGTTCCTCAAGCGCGACCCGCGCTGACTCCGAAGCGCGGGGCCGGAGGTGGCGCGATCACCTCCGGCCCCGCCTTTCGCCCGCACCGTTGACACGTGTCGTGCCGCGAGGGTCGCCTCTCGGGCCGCACCGAGAAGGGGTTCCCCGTGCTGACCTCCGCCGACGACTTCCCGATCCACCAGACGCCCGAGCCGGTGGCCACACCCGCCACCTCGGACCGCAACGCCTACGACCGCTACTGGTTCAACGGCTACGACCGCGACGGCGGGTTCTACTTCGCCGCCTCGCACGGCCTGTACCCGAACCGGTTCGTCGCCGACGCGCACTTCACGATCGGGATCGACGGTGTCCAGCACAGCCTGCACGCGTCCCGGCGGGCGCCGCTGGACCGATTCGACCTCACCGTCGGACCGATCGGCATCGAGGTACGCACACCGCTGAAGGTGCTGCGCCTGTACGTCGAGCCGAACGAACACGGCCTCGGCTGTGATCTGACGTTCACCGCCCGCGCCGCGGCGATCGAGGAGGAGCGCACCACCACCCGCAACGGCCACCACGTGATCATGGACTCGACCAGGCTGACCCAGCTCGGCGTCTGGTCGGGCACCATCACGCTGCCCGGCGGCCGGGTCCTCGAGATCGACCCGGCGACCACGCTCGGCACCCGCGACCGCTCGTGGGGCGTACGCCCGGTCGGCGAGCGCGAGGAGGGCGCGCCCAAGCCGTTCAACCCGATGTTGTGGTTGTGGACGCCGATCCACTGGGCCGACGAGGTCAGCCTGTGGGCCTCGTTCGAGCGCGCGGACGGGCGGATGTACCACGTGGACGGCAAGCGGGTGGCGGCCACGCCGCTGGGCGCGGCCCCGGACCCGGCCGCCGTACCGCTGCCCGAGGACGAGCCCGCGTTCGCCAAGCTGACGCCGCATCGGCACGCGCTCACATGGGTTCCGGGCACGCGGCGGATCGAGGGCGGCGAGTTCCACATGACGGACGAGAACGGGGAGCCGTTCGCATACCGGATCGAGCCGATCGGCGCGCGCGGACTGCTCGCCGGGCTCGGCTATCTGCACCCGGAGTGGGGGCACGGCGTCTGGCAGGGCGAGCTGAAGGTCGGCTACGAGAGCTGGGAGCTGGACAAGGTGGACCCGCTCCGGTTCGACCGCCAGCACCAGCAGCAGGTGATTCGGGTGACCGAACTGACCGGCGCGGGCCGGGTCGGGGTCGGTGTGGTGGAGCAGTTGTTCTTCGGGCCGCATGTGCCGTACGGCTTCAAGGAGATCCTCGACGGGTACGCGGGCTGACCCTGGGTCAGGTCCGGCGCGGTGCGCCCTCCGCGATCCTGGTCGGCTTCTCGAACCAGCCGCCGGCGTCGGCGGGTCGGTGCTCCCACGCGCCGACCAGGTCGCGGTACAGCGGTGCGCGGGCAAGCAGTTCGTGGTGGGTGCCCGGGATCGGCCGGTTGCCGTCCATGAGCAGGACGCGGTCCGCGCGGCGGGCCGAGTCGATCCGGTGCGCGATCACCACCAGGGCGCCCGCGCGCGTCGCGAACGCGGCCTCGGCCAGCGCCTCGGCGGGCGGATCCAGGTGGCAGGTGGCCTCGTCGAGGATGACGAAGCGGGCGGGGGAGAGGTACGTCCGCGCCAGCGCGATCAGTTGGCGCTCGCCTGCCGACAATGTGCCAGGGTCGGCGAGGTGGGCCTCGTAGCCGCCGAGCCGGGCGACCAGTTCGGCGGCACCGACCAGACGCACCGCGCGGTCCAGGTCGGCCCGGGAGACGTCGGGGTCGAGGTAGCTCAGGTTCTCGTGGACGGAGCCGGCGAAGACGTACGCCTCCTGCGGGACCACCGCGATCGTATTCCGAAGCGTGGCCTCCGGATGCGCGGCAAGGGGGCGGCCGGCCAGTGACACGGTGCCCTGATCGGGCGTCAGCAGGCCGGCGAGCAGCGCCGCGAGGGTGGATTTGCCGATCCCGCTGGGGCCGACGACGGCCAGGTGCGAACCGGCGTCGAGGGTCATCGACAGGTCGCGGACCACCGGTTCGGCGAAGGGGCCGTAGGCGAAGGTGACGCGGTCGAGGACGAGGGGGCCGGGGGCGGTGGCGGGTGACGGGATCCGGGTGGGGCCTGTCGTGTTCGGGGCCGCCGCGCCGGGAGTCGCCGGGTCCGGAGCCGCCGGATCCGGGGCCGCCGCGCCTGCCTGGGCCAACCGCCCTGCGACCACGAGGAGTTCCAGCAACCAGCCGCCCACGGTCGCGGTCGCGGCGCGTACGGCGGGCTCCAGGTGCTGGGCCAGATAGAGCGCGGCGCCCGCCACCTCGCCGGTACTGAGCATGCCCTCGCGGACCAGCCACGGGGCCGCGATCAGCACGGCCAACAGCGGGAGTTGGCCGCCCAGGGCGACCACGAGCAGGCGTACGGACGAGGCGCGCGCGAGCAGCCTGGTCGCGCGCGCCTGGGCGTCGGCGGCGGCGCCGATCTCGGCGGCCACCCGCTCCTGGGCACCGCAGGCCACCACGTCCCGGAGCCCGGCCACGGTGTGGGCGGTGCGGATCGCGATGCGCTCGTCGGCGAGTACGAGTTTGCGCCGTCGCCTGGCCAGTGGGGGCAGCAGGCGGACGAACAACCAGGTCGCGAGGGCGAGCGGGATCAGCACGAGCGGGAGCAACACGGGGGCGAGGAGGGCGAGTCCGAGCAGGGCGGCGACGATGGTCACGCCGAGCTGGCGCAGCGTGCGCAGCAGCGAGGCGGTCAGATTGCGGCAACTCTCCACCTGCTCGGTGAGCCGGGCCACCGCCGCGTCGGCGCCGCGGCCCGCGTCCGGCCGTCCCGACGTCGCGTCGAGCACCGCCGAGGTCACCACCCGCCGGACCAGGGTGTCCCGGAAGGGCTCCACCACGTCCGCCAGATGCGGGAACATCGCGTAGGTGGCGGCGGCCCGGATCAGCATCGCCAACGCGAGTACGCCCAGGAGTACGAACCCCACGCCGAGCCGCCCGACCAGGAACCCACGATCGAGCGCGGCGGCCAGCAGCGCCCCCGACAACAACGCCGGCACCCCCTCGGCCGCCGACCACCCCAGGACCCGCCCCAACGCCGCCCGCCGCTCCCGCAACGCCTGCATCAACAACCCCCGCCCGGCGCGCAGTCCGCCGCCGTAGGGGCCGGCGCTGTGTCGCCTTCGGCGCTCGGGGGCGGTCGTGCCTGGGGGCGGTGTCGGCGCCGCCTCTTCGGCGCGGGCGGCCGGCGGCTCATCGGTGTCGGGCCGTGCCGCGAGCGGCGTGGCGGAGTCGGGCGTTACCGCGTGGGGCGTCGCCGTGTCGCCGATCGCTTCGCTCGGATCATGTTGTGATGCCGGATCGGGGCCCTGGGTCCGGCTCGGCCGGTCGCCGCCGGGCTCGGCCGGCCGGCCGTCGTTGCCCGCCATGTCGTCGCCCGCCGTGTCGTCGGGCCCGACATCGGCGGGGTCGGCCGACGCGGGGTCGTTGGGGGTGGATGGGCGCCAAGGTTCGTGCGGGCGGTTCAGGCGGTTCGGTCGGTGCGGTGCGGGGAGGGCGAGCGGCTGCGCGGCCCCCTCGTCGCGAACGCCGTTCGACGGATCGAGAGCGCCGGCCGCTGCGGACCGGGGCGCTGCGAGGGGGGCGTCCGGTGGCGGGGAGGAAGGAGCCGAGCCGTCGTCGGGCGGTGCGGCGGGTCGATCTTCGGGAAGTGCGTTGCGCGCAAGCGCGTTTCGGATGCCGCGCACCGATTGTTTGCGCGGCTTGCGGCGTCGGCCGCCGCTTCGTCGGGTGGGTGTCGGGCGGCCGCCGTCTTCGGCGCGGGCCGGATCCGGGGCCGGGGCCGGGGCAGGGCCCACGCGCCGATGCCGACGGGGTTTGCGCGCGGAGGCATCGGGCGGGAGCGGCGGCTGCGCCGAGCCGGTCGCCGGCTCGTCTCCCGGGGAGGCGACTTGACGGTCGGTCGGGTGCGGGTGGTTGGGGTCCAGGCCCGACTCGACCTCACCACCAGCGGGGTCGGCCTCGACCAAGTCCGCAGGTTGCGGCCCCCCGCCCGGTACGTCGCCCGCCGGCTTCGACCCCCGAACCCGCCAACGCCGTCCCGGACGAACCTCCTCCGGGCGGGTTTCCGAACCGATCGTGTGGCCCGGAAGCCCCACCTCCGCCCGCTGCCGCCGCCCGTCCGCTCCACCCATGCCCAGGATCCGCCGCTGCCTTTCGGCCGCGTCTCCCGAACCGACCGCCGGAGCTACCGCCGACACCGGCTCGCCGCCGGCACCCAACTCCAACGTGCCCGGCACCTGTTGCCCCTTGCCACTCCAAGCACGCCGCCGGCGGTCTCCACCGGCTTCCCGCGCCGCGTCACCGCGCGTGGGCTCCGCACCCGAGGCCGAAGCGGCCGCCACAGCTTCCGCCGAACCCCCCTGCGGCCCCGTGCGCGAGATGCGTCGACGGCGGCCCGTAGGCGTCCCTACCGTGTCCCCTCGGGTGGGATCCCCGCCCGGGTCCGGGGCGGATGCGGAGCCTTCCTCGCCTGCGGCCGGTTCCCGGTGCGGGTCGGCGCGCGGCCTGTGCCACCTGCGGCCCGGGTCGGGCGTTCCCGCCGTGTCGCCTCGGGTGGGGTCCACGCCCGGATCCGAGATGGGTGCCGGACCTTCCTCCGCTGCTGCTGCCGCCGGCTCTTGGCACGGGCTCGTGCGCGGCCTGTGCCACCTGCGGCCCGGGCCGGGTGTTCCTGCCCTGTCCCCTCGGGTGGAATCCCCGCCCGGGTCCGGGGCGGATGCGGGGCCTTCCTCGCCCGCGGCCGGTTCCCGGTGCCGGCGTGCGTCGGGTGTTCCTGCCGTGTTGCCTTGTGTGGGGGGCGCATCCAAGTTCGAGGCGGGCGCTGGGACTTCCTCCGCAGCCACCGATTCCCGCCGCCGGCCCGTGCCCAGGATCCGTCGGCGGCGTCCCGCGTCGGGTCGTTGCGCCGGGCCGGCCGGCGTGGGCTGCGCTTCGGAGGCCGAGCCGTCCTCGTGGCGCGGCTCCGGTACCGCTGCCGCCGGTCGGGCGTCGGCCTGCGGGCGGCCGGGCGGGTCTTCCGGGTCGGTACGCGTGGAGGCCGCCGGCGTCGGGTCGAGTGTCGAGTCGTCCGTGGCCGACTCCCGGGCCGGGCTCGGGCCCGGGAGTCGGCCGCTGTGCAGGAGCCGGCGCCGAGCCTGTCTGTTCGGTGGGTTCTGTACGTCGGCCCACGTGGGGGCGGGGCTCGATTCCGAGGTGGCCGGAGCGTTGTCGGCGCCCGGCTTCGGTACCGCCGCCTCACGTCGTCGGCCGGTGCGCAGGATCCGCCACCCGCCTCCGTTTGCCGGCGTTGGCGGTGTCTCGTCCGGCCCGGGCCCCTCGTCGGTGTCCCGACGCGGCGCCGCTGCGCGGTGTGGGCGGCCGGGGCGGGGCGCTCGTCGGCGGCCCGGACGGTCGGGTGATCCGTCCGGGTCTACCGGGATCGGGGTCTGGGCGACCTCCGGCGCGGTGCCCGACCACACCACCAGGCGGCGGGCGGATCGGGTCTCCATGGCCCGAGGCGGCTCGCGGTCGCCGTCGTCGGAAGCGGTGGCGCGCTCGGCCGGCTCGGCGGGAAGGCCGCCCAGGTCCCAGACCGGGATCACCACCCGTCGGCGGCGGCCCGTCGGCCCGTCGTGATCGTCGTCCGTCATCCGGCCTCCCCCTTCGGACCCGGCCGGTTCGCCGGATTCCGTCCTGTCGTCGGCGGCACTCGCCGTCGGGCGCGGGGCGCTCGCGCGTGGTTCGACCATCCGCGTCGCGTGCACGGACACCGCCGAACACCAGGCCCACTCACCACTTCGCCCCCCGACCCAACCCTCACCCCAAGGCCCGATCGCGTCCCGGGGCCGGGACCCGCCGGCGGTCGGCTCGGGGGCGTCGGCCTCGGACCCGGTCGTGATGTCGACCTCGACCCGGTCGCCCGTCCGGGACTCGACTCCGACCTCGGGCCCGGCCCAAGACCCCGACGAGGCCCGCGTCCCTGTCTCGTCCCAGGTCCCGATCGCCTCTCGAGGTGGAGACCCGCCGGCGGTCGCCACGGGGGCATCGACCTCGCGCCCGATCGCGGAGTAGGAGCCGGCCCGGTCACCTGTCCGGGTCTCCTCCCAGGATCTGATCGGTGCCCAAGACGGGGGCCCGTGCCCGCCAGTGGTCGCCACCGGGCCACCGGCCTCGGGCCCGGTCGTGATGTCGGCCCCGCCCCGGTCACCCGTCCCGGATCCGACCTCGACCTCGGGCCGGGCCCATGGCCCCGGCGCGGTCTCCGTACGGGTCTCCTCCCAGGAGCTGATCGCGGCGCGTGACGGGGATCCGTGCCCGCCGGCGGTCGCCACGGGGCCATCGGCCTCGGGCCCGGTCGTGACGTCGGCCCCGCCCCGGTCACCCGCCCCGGATCCGACCGCGACCCCGACCCCGACCCCGATCCCGGGCCCGGCCCAAGACCCCGGCGCGGCCTCCGGCCATGTCTCGCGCTCGGCGCCGGCTCGGGTGTCGGCCTTCGTCTCCGCCTTGGGCTCGGCCTCGACCCCATCCCCCGTTGCCCCCGTCACGTCCGCTCCTCCCTCGTGAATACCGCGCGGTATGCCGGGTCGTTCCACAGTTCCGTGTGTGGGCCGAGGGCCTTGATGCGGCCGGATTCGAGCCAGGCCACGAAGTCGGCGTCGGCCGCTGCCGTGGCGCGGTGGGCGACGACGATTCGGGTGCGGTCGGCCAGGCCCGTGCGGAAAGCCTCGTGGATGTGGTGTTCGGTGACCGTGTCCAGGCCACTGGTCGCGTCGTCCAGCACCAGGACCCGCGCGTCCTGGACCAACGCACGTGCCAGGCCGAGCCGTTGCACCTCGCCGCCGGACAGCGCCAAGCCGTCGGTCCGGGTCGCGTAGCCGGCCGGCAGTCGGCGGACGAAGTCGTCCGCGTAGGCCATCCGGGCCGCCCCGGTCACCGCCTCCGGATCCGCCCCGGGTCGGCCGTACGCCAGCGCCTCCGCCAGATCGGCGCCCACCAGGACCGGGCGCGGAAACGCGTACGCGACCCCCCGTCGCAACTCGCCGCGCGCCAACCGGGTCACCGGCAGCCCGTCGAGCAGCACCTCGCCCTCGTCCGGTTCGCACAGCCGCCCCGCCAGCGCCGCCAGCGTCGACTTGCCCGACCCGGACGCCCCCACCAGCGCCACACACGCCCCCGCCGGCACCGTCAGATCGATCCCGTCGAGCACCACCCGACCCCCGCCCGAGCCGACCTCCGGCACCCGCACCCGGATTCCCCGGAAGACCAGTTCGCCGCCCCCCGGCGGCAGAGTGCGCGCGGTGCCGTACCCGGCGGCCTCGACCGCCAGCAACTCGGCCGCCCGTACCCGCCCCGCGCGGGCATGGGCCACCCCGACCAGCGCCTCCACCTGCTCCAGGAACCCCAGACCGAGCGCCGCGTATCCGGCCGCCGCGACCAACTGCCCCGGCGGAATCCGCCCCTCGGCGAGCAACCACCCCGCCGTCGCGAGGACCGTCAGCTCGACCATCGGCGCGAGCAGCAACACCTGGGCGACGGCGCTGCGTTGGGCCCGCCACAGGCCGTGCCCGGCGGCCGAGAGCTCCGGCAGCGGGGCCAGGATCCGGGCGATCTCCCGATCACGCGTGCCGCACGCGCGGATCGTCCGCGCCCCCGCGAGCGCGTCGGTCAACCGGCCGGCCAACCCGCCCTGTACCGCCTGGTAGCGAGTGAACAGGTCGGTCGCGCGGGCCATGAACACCCGCACCACGAGCAGCCCCGGCAGCAGTCCGCCGAGGAAGCCGACCGCGAGCCACGGATCGATCAGGGCCAGCGCGACGATGCCGCCGAGCGAGGTGACCAGCGCGCCGAGCGTGCCGAGCAGCGACGGGACGAGCCCGGCCGCGTCGGGCGCGGCGCCGACCAGCCGCGAGGTGACGTCGCCGGCGGGAAAAGGATTCCGCGACCCGGTGCCCAGATCGGTGACGTGCACGGCCAGTCTGCGGCGCAGGCGCGCGGTGAGTTCGGCGGCCAGCCCCGGACCGGCGATCTCCGCGAGCAGCCCGGCCGGCAGGCCGAGGACCAGGACGGCGATCAGCCGTACGATCGGCCCCGAGGCGAAGTCGCCGCGCACCACCGCGTCCACCGAGCCGGCCACCGCCGCCGGCAACAACAGCGCGGCGATCGATCCGGCCGGGACGGCGAGCGCGAGGGTCACCGTCGCCCCGGGCGCCACCCGCAGCGCTCCGCGCACCCCGGTGCCGGTGCGATCCGTCGGCGCCGGCATCGGTGCCGGCGCACCCGCCGGGAGCGCCGGCGCGGCTATCGGGACGTCGACCACGGCGTGCCTCCTCGGATGCGCGGACCGTCGAGCGCAGCGGACCGGCGCGGCAGCCGTGCCCCCGCTCTCGCCGACGCCGCCGCGAGGGAAAAACGCGCGCGAGCGGCGTGCCCCCTGGGCGTCGGTCGCCCGGATTGCGATGCTGATCTGGGCCCGGTGACCGGGAGCTCCTGATTCCGGCAGGAACTCCCGGTCCCGGGTTCGTACTTGTCGAACAACCTGCCGACCCGACCGATGCGCCGACCGATCGGGAACACCGGACGGGCAGTCCACCCGCCCGCCGAACGATCACGCTGTCGATCGAACCCGAGCGTCGACCGGTCTCACGAGCGCGACCGATCGTGCCCGCGGATCGAGTCCGGGTGCCGAGTCCGGCTGCCGAACCCGTGTCCGAATCCGTGTACCGAATCCGCGTCCCGGACGCGGTGCGCTAGTTGATCGTGAAGAGCAGGCAGGTGATCAGCAGACAGGTGAACTGACACCCGTTGCCGCCGTGCCCACCCAGCTCGACCGACTCGGTCTCGGGAAGCTGCTGCAGCGCGGCGAGGTCGGTCTCGATGTGCTCCATGGTGAATCTCCTTCGGGCCGTGCCGCCGCCGCGAGCGGTTGCCCGCGACGGGTGGTGCGGGGCGACTCCCCCCGTCGTCACACTCGGCCGGTTTGCAGGAAACCGGTGAGGTGGGCGTGGAGTTCGGGTGCCCCATCCCCGGCCAGGGCCTCGTGGCCGAGACCGGGAAGCTCCAGATAACGAAAGTCGGCGCCCTCGACCCGGCCGTGCGCCAGCAGCGTGTGGCGCAGCGCCCTGGACTGGCCGACCGGGATGGTGTCGTCCCGGCCGCCGTGGACGAACAGCAGCGGTACGGCGATGCGTTCGCACACCGCGAGCACGTCGCGCGGACCCTGGTCGTCGACGTACTCGGTGTCGCCGCCGAGCCGGGTCATCAGCGCGCGGATCGGCAGCGACGCCTCGGCGATCAGCCGCGGCCCGGACAGGAACGGCGCGACCGCGAGGCAGCGCGACCACGCACCCGGCGCGAACGACGCGGCGAGCAGCGCGAGGTAGGCCCCGTAGCTGACCCCGAACAGGGCGGCCGGCGCGCGGCCGAAGGCGGCCCGCTCGGCGGCCAGGGTGCGGCCGATCGCGGTGACGTCGGCCAGGTCCGGGCCGCCCCACGCGCCGTGCAACTCGCGAGCGAAGCGGGCGCCGTATCCGGTACTGCCGCGCTGGTTCGGCGCCACCACCGCGATGCCCGCCGCCGCGAGCCGTTGCAGCAGCGGATCGAACTCGAACCGCCACGCCGCCGCCGGACCGCCGTGCAGGGCGAGCAGGACGTGCTCGGCGCACCGCCAGTCGGGGCCGCCGTAGACGATCGACTCGACCGGACCGGCCCCGCCGACCAGCAGTTCCAGATGGGCCGGTCGCCACTGCGGCCGGTCCGCGTCGTCGAAGCCGACGAACGGGCCCGGTTCGCCGTCCTGGCGCCACGACCCCGGCCGGGACGGGTCGAGCCGAGCCAGACAACTGGGCCGATCCGGCGCGGAGAACGGGATGCGCAACCCCTGTTCGGTCCACCGGCCGACCGCGCCCAGGCACCCGTCCGGCGTGGTCGCCTCGACCAGTTCGCCATCCTCCGGGGTCCACACGGCCAGCCGCGAGATCGCCCCCCGGTCGAGCTGGACCGCCACCCGGCGGCCGTCCGGCGCGATCGCGATCGGGCGTACCTGCGCGTCGGGCACGTGTACGACCTCGGGAAACCGCACCCGGCCCGGCGCCTGCGTGCGCTCGGCGGGCAGCCGGATCCAGCCGAGCCGGTCCGAACCCGGCGCGTCGCTGGCGATCACCAGCAGGCCGCCGACCGGATCGGCGAGCAGGAGCCGGTCGTTGCTCTCGTCGGTCAGCTCCAGGAACGGGCGTACGGTCGCCGTCTCCAGGTCGAGCGCGACGGTCTTGACCCGGCCGCCGCGCACCTCGTCCAAGGCGAGCCGGTAGCCGTCCGGGTCGAGCCAGACCCCGCCGCTGTACAGCCCCGACAATTCGGCGACGGGGTCCAATCGCCCGTCCTCGCGGACCAGCCACACCGTCGTCGACGGCGACGTGTCCGCCCCGAGGGCGAGGGCGAGCGCGTCCGTACCGGGGTAGGGGAGCAGTCGCAGACCGGGCAGCCGCACCATGGCCAAGTGCCGTTCGCTGCCCGCGTCGTCGGCTTCGAGCAGGACCAACTCGTGGCGCCCGGGCTCGTGTCGGCAGGCCAGTACCCGACCGTCGGGGAGGGCGAGCAACTGGGTGTGCAGCCGCTCGGGCGCACCGGTGCCGACCGGGATCGCGCCACTGGCCCGCCCCGGCCGCAACGACCACGACTCCACCCGCCACGTGCCGTCGCCCGGCGTGGCCAGGCACGCTGCGTGCCCGCCGTCGGCCGCGAACGACCAACTGATCCGGCGCATCGGTCGAGTCGTCACCATGGTGCTCACGCTTCCTCACCGTCCAACCACAACCGCGGTCCGCCGTGGCGGAGCCGGAGCAGGAAGCCGAGGACACCGGCGGTGCCGGTGCCGTACGAGGCGGACACACCCGTGGCGCTTTCGTCGGCCGGCACCCGCAGGCCGTCGACGATCGCGGTTCGCACCCGCAGCTGATCGGCGAGCTCGGCGGCCCGCGCACGATGGATCGGCTCGTCCAGCGCCTCGGCCAGGTCGAGCAGGAACTCCCCGTTGCCCGCGAGGCCGTGGCACGCGGTGGTGCCCGAATGCCACCGGGCACGATGGGCCGCCGCGCCGGCTGCCTCGGCCAGGTCGCGGTGGAGCGGATCGTGGTCCGCCCGCCACAGCCGGATCAGGAACGTCCCGACGCCGGCCGAGCCGCTGCACCAGTACGCCAGCCGGACCCCGGCCGGATCGCCCGGCCCCTGAGGCCACCACGCGCCGTCGCCGTCCACGCGCGCGGTGCGGGTGAGGGTGCGCGCCGCCGCCCGGGCGCCGTCGAGGTAGCCCTCGCGGCCGGTGGCCAGCGCCGCTTCGAGGAGGAACGTACCCACCCCGGCGACGCCGTGCGCGAATCCGAGGTGCGCGGCGCCGGCGAGGCGCGAATCGAAGTCCTGCGGTACGGGCCACAGGGTCAGGTCGCCGGCCTGCCGGGCGGCGCCGAGCAGCGAGTCGGCACACGCGACGACGCGCTGCCGGAAACGTTCGTCGCCGGTGGCCCGCCACATCCGGACCTGGAGCAGACCGGCCCCGGCGGCGCCGTGGCACACGTCCGGGTTGGGCCAGGCGATCGGTACGCGCAGGGCGAGGTCGGCGGCGTCGGCGGCCAGTTCGGCGTCGCCGAGCAGCGCCGCCGCGTCGTGCAGCGCCCAGGCGGTGCCGGAACGCCCGAAGTGCAGCCCGGGTAAGACCACCGGCTCGGCCGCGGCCCGATCGCGCAGCCAGGCGGCGCCGTCCTCGACCGCGCGATGCAGGGTGTAGCGCAGCCGGGGTTCGAGCGTGGTGGTGTGCGCGGCTCGGGCCAGTACGCCGAGCACGCCGGCCGCGCCGTACTGCACGCTGCACGGATCCATCGCCGCCGCGCCGGCCGTCATCGGCCACAGCCGATCCACCCGCCCGGGCGTCATCGTGGCCACGAGGTGCGCGAGCCCGTCCCGAAGCAGCACGTCGTCCTCGGGCGGCTGCGGATGCGGCGGCACCTTGTCGCCCTCGGTATCCGGATGCGGCCGAGGCCCATCCGGCCCGTCCCGCCGGCCGGCACACCCGCCACGCCCATCGACGGCACCGCCAACGAGGCCGGCCTCACAACGAGGCTCCGCCTCCGACAGCCCCGCCGACACGCGATCCGACGCATCCTTCGCCCCACCCCTCGACCCGTCGCCCGAGCCCGAGTGCGCATCCTCGACCGCGTCTGCCCCGCCCCCGCCCCCGCGCGCAAGTCCCGCCACGAAGGCCGACGTCCGCTCCGTCGACCAGCGTTGTGTCGGGTCCTCGCGCCACAGGCCGCGGATCGCCGGGGCCAGGCGCTGTGCGGTTTCGCCGTGTCGGGCCGCCAACTCCAGCCACGTACCCAGGCGTTCCACCGTGTCGCGGGTGGTGCCCACGTCCTCGGGCAGGGTCGGGTCGGCGCCGGTGGCGAGCAGGAAGAACAGGCCGCCGAGGCTGTACAGGTCGGCCGAGGGATGCGCACGATGGTTGCCGTCGACGCCCGGCCGCTGCTCCGGCGCCCGATAGCCGGGCGTACCCGCGGCGCCGGCCGGCACACCGATCTCGGCGGCCAGCTCCAGATCCACCAGCCGCAGCGCGCCGTCCGGCCCGACCAGCACATTCGTCGGCGACAGGTCGCGAATCACCAGACCCTCGCCGTGCACGGTCCGAACCAGTCGGA
Organism: Embleya sp. NPDC055664; assembly: GCF_053618075.1. Classification (NCBI taxonomy): domain Bacteria; kingdom Bacillati; phylum Actinomycetota; class Actinomycetes; order Kitasatosporales; family Streptomycetaceae; genus Embleya; species Embleya sp. NPDC055664. Next base: position 175,398 of record NZ_JBSHGZ010000015.1, read on the forward strand.
TCAGCCCCTCGACGAGAGGCCGAGCGAGTGTCCACGCCACACCCGGATCCGCGGCGTGTCGGACCACCCAGGCACGCAACGGCTCGCCCGGTATCCGCTCCTGGGCCAGGAAGATCGTCTCGGCCTCTTCGAGCAGCGCGACGTGCCGAGGGGTCACGCCGGTGTGCTCCAGCCGCCGCATCAGCACCGCCTCGTGCCGCAGCGCCGCACACGCGTCCCGCCCGGAGCGGTCCACCTCGATGTGCGCGCGGGCCTGCTTGACCACGACGTCGGCATCGTCGGTGGTGTCCTTGCCCAGGAACACGCCGCCCTTGGCGGAGTGCCGCAGCGCCGAGGTGACCGCGAATCGGCCGCCGATCAGCACCTCCGCCCGCCGAGGCGCCGGCTCGGACGCGGCGGCCGGTGCCGAACGGGCCCGCCGTACCAGCGGATCGGGCGCCCACGACGGCGGAGTGAACCACGCCTCCCGGGCGTCGTCCACGGCCGACCCGTCGGGATCGGTCAGCACCGCGCGATAGCCGCCGTCGTTGCCGAGCACCGCTCGACGGCCGAACCCGCCGTAGCGGTAGTGCACCACGCTGCCGGGCCGGCACGGCCGGTCGGAGAGGATGCCCGGGCCGGTCAGCTCGCGGGTGACCTCGTCGAGCGCGTCCACCAGTTCCATGAACTGCTCGTCGTCGTCGGGATAGACGGTGATGAACTTGCCTGCCGAAGCCCGGTCCGCCTCACGGGAGTTGAGCATCCGCAACCGCTCCAGGTCACCGGCGAACTTGAACGCCACCCGGCGCGGCAACAACACGTCGCACACCCGGCCGAGCACATGCGGGGCGTCCCCGGTCCGCGCGCTGACATGGATCTTCCAGCCCTGCGCGCGAGCCGCGTGGCCCGGCGGCCGTACGGTGCACCAGAAGTCGTCGGAGCGCACATCCCACGCATCGGCCGAGCCCGGGGCCTGCTCCCCGTTTCCCTGTTCCCGGGCACCGACCGCATCGCGATCGAGCGCCGCACGGACGCGGTCGACCAGGTTCGTACCCGGCGCGCCGTGGCCGCCGGTGCGCTCCGCCCGGTGCCCACGAGTCGTCGTCGCCATCCCTGGACTTCCCCCCTCGACAGTGCCCTCGCGCCCCGGCCGACGACGCGTCGCGCGCCCGTCGACCGATGCCCGGAAACGGTTGTCGAGCGACCGGGTGCCCCGGTCGCCGACGCGGCCGCCCCGCCTCGGATCGCTCCCCCCGACGGGACGGCATGACCGTACGCAGCGCCTTCGGGCCACCTCAACGAGTTGCGACTCCCTTCACCCAATTGAGTGAAGTGACCCGCATCGAGCACCGATTGGTCAGTTCATCTGCATATTCCCGCCCAATCACCATCCCCCCAGCTCAGCCCTCCCACCGCCCCGCCCCCAAACGCCAGAGGATGGCCCAATCGAGCGAGCCCCACCCCGATCCCCACACTCGGCAATCGGCCCTCAATGCCAGTGCCGAATCGCCTCTGCAACGCCGGGCAGCGCAGGCGGCGTACGGGGAGCGTGACCAAAGCAGATTTCCCGTTCCGGAAAGTGACGAAGCTTGGACCCGGCCTTCGCTGCCGAAGCAGCATCGGACGTAACGGAGCGTGCACCGCCGAGGGGGAATGAGCCGCGTTCATGTCCTCAAATCACCGCTCACCGACTATTTTTGGTTCGAACTGGGATGGGGATATCCAGGAAACATCGCGGCAGGTGAAGATATCCGAATCCTCGACGTGGCGGAGAAGGTCGTGAGCGACCTCCCGGGTCACGACTTCTGGATCTTCGACGACAGTCGGGTCTATCGCATGCATTACACCGATGGCGGGCAGTTCCTCGGCGCCGCTCCCCAGGCCCATGAATCACTTGAGCGATATCGCAACTACCGGGATACGGCTCTGTTTCAGGCGAGCCCCCGGAATCCGGCGGTGACGATGACCGCTTGGTCGGTGTGTGTGGAAAATGCGCGGCGCGAAGATCGAATCGATGCATTGGGAGGTTCGATGATGGGGCGGCACGAAAAGCCGGGTGACGACGGGGACGGCAAGACTCCGCTTCGTGAGCGGGATGGGAAGTTCCCGAGGCCGTTGCCGCCGGATCCGAAGGACAAGGACAAGGGCAAAGAGAAGTGACTTCGGTCGACTGGGATCGTGTGTTCGCGGAAACGCCTCGGCGTCCGTACATCCCCGACGTGGTGTGGGGGAACGACAACACGCCACTCGACCGCACGACGGACCCGCGAGCGTGGGCCGAAGCCGTGGCGGCGGATGTTCCCCTGGTCACCCAGATGGATGATGGGGCGGCAACCGGCGACCTGATGTCGTCGTCGGCGTCGATGCCATCGCTGGTCCGGCTCACGCTCGATCGGCTCGACGTCGACCCGCGTCATGCCGTCCTGGAAATCGGCACCGGCACCGGTTGGAATGCCGTGTCATCCTCACGCCGTGGGGCACGGATACCACAACTCCGGGGTTGCTGTGTTTGGTCGTCGCGGACGACGGTACGGCGTCGGGCCCGTTCGTGGGAGGCGTGAACTTCATGTGGGCCCGGTCGCAGCGTCGCCGGTTCGACAACCGCGAATTCGTGGGCGACGTCATCCCGAGAGAGCGGGCCCCGCGTACCCGACACACCCCGATCGACCCGCGCCCGATGCTCGACGAATACGCCGACTTCGCGATCGGACTCCGTCTCCCCGACGTGGAGCAGCGCGTCTACCAGGGGCGCGGGGAGGCAGCGTGCGAATACACACAATGGCTCAGCGACGGCCGGTCGTGGGCGTCAGTGGACTACGCGCCGGGGGACGAGTTGTTCGAGGTGCAGGAGGGCGGACCGCGAAGTCTGTGGGCGGAGACCGAGCGGGCCTACGCGGAGTGGCGCGATCAGGGTGAACCGCCCCGGGAGCGGCACGGGGTCACCGTGTCTCCCGAGGGTCAATGGGCCTGGGTCGAGGGTGCGCGTGGACGGGTGGAGATCGGGGCGATCGTGGGGTCGTGTTAATCGGCGATGCCGCGTTGTTGGGCCAGGATTGCGGCTTGGACTCGGCTGTTGAGGCCGAGTTTGGTGAGGATGCGGCTGACGTGGGTTTTCGCGGTGGCCTCGGCCATGTCCAGGTGGGCGGCGATGCGTTGGTTCGACATGCCGCGGCCCAGGCAGGCCAGGACGTCGCTTTCGCGTGGGGTGAGTGAGGCCAGGGCCTCGGCGGGGACCTCCGGGCCGTCCGTCGGCCGGGTCGGGGGCGGGCTCGCGAACGCGTGGATCAGCCGACGGGTGACCTCCGGCGCGACGAAGCCGTCGCCGCGCGCGACCAGGCGTACCGCCTCGACCAACCGGGCGGCGTCGGCCGTCTTGAGCAGGAACCCGGCCGCGCCCGCGCGCAGTGCGCCGAAGACGTACTCGTCCAGGTCGAACGTGGTCAGCACGAGCACGTCCAGGCCCGCCGCGGTCAACTCCCGGGTGGCGCTGATCCCGTCGAGGCGCGGCATCCGTACGTCCATCAGCACCACGTCCGGCCGCAGCGTCCGGGCCAGCGCCACCGCGTCCTCGCCGTCGGCGGCCTCGCCGACCACCTCGATGCCCGGCTCCGCGTCCAGGATCAGGACGAGCCCCGCCCGGACCGCCGCCTGATCCTCCGCGACCAGCACCCGCAGCGTCTCGGCGTCGCTCACCCGGTCCCACCTTTCGGCCCCATCGGGGCGTTCTTGATTCCGGCGTCGAGCACCACGTCGTCACCGCACGGGAGTTCGGCCCGCAGATGCCACCGGCCGTCGCGCGGGCCCGCCTCGAACAGGCCGCCGAGCAACGAGACCCGCTCCGACATGCCGACCAGACCTGCCCGCGCGCCGGGCAGTCCGGTGACGTGGTCGGGGTCGATCCCGTTCTCGCCGGTGATCACCACATCATCGGCGCGATAGGTGAAGACCAGGCGCAACCGCTGCGGCGTGGCGTGCTTGAGGGCGTTGGTCAGTGTCTCCTGGACCACCCGATAGGCCGCGAGGTCGACCGGGGTGGGCAACTCGCGCACCACGCCGACGATCTCGATGTCCACGAGCAGTCCGGCCCGGCGCACGTGTTCGACCAGTCGATCGGTCTCGGCCAGCCGAGGAACCGACACCGGCTCCTCGGGAGTGTTCTCCGAGCGCAGCAGACCGATCATCCGGCGCATCTCGGTGAGCCCCTGCACGCTGCTCTCCCGGATCACCTCCAGCGCCTCGCGCAGCCGCGCCTCGTCCAGGCTCTTCACGGACAACGCGGCGGTGGACTGGACCGCGACCGCGCTCAGATGGTTGGCGATCACGTCGTGCAACTCGCGGGCCATCCGGGCACGTTCGGCGATCACGGCGGCCTGGTGGTCGAGTTCGGCCAGCCGTGCCGTCTGGGCGGAGCGCAGTCGTTCCACCTCGGCCTTCTCCCGGTGCTCGCGCACCGAGAACCCGGTGAGCGCGGGGGAGATGGCGACCAGGCCGATGTAGAAGACGGCGAGGACGAAGATCCGGAAGCTGCGGGTCGTCGCCCAGATGGTGATCGTACTCACCACCAGCACCGTCAGATTGCCGTACAACAGGCGCCAGGCCAGCCGCGAACTGCCGTACACGCTGACCGCGTACAGCACGTCCGACCACATGATCAGGCCGCCGATCGAGGGCCCGAGCACGGTGTCGACGCCCTCGCCGACGAGTCCGATGGCGAGTGCGAAGCGCGGCGACGAACTGCGGTGGCATTGGGCGACGGTGAGCAGCAGCAACGGCGCGAGCCGCAACCACGGACTCGGATCCCACACGTTCCAGACCACATACGAACGGGTGAAGAGCAGGACGAGCGCGCCCGCGAACACCACGCCGCCGATCGCGCAGTCGCGACGGATCGGCGGCGCCAGTCCGGGCAGGTGCAGGGGCAGGGGACGCTGCCATGCGGAGGTCTGATCGCTCACGACCCCATCCCAACATCATGGGGACGGGTGTGCCGACCATTGCCGCCGATCGACGGGGGAAATCTCCCGGTTCACAGCGATTACCGCTATTTCGGCTGAAAGCGAATCCCGCCGTCGAGCCGGATCACCTCGGCGTTGAGGTAGCTGTTCGTGAGCAATTCGTACGCCAGCGAGGCGAACTCGTCGGGCACGCCCATGCGCTTGGGGAAGAGCACCTGCGCGCCGAGGGTGTCCTTGACCGCCTGCGGCGCGGCGGCGAACAGCGCGGTGTCCATCGTGCCCGGCGCGATGGTGTTGACCCGTACGCCGATCGCGGACAGATCGCGTGCCACCGGCAGGGTCAGGCCGACCACGCCGGCCTTGGAGGCGCCGTACGCGGCCTGCCCGATCTGCCCGTCGAACGCGGCCACCGAGGCGGTGCACACGATCGCGCCCCGCTCGCCGTCGGCCTGCGGCTCGACCGAGGCCATCGCGGCGGCGGCCAGGCGGACGGCGTTGAACGTGCCGATCAGGTTCAGCCGGACGATGAACTCGAACGCGGCCAGCGCGTGCGGGGTGCCGTCCCGGGCCACGGTACGCGCGCCCATGCCGGTGCCCGCGCAGGACACCAGGGCGCGCAGCGGCGCGACGGCGACGGCCGCGTCCACCGCGGCCTGTACCTGGTCCTCCTGCGTGACGTCGGTGGCGACGAAGACACCGCCGATCTCGGCGGCGACCGCCTTGCCGCGTTCCTCGTTCTTGTCCGCGATCACCACGGAGGTGCCGCCGGCCGCGAGCCGGCGGGCGGTGGCCTCGCCGAGCCCGGAGGCCCCGCCGGTGACGATCGCGGACGCGCCGGTGAGATCCAGCATGAGCAAGCTCCCTTCGCCTGTTCTTGACTGAAGCAAGCTATTGCATGGCATGGGGAAGCGGCCAGGCCCGCAGCGTCGACCGGCTCCGGCCCCGCTGTCAGCGCGGCGCCGGCGACCCCGTGCTCGGCGCCGTCGCCACCTTCACGGTCACCGTCGAGCCGCGCCCAACCTTCGCCCCCTCGCCCGGAGCGCAGTCGACGACCGTGTCCTCCGGCGTATCGGCGGTCGGCACCCGCACGATGTGCGCCACCAGGTCGGCCCCGCGCAGCCGGGACTCCGCCTCGGACGACGACGCGCCGATCAGCGGCGGCACCGTGGTCGTCGCCGGCGCGGTCGCCGTGGGGGAGGAGATCGGCGCGGCGGTGGTCGGCGGCGGGGTCGTCCTGGCCCCCGACATCACCACCACGACCTCGGCCCGGTCCCGGTCCAGCTTCGTCCCTGCGGCCGGATCGGTGGACACGATCGTGCCGCCGCTGCCCCGGACGGTGCCCCGGAAGCCCTTCTCGCGCAGCAGCGCGACGCCCTGCGCCTCGCTCATCCCGACCACGTTCGGCACGGTCAGCCGGGTGGGCGCGCTCGTACTCGGTACGGCCGAGTCGCTCGCATCCGGCGTGCTGGTCACCGGCGCCTCGGTGGTCGGCCCGGCGGCCGGCCTCGGGCTCGTCGACTCCGGCACGGACGTGGTCGGACTCGTCTTGGCCGCCGGCGAGGTGTCGTCCGAATCCGCCATCGCCATGCCGACCACCACGGCCACCACGATCGCGGCCACGGTGGCGAACACGGCCGCGACGACCTTCGTCCGCCGATTCCCGTTCCGGTGCTCGCGGTCGACCGCCGCGCCCGCGGCCGCCCCCGTCGCGCCCCACGCCCCCGCACCGCCGCCGGCGACCACCTGTACCGAGAACGGCGCGCACGCCGCCACCCGCATGTCCCGGGCGGAGACCACCCGCACCGGCACGTCGTTCTCCTCGACGACCCGGGAGTCCTCTTCGAACGCGCTGCCGCCACCGTCCGCGCCGACCTCGCCGAGGCCGAACATCCCGTTCGGCGCGAGCTGGTCCTCCACGTCCGGGGGCACCGTGTACACGATCGTCCAGGTCCGCACCTCGCCCGGATGCAGCTCGGGCGGCCCGGGCCGGTCGAGGCCGATCCGCCGGGCGGCGTCCCGGGGCAGTTCCGGGTCGTAGACGTCCGACACGCTGCCCGTGTTGCGCAGGGTCAGCGTCACCATGACCGTCTCGCCGGGAACCGCGGTGATCCGACGGGGCTCGCACCACGCCTGTACCGCGCAGGCCGGGTCGCCCATGCGCTGGCCGTGCAGGTCGGTGCCGCATTGTTCGCCCGGGCAGTACGCGTCCGTCTCCAGATAGGGCGTACCGCACAGCAGACAGTGCAGCATCGTCGTCGTCCCCCTCGTGTGTACGACAGTGCGAGCCTGCATACCGCACAAACGCTTCGGATGGGGCCGACTTCACACAACCCGGAGGCATTCCGGTGTGCTCCGTCACCGTCCGTCCGGGATGCCCGAATCGGGGCGGCGGGCGCGGAGAGGTAACCTCCCTTCGTGCCCAAGCTCTCCGACGTCGTCGCCACCCTCGAACGGATCTACCACCCCGACTGGGCCGAATCCTGGGACGCGGTCGGGTTGGTCTGCGGCGACCCGGACGCCGAGGTGCGCTCGGTGCTGTTCGCCGTCGACCCGACCCTGGCGGTCGCCGAGGAAGCGCTCGCGCGCGGCGCCGACCTCCTGGTCACCCACCACCCGCTCTTCCTGCGTGGCGTGCACTCGGTGGCCGCGACCGGGTTCAAGGGGCGTGTCGTCCACCGACTGATCACCGGTGGCTGCGCCCTGCACGTGGCGCACACCAATGCCGACTCGGCCGCCCCCGGCGTCTCCGACGCACTGGCCACCGCCCTCGGACTGACCGTCACCGCGCCGCTCGACCCGGCCCCGGCCGACCCGAGCGAGTGCCGGGGTATCGGCCGGATCGGCGAGTTGGCCGCCCCCGAGACGCTGGCCGCGTTCGCCGCCCGGGCCGCCCGAGCCCTGCCCGCCACCGCGACGGGCCTGCGGGTGGCCGGCGACCCGGATCGCCTCGTGCGTACCGTCGCGGTGTGCGGCGGCGCGGGCGACAGCCTCTTCGCCGCGGTCCGGCGCAGTCGCGCCGACGTCTACGTCACCGCCGACCTGCGCCACCACCCGGCGTCCGAGGCGCTGGAGGCCGGCGGCCCCGCGCTGCTCGATGCCCCACACTGGGCCACCGAGTGGCCGTGGTTGCGCTACGCGGCCGACGAACTCACCCGTGCGCTGACCGCCGACGGTACTACGGTGGAAACCCACGTCTCGGAACTAGTCACCGACCCATGGACGTTCCACACACCGCATCCCTGAACACCGCCGTACACACAGCGACACCGTCACACAGCCACACCGTTACACAGCCACACCACACTTGCCACACCGCGACCGGGCACCGCGACGCGGGTGATCGGGCCCGCCCGGCCCGTCCGCCGTCCGCAGCACCCGAACCCACCCACCGAACGCACCCGGGTGGCCGGGTGGGAACACAACCTCCCGCCCACCCGAGCCGTATCCACCCGAGCCGTATCCAAGGAGCCTCCGCTGAACGCCGCGCCCGCCGACCAGCTTCGCCTGCTCGACCTCCAGGCCCTGGACTCGCGAATCGACCTGCTCGCCCACAAGAAGCGCACGCTGCCGGAGAACGAGGAGATCGACCGCCTCGGCTCGCAGCTCGCCCGGCTGCGCGACCTCGTGGTCGCCGCCGAGACCGAGGAGAGCGACGCGGCCCGCGACCAGGCCAAGGCCGAGCAGGACGTCGACCAGGTCCGCAAGCGCGCCGAGCGCGACCGGCAGCGGCTCGACTCGGGCCACGTCACCTCGCCCAAGGATCTGGAGAACCTGCAGCGGGAGGTGGCCTCGCTCGCCAAGCGCCAGGACGACCTCGAAGAGGTCGTCCTGGAGGTCATGGAGCGTCGCGAGGAGATCCAGGGCCGCCTGGGGCAGCTGGTCGGCGAGCGGGACGCGGCGCAGACCGCCCGGGACGCCGCCGAGGCACGCCGCGGTGCCGCCGAGGCGGAGATCGACGCCGAGGCGGACGCCGCCCGCAAGCAGCGTACGGTGGTCGCGAGCGCGATCCCGGCCGACCTGATCAAGCTGTACGAGCGCATCCGCGAGCAGTCGCACGGCGTGGCGGTGGCCCCGCTGTTCCAGCGCCGCTGCGAGGGCTGCCGGCTGGAGTTGGGGATCACCGACCTGGGCGCGATCCGGGCCGCGGCGCCGGACGCGATCGTGCGCTGCGAGAACTGTCGGCGCATCCTCGTCCGCACCGCCGAGTCGGGCCTGTGAGGCTCGTCGTCGAGGCCGACGGCGGCTCCCGGGGCAACCCGGGCCCGGCGGCCTACGGCGCGCTGGTGCGCGACGCGGACACCGGCGAGGTGCTGCACGAGATCGCCGAGGCGATCGGGGTGGCCACGAACAACGTGGCCGAGTACCGGGGCTTGATTGCGGGGCTGACCGCCGCGCACACGATCGACCCGACGGCGACCGTGGAGGTGCGGGCCGACTCCAAGCTCGTGGTCGAGCAGATGTCGGGCCGCTGGAAGATCAAGCACGCCGACATGCGCGACCTGGCGGCCAAGGCTCGGGGGATTTATTCACCGGGGCAGGTCACCTACACGTGGATCCCGCGCGAGCGGAACAAGCACGCCGACCGCCTCGCCAACGAGGCGATGGACGCGGCGGCCAAGGGCCGGGCCTGGACCCCGCAGAACTCCACCGCGTTCGCGACGGCCGGGCCGGCCGAGGCCGCGCCGGCCGCCGAACCCGCGCCGAGCGAGTCGACCGCGGCGCCCAAGGTGCGCCCGACCGCTCCCGGCTGGGGGCCGGACCTGGGCCGCCCGACCACCCTGGTACTGCTGCGCCACGGCGAGACCGCGCTCACCCCGCAAAAGCGCTTCTCCGGCACCGGCGCCGACCCGGACCTGTCCGAGCGCGGCCGGTGGCAGGCCGCCCGCGCGGCCGAGGCGTTGGCCGAGCGCGGCACCATCGAGGCGATCGTGTCCTCCCCGCTGGGTCGTTGCCGGCAGACCGCCGAGGCGGTGGCGCAGCGGCTCGGGCTGAAGGTGCGCGAGGAGCCGGGCTTTCGGGAGACCGACTTCGGCGCCTGGGAGGGGTTGACCTTCGCCGAGGCGCGCGAGCGTACGCCGGATGCCCTGGACGCGTGGCTGACCTCGGCCGACGCGGCTCCGCCCGGCGGCGAGAGCTTCACCGAGGTGGCTCGCCGGGTCGAGGTGGCCCGGGACAAGACGATCGCCCGGTACGCCGGCCGCACCGTGCTCGTGGTCACCCACGTGACGCCGATCAAGACCCTGGTCCGGATCGCCCTCGGCGCACCGGCGGAGTCGATGTTCCGGATGGAGCTGTCGGCGGCGGCGATCAGCGCGGTCCAGTGGTGGTCCGACGGCAACGCGTCGCTGCGCGTCTTCAACGAGACCGCACACCTGCGCTGACCGACCCCGGATCGAACAAAAGTTTGACCTCGGTGCGGAGCGTGTGGCATAGTGGCGAGTGCCTTCAGCGTGCCCGCCAGTGGAATCCGGGCGGACCACGCGGAGGACCAAGCTTCCGAAAGCCCCGAGCCGATCCCGGCCGGGGCTTTCGTCGTATCGAGCCCCCGGGCCTCAGGGACGTGACGTGTCGGCCCTGCGGGCGTGCAGCACACTCGCGCCCAACGGCAGCGGCGAGGCGTCGACGAGCCGGAGCCCGACCTCGGCCGGCAGCAGGCGCTCGACGACGAGCAGGTCGGCGTGCGCGGGCATGGCGGTCGCGCAGTGGCGTGAGCGCGGCGGGGAGCCCGAAGGGCGGATGCCGTGCATCGGCGTGCCGGAGAAGCAGGTGCATAGTGGTTTTATTCGCCTGTTTCTCCGGGGCGGCGAGGTGCGGTGCCGGGCGTCGTGGAGCTCGGCGGGGGTTTGAAGACACGCGCTGGGCGGGCGGCGAGCACTTGGCGGTGGTCGCCGCCCGCGTACAGCTCCAGGCGGCCGTACCCGGCCTTCGAGTCGGCGGGAGCGGTGAAGTAGAAGACCGTGCCGTCCTCGTGCGGGTTGTACCCGCCGCCGTCGGCGAGCGCCCCGTGCCGGGCGAACGTCGCGCACAGCCCGCGCAGCACCAGCGGATCGGGCCGCTCGACGTCGAACGCCAGGTGCGTCTCGTGTTCCCGCTCCCGCTCGTGCGCGGCGATGTCCGCCAACCCCGACCCCGGCGGCACGGGGAGCACGAACACCTCGACCGCCCGGCACTCGCCGTCCAGACCCCGTACGGCGGGGCGCAGGATGCCCACGTCGAGATCGGCGATGTCGCGCCGGTGTCGTAATGCGAGCCGTTCGCGGACCACCACGCTGGGGTGCCGCGGGCCGTCCGCGTCCAGCCCGTGCGCGGCCAACTCCGCGCGCAACTGCGCCATGCTCGGCGGGCACACGAGCAGCCCGGCGTGCGCGAAGCGGCAACGATCCACGAGCGCCCGCAACTCCGGTCCGTCCAGGCGCGGCAACAGCAGCGCGAGCAGCGTCGCGGTGTCCTGGTGTCGGACGATGTCGATCGCCGCGCTCAGGCGGGCCGTGTCGTCACCACCGTTCGTCCTCGTCGGCGGGTGTGCGGTCATCAAAGGGACTCCCTCGTCGCGATGGATCTCGTCACACGCCGACGTAGTTCTCGGCGAACCAGTCCTGTTGGGCCCGTGAGGTGCGCAGCGATTCGACGCGCGCGCGGCGCAACCCGTCCCGGAACAACGTCTCGTCGTCCGACCCGGGCGTGCGGTGCAGCAGCCGGATCATCCACGACGAGAACTCCTGCGCCCGCCAGATGTACGCCAGGCAGCGCGCCGAATAGCGGGCCAGTGGCTCGGGGTCGGCGTGCACGAGGTCCGCGATCAGCGCGTGTGCCAGGATCTCCGCCTCCAGGACCGCGAGGTTCGCGCCCTTCGCGGCGGACGGGCTCACCAAACTCGCCGCATCCCCGACCAGGAACAGCGAGCCGTACCGCAGCGGTTCCAGCACGTCCGACTCCAGGTCCACGACGGTGCGCTGCCGGATCGGACCGGTCCGCAGCGGCCCGTAGTCCGGCGCGCGCATCCGCACCGCCAACTCGTCCCAGATCCGCTCGTCGGGCCAGGCGTCGATCGAGGTGCCCGGCTTGCACTGGAGGTAGTAGCGCGTGGTGTCCGGGGTGCGCGCCATGTGGCCGGCGAAGCCGCGCGCGTGCATCGCGTAGCCGACGGCGTCCATGCTCGGCGGCGCGTCGGCGAGCACGCCCAGCCAGGACACGCCGTGGTCGCGCCGGTGGTGCCGGACCGCACCGGGCGGGATCGACCGCCGGGCGGCCCCGTGCCGGCCGTCGCAGCCGGCGACGTACCCGGCCGTCCAGCCGCCGAGGCGCCCGTCGGCCTCCCGCACCCGCACGGACGGCCGTGAGGTGTCCGCGTCGATCACCGCCGTCGCCTCGGCCCCGAACCGGATCCGCCCGCCCGCGTCGAGATACCGCGCCAACAGGTCGGTGACCAGATCCTGTTGCGGGTAGACCGTGTGCGCCTCCCCGCTGCCGAGCCGGCCGTAGTCCAGCCGGAAGCGCTCACCCTCGGTGCGGAACTCGCAGACGCCGTGCTCGCGGCCCCGCCTGCGCAGGCCCTCGGCCAGACCGTTGCGCTCCAGCACCCGCACGGTGTTCGCGGCCAGGAACCCCGCCCGCGCCCGGGTCTCGATGTGTGCCCGGGCGGCCCGTTCCAGGACGACGCAGTCGATTCCGTGCCCGTGCAGGATGTTCGCGAGGACCAGCCCGGCAGGCCCGGCGCCGAGGATGAGCACGTCGGTCGTGTCGCGTAACATCCGCGCATTGTGATGTTCTGTCACGTGAATGGATGCTAATCGTCGGTAAATGCCCAACTATTCGGCCATCACCCGAATGCCGATCACAACAGTCGCGGCAGGCGAATCCCGTGTCGATCGGGGCACTTCCCAGGCGGCCGGCAATCGCACCCGCCAGGCGGCCGGGACCCTGCGGGAAGCTTTTCCCGGGCGCAGAGGCGGCGGATGAGTCGGCCTCTACGCCGGGTTCTGTCTCCCGGGAGCCTTGCGGCGCCCGGGGAGGCGGCCATCCATCTACGACTGCCGTTGCCGACAGCCTCCAGCGGTCTACCCGCGAACTCGGGCGGGCCGCCCTCGAACGTTCGCGCAGAGCACGTTTGACGGTGCCCCTCTTGACCTTGCTCCGGGTGGGGTTTACCTAGCCGCCCGAGTCACCTCGGGCGCTGGTGGTCTCTTACACCACCGTTTCACCCTTACCGGTCGTCCGAGGACGCCGGCGGTCTGTTTTCTGTGGCACTGTCCCGCGGGTCGCCCCGGGTCGGTGTTACCGACCACCCTGCCCTGTGGAGCCCGGACGTTCCTCGGCGGAACCCTCCGAGGAGGAATCCCGACGCGGCCGCCCGGCCGACTCATCCGCCGTGTCGTCCATCCTAGCCGGGGCGAAGCGAACCCTTCGCCGGGTGTCGTCGGCCTCGGTGAGCCGCACCCGCACCCGCTCGCCGAGCCCCAGGCCCGGCCCGTCGAAGCGGGCCCGGACGGCCGGCTCGGCGAGTTGTACCGTGCCGCCGTCGCCGCGCTCGTTGAGATCCACCACCACCGCGTCGAACACGTCGCCGACGTGGTCCGCCAGCACCACCGCCTCGACCAGGGAGACCGCCTCGCGCTCGACCTCGTGGGCCCGGCGATCGCCGGTCTCCATCGCCTTGGGCAACTCGTGCAGCCGCGCGCCCACCCACTCGGGCACCTCGACGCCCGCGACCAGCGAGACGCAGATCTCGCCCGCGTACCGGTCGACCAGGCGCCGCAGCGGCGCGGTCACGTGCGCGTACTCGTCGGCGACCGCCGCGTGTCCGGCCTGCTCGGGCGCGCCCGCGTCGAACGCGGTGTAGCCGGCTCCGCGCAGCAGCCCGGTGGCCTCCTCCAGGAACGCGGCGTGCCGGGGGTTGTCGGGATCGAGCGAGCGGATCACCGCGCCGTAGGTGGCGCCCTCGGGCCACGCCACGTCGAGCGCGCGCCCGACCCGGCGGACCCGGTCGAGCGCCTCGGGCGCCGGTTGCGGCAGGGTGCGCAGGACGCCGATGCCCGCGCGGGTCATCAGGTCGGCGGCGGCGATCCCGGTGAGCAGCGAGATCTGCGCGTTCCAGCCCTCGGCGGGGAGTGGCGCGCGGTACTCCAGTCGCCACGAGTCGCCGTGCTCGACGATCTCCTGCTCCGGGATCGGCAGGCTCACCCCGCCGCGCTCGATCTCCAGCCCCTCGCGCAACCGGCCGATCTCGGCGAGCAGCGCCAACGGCTCCGCCGCCGACCCGCTCTCGACCGCCCGCTGCACCCCCGGATAGTCGTACCGGGCGCGGCTGCGCACCAGCGCGCGAAAGACGTCGGTGCCGACCAGGTCGCCGGCCCCGTCCAGGTCGAGCACCCACACCAGGGCCGGCCGGTCACGACCCGGCAGCAGGCTCGCCGCCGCCTCGGACAGGGCCGGCGGATGCAGCGGGATGCGCTCGTCGGGCAGGTACAGCGTCTCCACCCGGCGCATGGTCTCCGCGTCCAGCGCGCCGCCCGGGACGACCCACGCCGCGACGTCGGCGATCGCGTAGTGCACCCGATAGCCGCCGTCCCGACGGGCCAGGTGCATCGCCTGGTCCAGGTCCATCGACTCGGCCGGATCGATGGTCAGGAACGGCAGCCCGGTCAGATCCCGCCGCCGAGTCGGCGTGGGCCCGCGCCGCACCGCCGCGTCGGCCTCCGCCAGCACCTCCGGGACGAACGCGCCCGGCAGCGCCAGATCGGTGCGCAGGCGGGCGAAACCCGCCCGCAGGAGATCACCGTCGGCGGACCTGATGTGGAGATGACGACGAGGCACGAGTCGAGCTTAGGAAAGATCCGCTGCGCCGAGAAGGACTTTCCCGGCTTTTCGCCCGCGCGCCCGGAGCGCCGGCGGCGCCTTCCGTCCGGGTCGTCCCCATAAACTTGATCGTCGCCCGCCGTCCGCAAACCCGGTCGGCCGCCCTGCCGTCCGCGTCGCTTGGAGTTGCGCCCGTGCTCGTGTTGTTGCCGCCCTCCGAGGGCAAGGCCGCCGCGGGGGCGGGCCCCGCGCTCGATCTCGCCGGTCTTTCGATGCCGGAACTGAACTCCGTGCGGCGGCAGGTGCTCGACTCGCTGATCACCCTGTGCGAGGGCGACGAGCGCAAGGCGCTGGAGGTGCTCGGCCTCGGCCCGAAGCTGCGCGGCGAGGTGCTGCGCAACCTCGACCTGCGCGAGGCGGCGACGCTGCCGGTGGCCGGGCTGTATACCGGAGTGCTCTACGACGCGCTGGACCTGTCCTCGCTCACCGGCGCGGCGGCGGCGCGCGCGGCCGGGTCGATCCTGGTCTTCTCCGGACTGTGGGGGGCGCTGCGCCCGACCGACCGGGTGCCGCCCTACCGCTGCTCGATGGGGGTACGGCTGCCCGGGATCGGCGCGCTCGCCGGCCAGTGGCGCGCGGTGACGGCGCCGGTGTTGCCCAGGCTGGCGGGCGACGACCTCGTTTTGGACCTGCGGTCGGCGGCGTACGCCGCGGCCTGGAAGCCGGTCGGTGCCGTGGCCGAACGCACCGCGACCGTGCGGGTGCTGCACGAGCGGATCGTGGACGGGGTGGCCAAGCGCTCGGTGGTCAGCCACTTCAACAAGGCGACCAAGGGCCGGATCACCCGCGACCTGCTGGTCTCCGGCGCCGAACCGCGCAACCCGGCCGAACTCGCCGACGCGCTACGGGAACTGGGCTGGACCGTGGAGACCGCCGAGCCGAAGCAGGCGGGCACCCCCTGGGCCCTGGACGTCGTGGTCGCGGCGGTCTGACCCCTCACCCCCGCCGCCGCAACACCTCCCGCCCGGCCGGCGTGCCGACGAACTTCCCGAGCCCCGGGTGTCGAAGCAGTCGAGTTCGCCCGCGACGTCGACGCCGGCCCGCTTCGACTGCTCGACGGCGAAACGCTCCGCGGCCGAGCGGGTCACCGCGTCGGCGGCCCCGCCGATCCGATCCCCGGCCTCCCGGGTGCCCTGCGCGACAACCTTCCTGGCATCGTGTCCGGTGCACCCCACGGCAAGTGGCAAGAGGGCGATCGCGATCGCCGTCGATCCCATCTTGACAAAACCGGGGAGCTTCATGATCCTGACGCTTCCTCCGCAGACGGAAAACAAAGCATTTCGTCCTACCTTCGGACGATCCGCGCGTCACGTCAGACGGAGTGGACGACCCGACATCCATGGGGGATGAGTGAGTTACCCGCCGCCGCCCGGCCAGGACCCGAACCAGCCGTACGGCCAGCCCCAGTACGGGCAACCGCCCTATCCGGGTCAGAGCCAGGGCCAGGGCCAGTACCCCGGTCAGTACCAGCAGCCCCAGTACCCGCAGGGGCAACCGGGCCCGTACGGACAACCGCAATACCCCGGCGCCTACCCGCAGGGCGGCGGCTACCCGCCCCCACCGAACCAGAGCCGCAAGGGGCTGTGGATCGGCGTCTCGGTGGTCGCCGTGCTCGCGATCGTCGGCGTGCTCGTCGCCGTGGGGTTGTCCGGCGGCGACGACGACAAGAAGTCGACGGCCTCCTCCACGTCGTCGGCGACCACCACAGGCGCCCCGAAGTCGGGTTCGCCGACCCCGACGGGCAAGGCGACCAAGCGCACCGTCGCGCCCGATCCCACCTCCGACGACGACGCGACCACCGGCCCCGGCCCCGGTACGCGCGGGCTGGGCGAGGACAACTTCCTCACCACGATGCACCGCCTGATCCCGGGCACGAAGTCGACGGCGGACGCCGAGCTGATCTCGCAGGGCAAGCAGGCCTGCTCCGACCTCAAGTCGGGCAAGACCCTGCTCGACACCGCGATGAAGGTGACCGCGGTCAGCGGCGTGTCCGAAAAGGGCATGCTCGTCGGCGGCGCCATCGCGGCGTTCTGCCCGGACCAGTCGGGCAAGGTCTCCTGACCCGCCCCACCGCCCGAACGCCGGCCTGAAAACCGGCTCGGCGCCGGACGATCCCGGCCCGCGAGGTGAACGAGTGAATCTCGCGGGCCGGGCGTTTCCCCTTCACGATCACGTCGTTGACCAGCATGCCGAACCTGGTCGGCACGCTACGTGGAGGAACGAACGCAGTGACGAACATGAAGAAGATCGCCGCCGTCGCGGCCATGGCCGGTGGCATCGCGGCCATGGGCGCCGGAATCGCCAACGCGAGCGCCGACGCGGACGGCGCGGCGGTCAACTCGCCCGGTGTCGTCTCGGGCAACAACATCGAGGCCCCCATTCACGTGCCGGTCAACGTCTGCGGCAACACGGTCGACATCCTGATCGGCGTGCTCAACCCGACGTTCGGCAACACCTGCGTCAACGCCGGCTGACTCGCCGCCCCGGCCCGCCTCCTTGGTCGGTGGCCGGCGCAACCGCCCCGTTCCCGGTTTTCCGGGAACGGGGCGGTCGTCGTTGTGAGCGCCGCACCGAACACAAGCGATCCGCGATGTACATTTCTCGCAGGCTCGCGGCGTCTTACCCGTGCCATTCCGCGCCATTTCACACCGGTCCGGTCATCTCCGAACCCGGTCGGCAGATGGACACGGGCGACCCGCGATGATGGGGATTGCCCAGACGGGTCTTCCGCGTTGTATACGCAGAGGCGCCGTGTGGGGCGCGCACGAAACGCACGCGGAAGAAGGGGTTCCATGGAGCGAATGGGCAGAATGGCCGGATGGCTGCGCCGTCGACCGCGTGAGGATCCGGACATCGTTCGCGACCGGCGGGCCGGACTGCTCATGGACGTGGTGGAGCGCGGCTGGCCCGTCTGTCCGGCGGCGCACCCGGTGGGTTTCGGCTGTTCCTGCGACCGGGTCGGCTGTCCGTCGCCGGGCATGCACCCGGTCTCCTTCGCCTGGCAGACCCAGGCGTCCACCGACCCCGTACAGGTGGCGCGCTGGCTGGAGCTGTATCCCGACGCCAACTTCGTGACCGCGACCGGCACCGGCCACGACGTGCTCGACGTGCCCGCACGGGCCGGCGAGATCGCCCTCGCGGTGTTCGCCGAGCAGGGCATCGAGATCGGCCCGGTGGCCTCTTGCGGCCCCGACCGCACGCTGTTCTTCACCGCGACCCGAGGCACCCCCGCCGACGAGGACGAGTGGTGGCCCTGCGAGTTGGACTGCCACCCCGAGACTCTGGACGCCCACCCGGGGCTGCGCTGGCACTGCCGCGGCAGCTACGTCCTGGTGCCGTCCTCGCAACACCCCTCGGGGCAGTCGGTGCGCTGGATCCGCGGCCCCGAACTCGCGCTGCCCGACCCGCTGCGGGTGCTCGACGTCCTCACCGACGCGTGCGACACCGTGGGCGCCGCGGCGGCCGACGGACACTGGTCCTAGGGCGCCACAACGGCCGTCGGGTCGGCGACCGTCCCGCCGACCGCTCACTCGCCCTCGGCGCCGACCAGGCCGTACACCCAGCCGACCAGCTGCACTTTGCCACCGGCCTTCGGAACCACCGCGACATACTCCGAGAGCCGGTGCTCGGTGACCGACCGGCTCGGCTTGCCGGTCAAAAACGCCAGCGTCGAGGGGTCCACGTCGCCGAGTCGGCGCGGGGGCTGCACGGTGAGCTTGATGCTGTGCTGGAGCGCGAACAACACCAGCGCGCCGCCGTCCGCGGTACGCACCGCCAGCGGCGGGAACTGCGCCGCCGGGCTGTCCACGGCCTGCCGGACGTAGCCGTCACCGATCGGCTCGTCCCGCTGCTTGCGCAACTGCGCGGTGTACGGGTCGGGCCCGAACAACTCGGCGCGGGTCTTGCCGTCCTTGAGGAACTCGCTGAGTACGGGAGCCAGTTCGCCGGGCGAGGCGGCAAGTCCGGTAGCGCCGGCAGAGACCTGCTCCAGGTAGCCGGACGAATCCCGCTTCAGCTTGGGCAGTTCGCTCTGCAGCGTCGGCCCCCACGCCGCCTGCCACACCGCGTCCGGGCCCGCCCGGAGGAAGACCAGGAACTGCGGCTTGGCGTTGTTGAAGTTCGGCGTGTTCTGCACGGCGAACCACTTGGGCCAGCCGATCACCTTGGGGATCAGGAACTCCGGCCGCTCGTGCAGGATCGGCGCCCGGCCCAGATTGCCGTTCGGGTCGGTGAAGGCGAGGATGCGCAGGCCGGCCTGGTCGAGCACGCCGAGCGAGCCCGTTTCGGCCCGCGCGTTGAGCGGGAGATCGCGGTTCGCGTACGCCTGGTTGTTCTGCACCTCGTACTCGTGCAGCACCTTGGCGGCCTCGTGCTTGTCCAGCGCCGCGACGGGCGTGCTCGCGCCGCTGACGGTGACACAGCCGGTCGCGGCGAGCGCGATCGCGAGCAGGGCGGCGACCGCGGCCGGCATGCGGGATATGCGCATCGGTAGTCGGCAACTCTTCCGGGGGAGCGGGCAGGAGGAGATCTCGCGAAACCATACTGCCCGCACCCCGCAACACACCGCGCCCGCCCGGCGGGTGCGTCGAGACAAGCCCTATGCCAGGGTGAGGATCTCGGCCCCGGTGTCGGTGACGACCAGCGTGTGCTCGAACTGGGCGGTGCGCTTGCGGTCCTTGGTGACCACGGTCCAGCCGTCGTCCCACATGTCGTAGTCGTGGGTGCCCAGCGTCAACATCGGCTCGATGGTGAAGGTCATCCCGGGCTCCATCACGGTGGTCGCCCGCTCGTCGTCGTAGTGCGGGATGATCAGGCCGGAGTGGAACGAGCTGTTGATGCCGTGGCCGGTGAAGTCGCGCACCACGCCATAGCCGAAGCGCTTCGCGTAGGACTCGATGACCCGGCCGATCACATTGATCTGCCGACCCGGCTTGACCGCCTTGATGCCCCGGTTCAGCGCCTCGCGGGTGCGCTCGACGAGCAGCCGCGACTCCTCGTCCACGTCGCCCACGAGGTAGGTCGCGTCGGTGTCGCCGTGCACGCCACCGATGAACACGGTGACGTCGATGTTGACGATGTCGCCGTCCTCGAGCCGGGTGGTGTCGGGGATGCCGTGGCAGATCACCTCGTTGATCGAGGTGCAGATGGTCTTCGGGAAGCCCCGGTAGCCCAGGCAGGACGGGTAGGCGTGGTGGTCGAGCACGTACTCGTGGGCGACCTTGTCCAGCGCGTCGGTGCTCACCCCGGGCGCGATGTGCGCGGCGGCGGCCTCCATGGCGCCCGCCGCGATCCGCCCGGCGATCCGCATGCGCTCGATGGTCTCGGCGTCCTGCACCTCGGGCCCGGTGTACGGGGTGGGGGCGGGCTTGCCGACATACTCCGGCCGCGGGATGTCGGCGGGTACGGAGCGGATGGGGGTCGGCTTACCGGGTACGAGAATCGCCATAACCAGCGAGTGTAGCCGGCGCCGCGACCGAGCCGGCGGGTGATCCGGTCGGCGACGGCATCGAGTGGGTGGAGGACGGCCGTGAGGTTCAGACTGTGGCGCAGGCCCGAGGGTCGCGCCGGCGAGTGGTACTACTGCATCAAACACGGCAAGGTCGAGGAGGGACCCGACTGTCCGGCCCGCGACCGGCTCGGCCCGTACGCGACCCGCGCCGAGGCGGCGAACGCGTTGGAGACCGCCAAGACCCGCAATCAGGCGTGGGAGAACGATCCGCACTGGAACGACCCCGGGCGCCGCTGACCTGGCGTACGGCGCGGCGGGCGGGTCACTCGGCGGGTTCGGGGACCCGCCCGCCGCCGACGGTGAGCACCCCGGGCAGTTCGGACAGGCCCGACACCAGCTCGCCGGGTTCGCCCGGCCCCTCCAGGAGCAACACCACCGCCGCCGCTCTCGGTTCCGTCGCCGGCGCCTCGCCGACATCCTCGACGGGCTCGCGCTCGCGGTTGTGCACGGAGACGTCCACCACGGTGAATCCGGCGCCGGTACAGGCCATCAGGACCGCGGACAACACGCCGTGTCCGGGCAGGTAGGAGATCCGGATCTCGGCCGCCCGGTCCCGGGGGCCGCCGA
Organism: Embleya sp. NPDC055664; assembly: GCF_053618075.1. Classification (NCBI taxonomy): domain Bacteria; kingdom Bacillati; phylum Actinomycetota; class Actinomycetes; order Kitasatosporales; family Streptomycetaceae; genus Embleya; species Embleya sp. NPDC055664. Next base: position 196,263 of record NZ_JBSHGZ010000015.1, read on the forward strand.
TCCGGCGGATGATCGGCGGATAGCCGTAGACGACCACGAAGTGCAGCGTGGTGACCCCGATCGCCAGATACGGCAGGCCCGCGCCGCAGGCCATGCCGATCGCGCAGGTGAGCCAGACCACCGCGGCCGTGGTGAGGCCGCGCACGGTGTCGCGGCGGACGAAGATCAGGCCGCCGCCGATGAAGCCGATGCCGGAGACCACCTGCGCGGCGATCCGGGAGGGGTCCCAGCCGACGTGGCCCGCGGGCAACACGTCGGCGAAGCCGTACTTGGAGATCTCCATGAACAGCGTGGTGCCGACCCCGACCAGCGCGTGGGTGCGCAGCCCCGCGCTCTTCTGCCGCACCTCGCGCTCGACGCCGATGACGCTGGAGAGCACGAAGGAGAGCATCAACTCGGAGAACTGGGTCCACCCCTGACTCGCGCCGATTCCCTCCGACCACGCCGCCAGGGTCGTTCCGGAATGCACGCGCCCACCTCCTCCGCCCGGGACCGGGGTCCCGGGGCTGCTCGATCTTCTTCCTCTGCTCGCACGCTATGACTCCATACGGAGCAATGGGTCACGGCCGAGGTTCGGATACCGCGATCGAGGGAGGGGTGGGCCGGCGAAAATCAGGCGCGCGAGCGAGCCGTGCTGCGCTTGCGCGAGGCGGTCGTCCGGGTCACGGCCTTACGCGGACGCGACGTGGCCGTCTTGGATACGGCCTTTCGGGGGCGCGAGCCGGCCGTCTTGGATACGGCCTTTCGCTGGGACGCGGCCTTTCGGGGACTCGATACCGCCTTTCGGGTACCGGATACCGCCTTTCGGGGACGCGAGGCGACGGGTTTGGACACCGGGCGCTTGCGCATCGCCGCGGGCGCCGCCGGGGCGTCGACCGTACGGTCGTCGACCGTTTCGGTGTCGCCGTTGCGCTGAATGTAGCGAAGTGCGGTGAGCGCCTCGCGCTTCGTTTCATAGGACGCGGACTTGATGACCGTCGAACCGTTGGCGGCGGTCAGCACGAATCCGAACTTGCCGGAGCGTCCCTTGGTGACGATGAATTTGGCCGGCACGACATCTCCTTGGGAGAGAAGAGAAAGTTTTCTCCTCCACGGAAACATGGTTCGTCCCGGTTGTCATATATAAGGGCTATTTACGGGTGAATCGACCTCCGCAGCCGAAAACCACTGTGACGTCGACTGCATCCGGGCGCGGACCCCGTGTTCTCTTCGGTTTCGGCCGGCAGGATCGCGCCCATGACAACCCCCTCGTCCCCCAAGCGTGACCCGCGTGACCTGCCGAACATCGACGATCTGGTGGTCGGCGTCCTCGGCGGCACCGGTGAGCAGGGCCGCGGCCTCGCGTACCGCCTGGCCGTCGCCGGCCAAAAAGTGATCATCGGCTCGCGCAGCGCCGACCGTGCGGCGTCCGCCGCAGCCGAACTCGGTGCCGGCGTGCGCGGCGCCGACAACGCCACCTGCGCGGCCGAGAGCGACATCGTGATCATCGCCGTGCCCTGGGAGGGCCACCGCGATCTGCTGCTCTCCCTCACGGGCGAGCTGGCGGGCAAGATCGTGGTCGACTGCGTGAACCCGATGGGCTTCGACAAGCAGGGCGCGTTCGTGCTCGACGTCGAGGAGGGCAGCGCCGCCCAGCAGGCCGCCGCCGTGCTCCCCGACTCGACCGTCACCGCCGCCTTCCACCACGTGTCCGCGGTGTTGCTGCTCGACCCGAACGTGGAGTCGCTCGACACCGACATCATGGTGCTCGGCGACAAGCGCGAGGCCACCGACGCGGTGCAGGCGCTCGCGTCGCGGATCCCCGGCATGCGCGGGGTGTACGCCGGCCGGCTGCGCAACGCGCGGCAGGTCGAGGGGCTGACCGCCAACCTGATCTCGACCAACCGCCGCTACAAGGCACACGCCGGACTGCGCGTCACCGACGTGTGAGCCGGCCCGGCCGCGCCCGCACGTGCCCGTCCGACGCACGACGGCGTGCGGCCCCGCGCATCCGAGGATGTGGGGGCCGCACGCCGTTCGTGCTTTTCGGGCCGGAGCCGAGGGTGCCGGGAGATCGCCCGGGGTCGCCCGGGGATCAGACCTGGGCGGCGTTCCAGGTCTGGAGCGGGCGGGTGACCAGCTCGCCGGCGCCGTTGTCGATCGCGTCCCGCAGGCCGCCGAGCACGTGGGTGACCATGCCGGCGGTGACCGGGTCGGTCAGCACGTGCTGTACGTCGGCCTCGACGCCGAGCCGGGTGTGCACCTCGGGCACCGCGATCTCCGGGCCGGAGACGACGAAGTTGCCCAGGTCCCGCAGCAGCGCCTTGAGCTGGATCAGCGCTCGGATGCCGCCCTGGGGGCCGGGCGAGGCGGAGATCGCGACGATCGACTTGCCGGTCAGCACGCCCTGGGCGTACGGACGCGAGGCCCAGTCCAGCGCGTTCTTGAGCACGCCCGGCAGGCTGCGGTTGTACTCGGGGGTGGTGATGATCAGGCCGTCGGCCTCGGCGATCGCCTCGCGCAGGCGCACCACGGTGGCGGGCGGGTTCGGCTCCAGGTCCTGGTTGAAGTGCGGCAGTTCGTCGAGACCCTTGAACACCTCGATCTGCATGCCCTCGGGCGCGTACGGCTGGAGGGCGTTCAGCAGTGCCGTGTTGAACGACTCGGCGCGCAGCGAACCGGAGATGGCAAGGATGCGAGACATGGTTCCTCCGTGGATGGAGAGAGGGTGCCGGGTAGGGCGCGAAGCATGTTGTTGAACGTTTAACAATGTAGCGCGGGCTTGTTGCGGATTCAACTTCCGATTGCCGAGTGGGCGCCGAGGGTGCCGGGTGTGGGTGCCGGGTGGGTGCCGGTCGGGCGGTCGTCGGGGGCGACAATGGAGCCGCGTCGCGCCGGAAAGCGCCGCGACCGAGGTCCGTCCGCACCCCTCTGGAGCCCCCGCCATGCCCCGCATCGTCGTCCTCGCCGTGATCGTGTGTGTGCTGGCGCTCGCCGCCGCCGTGGTGGCCTTCGTCAACGGGAGCTGGCTCGGCCTGCCGTTCGTGCTCCTCGCTGCGCTCGACGGCAACATCGCGTTCTACTACCTGCGCCGGCAGCGGGTGCGCCGTGCGCGCGACCTCGCCGCGCGGGCCTGATCCCCGCTGCCCGACCCCCGCTGCCCGACCCCGCTCCCGCCACCCGCCGGCCGTCCCCCGTAAGGGTGGATGCCGGTGCCGGATGGCGTGTCGGCATCAATTCGAACAAAGGTTCGGGCTACGCTTCGATCCGACGTTGTCCACAGGCGTGCGCCGGTCGTGCCTCCGTGTCGGTGCGACGGGTTAGCGTTCAAGGTGTGAAGCGAACACCACAGACCGGCAAGGCGGCATCCATGGCTGGACAGGATCGCGAGAAGGCGCTCGAAAACGCCCTCGCCCAAATTGAACGGCAGTTCGGGAAGGGCTCGGTGATGCGCCTCGGCGACGAGGTGCGCGCACCGATCGAGGTCATTCCCACCGGCTCGATCTCGCTCGACGTGGCGCTGGGCATCGGCGGGCTCCCGCGCGGCCGGGTCATCGAGGTCTACGGCCCGGAAGGCTCCGGCAAGACGAGCCTCGCGCTGCACGCCATCGCGAGCGTCCAGCGGGCCGGCGGCATCGCGGCCATCGTCGACGCGGAGCACGCGCTCGACCCGGAATACGCCAAGAAGCTCGGCGTCGACACCGACGCCCTCCTGGTCTCCCAGCCGGACACCGGCGAGCAGGCGCTGGAGATCGTCGACATGCTGACCCGCTCCGGCGCGGTCGACATCATCGTGATCGACTCGGTGGCAGCGCTCGTGCCGCGCGCCGAGATCGAGGGCGAGATGGGCGACTCGCACGTGGGTCTCCAGGCCCGACTGATGAGCCAGGCGCTGCGCAAGATCACCGGTGCGCTCAACCAGACGAACACCACCGCGCTGTTCATCAACCAGCTGCGCGAGAAGATCGGCGTGATGTTCGGTTCGCCGGAGACCACGACCGGTGGCCGGGCGCTGAAGTTCTACGCCTCCGTCCGCCTCGACATCCGGCGGATCGAGACCCTCAAGGACGGCACCGAGGCGGTCGGCAACCGCACCCGGGTCAAGGTCGTCAAGAACAAGCTCGCGTCGCCGTTCAAGCAGGCCGAGTTCGACATCCTCTACGGCATCGGGATCAGCCGCGAGGGCGGCCTGATCGACATGGGCGTGGAGCACGGCTTCGTGCGCAAGTCCGGCGCCTGGTACACGTACGAGGGCGACCAGCTCGGTCAGGGCAAGGAGAACGCGCGCAAGTTCCTCCGTGACAACCCCGACCTCTCCGACGAGATCGAGAAGAAGATCAAGGAGAAGCTGGGAGTGGGCCCGCGGGTCGACGCACCGGCGGAGGCGGAACCCGAGGAGGGCTGAGTCCGTGGTTCGCCCTGCCGGCGAGTGGTCGAACACGTGGGGAGACGGGTCCGCCGACGGATCCGTCTCCCCAGCCGCCCGGCCACCCGTCGATGCCGCCGAACTGCGAGCCGCGATGGCCGCCATCGAGGCCGCCGCTCCCTCGGGCGCCGACACCGGGGCCGGTGGCGCACACGGTGGTGGTGGCGGCGGGCGACGCGGTGCTCCGGGAGCCGGCACCCGCCGGACCCGCGCGGCGCGCCGTGACCCGCAAGAGCACGAGGCGGGCGAACAGGATCCGATCGACGACGGCTCGGGGGCCGACGTCACGGGCACGGACCGACACGCTCGCGGTCGTGGGACCGGGAGTGGTCGGGCGAAACGCGACAGGCGGGCCGGGACTCGGGGCCGGGCCCGTCGTGACACCGAGGACTCGGAGCGGCCGGCCGACGAGGACGTCGACGCGGCTCCGGAACCGCTCGCCGATCCGGAGGCGACGGCGCGGGCGATCTGTCTGCGGCTGCTGACCGGGCGGGCGCGCACCCGGGCCCAACTGGCCGACGCGCTGCGCCGCCGGGAGGTGCCCGACGAGGTCGCGGAATACGTACTGGGCCGCTTCGCCGACGTCGGTCTGATCGACGACACGGCCTTCGCCGACGCGTGGGTGAGCACCAGGCACACGGGCAAGGGGCTGGCCCGACGGGCCCTCGCCCAGGAACTTCGCCGGCGCGGGGTGGACGCGGTCGTGGTCGACGAGGCGGTCGCACAACTGGAACCCGAGCAGGAGTTGGAGACCGCCCGGGCCCTGGTCGCCCGCCGGTTGCCGGGCACGCGTGGCCTGGACCGGGACAAGCGAATCCGCAGGTTGGCGGGCATGCTCGCGCGCAAGGGATACGGCGAGGGGCTGGCCGTCCGCGTCGTCCGCGAGGCGCTCGATCACGAGGCCGAGGCCGACGAGAACGACGACCCGGCCGAGACCCCGTGGCACGCCTGGGACGGGCCGGCCTGATCCCGACCCCCGCCAGGTCGGCCGGTGACCTAGCCTGGGAGCGTTGTCCCAGCCGTCGGGGCGTCACAAGCGTGTCCGTCGGCACCGTTGCGCTCCAGCCGTCCGCTTGAAGGGCCATCCGCCTTGGCGATCAGTGTGTTCGACATGTTCTCGATCGGGATCGGCCCGTCGAGCTCCCACACGGTGGGTCCGATGCGCGCCGCGCGGATGTTCGCGCAGCGGCTGAAGAGCGAGGGTGTCCTCGACCGGGTCGCCTCGGTCCGGGTCGAGCTGTACGGCTCCCTGGGCGCGACCGGGCACGGACACGGCACCCCGCGCGCGGTGCTGCTCGGCCTGGAGGGTTACTCGCCGCGCACGGTCGATCCGGAGGAGGTCGAGCCGGAGCTGGCCCGGATCCGCGAGTCGGGGATGTTGCGGCTGCACGGCGTGCACGACATCGCCTTCGACGGCGACCGCGACCTGGTGCTGCACCGGCGCAAGGCGCTGCCGTACCACGCCAACGGGATGACCGCGTGGGCCCGGGACGCCGACGGCACCGAGCTGCTGAGCAAGACCTACTACTCCGTCGGCGGCGGCTTCGTGGTGGACGAGGACGCGGTGGGCGCGGACCGGGTCAAGCCCGACGACACCGTGCTGCGCCACCCCTTCCGCACCGGCGACGAGTTGTTGCGGCTGACCCGCGAGACCGGGTTGTCGGTGTCCGCGCTGATGCTGGAGAACGAGAAGGCCTGGCGCACCGAGGCGGAGATCCGGGCCGAACTGCTCGAGATCTGGCAGGTGATGCGCGGGTGCGTCGAGCGCGGCCTGGCCACCGAGGGCATCCTGCCGGGCGGTCTCAAGGTGCGCCGTCGCGCCGCCCGTACCGCCCGCACGCTGCGCGCCGAGGGGGACCGGCCCACGCACGCGATGGAGTGGGTCACCCTGTGGGCGATGGCGGTCAACGAGGAGAACGCGGCGGGCGGGCGGGTGGTCACCGCACCCACCAACGGCGCCGCCGGGATCATTCCGGCCGTGCTGCACCACTACGTGGAGACCGTCCCCGGCGCCGACGACGACGGTGTGGTGCGCTTCCTGCTCGCCGCGGGAGCGATCGGCATGTTGTTCAAGGAGAACGCCTCGATCTCCGGCGCCGAGGTCGGCTGCCAGGGCGAGGTCGGCTCGGCCTGCGCGATGGCCGCCGGCGGTCTGGCCGAGGTGCTGGGCGGCACTCCCGAGCAGGTGGAGAACGCCGCCGAGATCGGGATGGAACACAACCTCGGGCTGACCTGCGACCCGGTCGGCGGCCTGGTCCAGATCCCGTGCATCGAGCGCAACGGCATGGCCGGGGTCAAGGCGGTCACCGCGGCCCGCATGGCGCTGCGCGGTGACGGCCGGCACCACGTGTCGCTGGACAAGGTCATCAAGACCATGAAGGAGACCGGCGCCGACATGAAGACCAAGTACAAGGAGACCGCCCGGGGTGGTCTCGCGGTGAACATCATCGAGTGCTGAGTCTCGTCGGGGGCCCGGTCGCGGGGGTGCGCGATCGCATCGATGGGTGAGGTGTGCTTGTGGAGACGAGGGGTAGGGATGCGCCCGTGAATGACGAGAGTGGTCCCCTCCTGGTGCAGGTGTCGGCCGTCGGAGCCGGTCATACGTTGGTGACCGTGCACGGTGAGATCGACATGGACAGCGGCCCGATCCTGGACGACGCGTTGGGTCGACAGGTGTCGGCCGAGCCGACCCGTCTGCTCCTGGACCTGTCGTCGGTCGCCTTCATCGACTCCTTCGGACTGCGCATCCTGGTCCGCGCGGAGCGACGGGTGCGGGAGGCGGGCGGTTCGCTGCGGCTGATCGCGCCCACGCGCGCGGTCGAGCGGGTGTTGCGGCTGACCGGCTTCACGCTGATGGTCGCCGTGCACGACACCGTGCGTGAGGCGCTGGACGCCGAGGGGGCCACGGTCGGGCACGAGTAGCCGCGCCACTGTCCGATACACGCTGCGCTGTGAGCGGAATCGGTACCAGACATGATCAAAGTCCGGTCGAGGGGTGGCCGGATTCGATCATGCACGCCACACTTGGAATGTCCGCGCGCCGGATGTTTCTGCTGTCGCCCGAAGGCCGTGGACCTGTGGCCGTCCCGTCGAGCGCAAGCCCGACGGGACGGCCGCCGCATGTTCGGGGCGGGGGCGGGTGAGGCGGCCCCGAGCCCGGATCAACCCAGGGTGCGCTCGAGGAACTCCGCCATCGTCGAGCGATACTCGCGCGCCTCGGGAAGCAGCGCGGTCAGCTCGCCGGCCCCGTGCACGAAACCGTCCCAGCGCTTGCTCTCGACCGCGACACCGGCCTCCGCCAGGCGCTTCGCGTAGGCCTCGCCCTCGTCCCGCAGCGGGTCGTACTCGGCGGTGAGCACCAGCGCGGTGGGCAGCCCCGCCAGGTCCTCGGCGTGCAGTGGTGAGGCCAGCGGGTCGGTGGCCTCGCTGCGCGGGCTGGACAGGTACTGCGCGATCGCGAACTCCAGGCCGGCGCGGGTGAGCAGGTACCCCTCGCCGTTCTCCGTCACCGACGGCTGCGCCAGGGTCAGGTCCAGGATCGGGCAGTCCAGCACCTGGGCCACCGGGGTCGGCTGGCGGCGGTCGCGCAACATCAGGGCGCAGGCGGCGGCCAGGTTGGCCCCCGCGCTCGTGCCGCCGATGGCGACCTTGTCCGCGTTGACGCCCAACTGGAACGCGCGCTCCTGGACCCAGATCCACGCGGCGTACGCGTCCTCCAGGGGCCAGGGGAACTTGAACTCGGGGGCAAGGCGATACTCGACCGAGACCACCACCGCGCCGCTCTCCGCGGCGATGTGCGCGCAGTGGCTGTCGGACGCGTCGACCGAGCCCAGCCACCACGCGCCGCCGTGGAGGTACACGTAGCCTGGACGACCGCCCTTCGGCGCGGGTCCGGCCGGCGTGTACACGCGGGCGGTGATCTTCCCCGGCTCGGGCTCCTTGACGGTGATGCTCACTTCCCGCGTCGTCACATCTTTCGGCGTGGGCTCGACGGACGCGAGGATGGTCGTCTCGAGACCTTTGTTCGACGCGGCACGACGCTCCGCCAGGGGCAGGTCGGCCGGAAGGGGCGGCGCGGCGGCGACAGCGTCGAGGATCGGCTGGATCTGCGGTGCGACGGGCATGCGACTCCTCCGAACGGAACTACGAAGCAGCACAGTAGAACTTCACGCCCGGAGTTGACAGAGCGTCAGAAGTCGAGCGCGTGACATAGGCCACACAGAAACGGCACGAAGGGCGTCAACCGTCCCAGTTGCCCCCAGCGTTCAATAGACGAACCCAACGAGGAGTACGTGTTGACCGTCATCGACGAACCCCGGATACCGGGCGCGCCCCCGTCCGGACCGGGCCGGGGCGCATCCGACGAGCGCGTGTCGGGAGCCCTGTCGTTCGTGGAGCGCGGCCTTCGCCTCCTGTGGCGCCCGCTGGCCGTCTACGCCGCCACCGCGCTGGCGCAACTGCTCGTGCTCTCGTGGATGATCCCGCCGGGCGGACCGAGCCTGCGCGATCGGCTGTTGCAGTGGGACGCGCACTGGTACGTGGACGTCGCCGCGCACGGCTACCCGGACAGCTTCACGTACACCCCCGAGGGCGACCTCACCGGGAACACGCTCGCGTTCTTCCCGCTGTATCCGGGCCTGGTCCGGATCGTGCACTACCTGACCGGCACCGACTACGAGACGGCCGGCCTGATCGCCGGGCACCTGGCCACCGCCGCCGCGATGTGCGTGCTGTACGTGTTCATGACGCGCCTGTACGACCGGCGCGCGGCGTTGGTGATGGTCGTCCTGGTGGGCGGCGCGCAGCCGATGTCCGTGGTGTTCTCGATGGCCTACAGCGAGACGCTCTTCCTGGCGCTCGCGGTGGGCACGCTGTTGGCCGCGCATCGCAAGGCCTGGTTGACCGCGGGCCTGCTCGCGTGTCTGACGAGCGTGACCCGACCGGCGGGCATCGCGGCGATCGCCGCGCTCGGGGTGGCGGCGCTGATGGAGATGTGGCGGCATCGGCGGCTGATGTCCGCGCCGATCGCCGCGTGTGCGATCGCGTGCATGGGGATGCCGCTCTACCTGTTGTGGGTGGGCGAGCGGCTGGGCGAGATCGACGCGTGGTTCACCATCCAGGACGCCGGGTGGGGCACCAAGTGGGACAACGGGGACGCGGTCCGGCACTTCCTCACCGACACGCTGCGCAACGGCGACCAGTGGATAGCGGTCAGCACGGCGGTGCTGATCATCGCGGCGGTGGTCGGCTCGCTGGTCGCGCTGAACCGGCGCATCTGGCCGCCGTTGGCGGTGTACGGGCTGTCGATCCTGGTGATGACGCTGTGTCAGAGCAACTACTACCACTCGAAGTTGCGGCTGATGATCCCCACGCTGCTGTTCTTCGTCCCACTGGCGACGGTGCTGGCGAGGGCGCGGACCCGCACGGCCGTGCTGGTGCTGGGCGGCGCGTGCCTGTTCGGGATGTGGTACGGCGCGTACATGCTGACCACGTGGCACTACGGAATCTGACCGAAGCCCGGCCGGCCTGCGGCGCCGCGTCCTCAAGCGCCGGACGGGCTGTGTTTGTTCGGCACGAGTGCGGTGCCGGCTGTTTCGGGTGTCCTCGAACGCCGGACGGGCTGTAATCAATCCGTGCGGTGCTTGGTTTTGCCGAGGGCGGGTTCCGAACCCGGCGGCACACTTCGGCCCGGCCGGCGGTCGAGGACGACGTGGGCCGGGCCGTTTCCGGGTGTCAGTGGCCGGCTCCGCGGGCTCGGTTTATGGATTCCTCGAGGATGTCCAGGTTTTCGGGGGGCAGGTGGGCGGCTATGTAGCCGTCGGGGCGGATGAGCAGGATCGTGTGGGCGGTGGTGCCCGGGTAGTCCGGGGTGACCACCAGCTCGGCGGGCGCGGCGAGTTTGTCCAGCCGGCCGCGCAGCCTGGGCATCAGGCCGGCCTCGCGCCAGCCGTCGCCGTGCCACACCTGTATGCCGGGGGCGATCAGCAGCACGACCAGGCCGCGGTCCAGGCACTCGCTCAGCCATCCCTCGGCGCCGTCCGCGCGAAACACCTCGACGTCGCGGATCCATTCGCCCACACCCGGCCCGGGGGTGAGCAGCGGCGAGCCGGCGTAGTCCGGGCCGGACGTGCTCGCCGCCGGCCCGCGCGGGTCGAGCCGGCGCAGCGTGGTGCCCTTGCCGCGCGCGCCCATCAGGGTCAGCCGGCGGCCGACCTTCTGCGCCGGGCTCGCGGGCGCGAGGAAGTGGAGCGCGTCCTCCCCGAGCGCGAGTCGACGGCGGGCGGCGCCCCGGCGTTCGCCGTGGTACGTCTCCAGGAGCCGGATGGGCGCGTAACCCCGCAGCGTGAAGGCCAGCTTCCAGGCCAGGTTGCGCACGTCCTGCAGGCCGAGTTCGACCGCGTCGGCGGCGGACGGGTGGACCAGGTGCGCGGCGTCGCCGGCGAGCAGCACCCGGCCGACCCGAAATCGCCGGGCGAGCCGCTGATGCACCTCGTACTCGCCACTCCACAGCAGGTCGTGCGCGGGATCCTCGGACGCGTCGGGCTCGGGCGAGAGCGCGTCGAGGGTGCGCAGCACCGAACGCACCCGCGCGGCGATGCGCTTGGGGTCGGCCGGATCGCCCGTCACCGGGATCACCCGCGTCTCCTCGGCCGCCTTGGCCACCCCGTGCGCCATCGGCAACTGCCAGGTCAGCCGCCACACGTCGTCCGGCAGCGGCTGGGCCAGGACGGTACCGCCGCGATGGAACGGCGGGTCGACGAACAACCACGGCGTGGCCGGCCCGCCGAGGTCCGGGCTCGCGGGCTCGTCGGCGAGCGAGGGGTCCGGCGGCACCAGCGCCGTCGCGGTGATCCGGCGCGGCAGCCGTACCTTCACGTCGGCGCACAACAGCCGGTCCACCCGCGGCCGACCCGGAAAGCGCACGTCGACCGCGCGGCGCACCACCGAGCGGGCGCCGTCGCAGCCGACCAGCCACTGGGCCCGAAACCTGACCGGCCCGCCCGGGCCCCGGGCGAGCACGGTGACCGATGTCTCGTCCTGCTCGACGCCCTCGATCCGGTGACGCCACGCGGTGGTCACCAGGGGACTGGCGTGCGCTGCGTCCAACAGGGCACGCTCCAGCCGCTGTTGGGACAGCCCGTAGCGCACCGGAGCCTCGGGCTCGGCCACCGGCTGCGGTACGTCGCGACTGCGGCGGCGGATGCGCTGGACCCCCCACGGTTCGGCGGCGCCGTCGAGCCGGGTGCCGGTCAGGTCGTAGACGAAGGCCAGCGTCGAGGCCTCCAGACCACAGGCCCGCGAACCCGCGCGCGGCGTGCCGTTGCCCATGTCGAGCACCACCGAGCGCACCCCGCGCCCGGCCAGCGCCAGTGCGGCGGCCAAACCGGCGGGCCCGGCGCCCGCGATGATCACCGAGTCCGCGCGCGGAGCGTTGCCCGCCATCGTGGCCCCCCAAGTGTTGCAAGACGTGTCGTACTCGTCGCCCATCATCCGGCACCGGGGCCCTACGACGACAAAGCGACGCCCCGCGGGTGGCGTTCACCGCGGGGCGTCGGTCGGTGGTGCGGGGTGGGACGGCGTGTCGACGGGGTCAGACGATGGCCATCTTGTCGAGGGACGACTCGGCCTGCGTCGGCGGGACGACGACCGGCGGCTTGCCCTTGCGGGAGGTGCGCAGCCTGCGCTCCAGCCAGGTCGCGAACGCCGACAGGATCATGCACATCGCCACGTAGATGGTGCCGACGATGATGGTGACCGGGATGAACGGCATGTTGTAGTCCTGGTAGCCGCCGATCAGCTTGGCCGCCGCGAGCAGTTCCGGGTAGGTGATCAGGAAGCCGAGCGAGGTGTCCTTGAGGGTCACCACGATCTGGCTGATGATCGTCGGAAGCATGGTGCGGATGCCCTGGGGGACCAGGATCATCGTCATCACCTGGGTCTTGCGCATGCCCAGCGCGTAGGCCGCCTCGCTCTGCCCCTTGGGCACGGCCAGGATGCCGGCGCGGATGTTCTCCGCCTGCACGGTGCCGTTGTAGATGGTCAGACCGACCACCAGCGGCCACATCGGATCCCACTTCCACCAGCCCTGGCTGCCCGGGACGAGGTAGAGCATGAAGATCAGCACCAGCAGCGGCATGGCGCGGAAGAAGGTCACGAACGTGGTCGAGGCCCAGCGCACGATCTTGTGATCCGAGAGCCGGCCGGCGGCCAGGAAGGCACCGAGCACGATGGAGAACACCGCAGCCAGCGCGAACGCCTTCAGCGTGGCCTTGAGGCCATCGAAGATGAACTGCTGGACACCGTTGTACTGGAACGGGTCCCACTTGGCCGACTCGAACTGGCCGGTGTCGTTGAACCGCACGATCACGAAGACCAGGAACGCGGCCAGACCCAGACTGCCGACGACGCCGATGATCAGGTTGCGGCGACGCGCCCTGGGGCCGGGGACGTCGAACAGCACGCTCGCTTCGCGGCTCATCGGACCACCGCCAGCTTCTTTTCGAGCGCGGCCAGCGCGGCGCTCATGGACAGGGTGATGATCAGGTAGCCGACCGCGATCCACAGCAGGACCCACAGCGACTTGTAGCCGTTCTCGACCATCTGCGCGCTGGTGCCCATGAGTTCGGTGACGTTGAAGGCGCTGGCGATGGCCGAGTTGCGGACCATCGCGATCAGCAGGCTGCCGATCGGCGGGACCGCCGCCCGACCGGCCTGGGGCAGCACGATCTGGCTCAGCGTCTGGGTGAAGGACATCCCGAGGCTGCGGGCCGCCTCGGCCTGGCCGATCGGCACGGTGTTGATGCCCGAGCGGATCGCCTCGCAGATGAACGCGGCGGTGTAGGTGCTCAGCGCGATGACCGCGAACTCGAAGTAGGAGAAGTTGAAGCGCAGCTTCGGGAAACCGAGCGCGACGGCGAAGAAGATCAGCGTCAGGGGGGTGTTGCGGAAAAGGTTGACGTAGGTGGCGCCGAACCAGCGCAGCGGCGGCACCGGCGAGACCCGACACGCGGCTATCAGCGTGCCGAGCAGAAGCGACACGATCCCACAGACGACGGTCAGCTTGAGCGTCCCGACGAAGCCGTGCCGCAAGAGGTCCCAGTTGTCCTGGATCACTTCGAGCATCGTGATCGAGCCCTCCTCTCCGTGATCGTGGGTTCAGGGGTTGGCGTGACGGCCCGTACCCACGGTCTGGTGCGGCGGGGACGGGAGGGGGCACGCGCCGGCCGGTCGAGGGGGAGCCGGGACCGGCCGGCGCGCGGGACTGCGGACGATCAGTAGCGGACGAGCGCCGGGATGGCCGGGGCCGCCGAGCCGGACAGGCCCAGGGTGGCGTCGTACGCCTTCTTCCAGTCGCCGTTCTTCTCGTGCGCCTCGATGGCGTCGCTGACCGCGTTGCGGAAGACCGAGTCGTCCTTGTTCAGGCCGACGCCGTAGTTCTCGGTGGTGAACGGCTCGCCGACCACCTTGAGCGCCTTGGGGTCCTTGGCCGCGTAGCCCTTGAGGATCGCGTCGTCGGTGGAGACCGCGTCGACCTGGTTGGAGAGCAGGCTCTCGACACACAGCGAGTAGGTGTCGAAGACGCGGGTGGTGGTGTCGGGGAAGTTGGTCTGGAGGTTCTGCAGCGGGGTCGAGCCCTTCGCCGAGCAGACCGTCTTGCCCTTGATGGTGTCCTTGCCGGTGATCGCGGTCTCGTTCTTGCGGACCAGGAGGGACTGGCCGGCGATGTAGTACGGACCCGCGAAGGACACCTGCTGCTTACGCTTGTCGGTGATGCTGTAGGTGCCGACGTAGTAGTCGATGTCGCCGTTGACCAGGGCGTTCTCACGGTTGGTCGAGGCGATCGCCTTGAATTCGATCTTGTCCGGGCCGAAGCCGAGGTCGGCCGCGATCATCTTGGCGATCTCGATGTCGAAACCGGAGACCTTGCCGGTGGCCGGGTCCTTGGAGCCGAGGAAGGGCTGGTCCTCCTTGGCGCCGACGACCAGCTTGCCGCGCGACTTGGCCGCGTCGAACGTCTTCGAGCCGGTGAGCGCCACACCCGTCTTGGGGGTGTAGGTGGGCAGTTCGGGCGCGGCGCCGCCGGGCGCGCCGGGGGCACCTTGCGAACCGCCGGTCGAACCGGCCGGGGTCTTGGCCTCGGGCGAACCGTCCTTGCCACACGCGGTGCCGAACAGGGCGAGCACGGCGATGCCGGCGACGGCCACGGATGAGCGCATCTTCATGATCAACGTCCTTCGGAAAAGGGGAACAGGCCTGGCGGTGGCCGAACCACGGGCTGCGGAGCGGGAGTCGCGACGTCGTCGGGCGGGCTGGGGGCGCCCGACGGCGCTCAGTGGTGCAGGATCTTGGAGAGGAAGTCCCGGGCCCGGTCGCTGCGCGGGTTGCTGAAGAACTCCTCGGGCGTGTTCTCCTCGACGATGCGGCCGTCGGCCATGAAGATCACCCGGTTCGCGGCGGAGCGCGCGAAGCCCATCTCGTGGGTCACCACGACCATCGTCATGCCCTCGCGGGCCAGGTCGCGCATGACCTCGAGGACCTCGTTGATCATCTCCGGGTCGAGCGCCGAGGTGGGCTCGTCGAAGAGCATCACCTTGGGCTCCATGGCCAGCGCGCGGGCGATCGCGACGCGCTGCTGCTGGCCACCGGAGAGCTGGGCGGGGTACTTGTCCGCCTGGCTGCCCACGCCGACCCGGTCGAGCAGCTCGTGCGCGCGCCGGGTGACCACATCGGCCTTCTCGCGGCGAACCTTGAGCGGGCCCAGCGTGACGTTCTGCAGCACGGTCTTGTGCGCGAACAGGTTGAACGACTGGAACACCATGCCCACGTCGGAGCGCAGCCGGGCCAGCTCGCGGCCCTCCTGGGGCAGCAGGGCGCCGTCGATGGTGATCCGGCCGCCGTCGATCGCCTCGAGGCGGTTGATCGTGCGGCACAGGGTCGACTTGCCCGATCCCGACGGACCGATGACGACGACGACCTCGCCCTTGTGGATGGTCAGGTCGATGTCCTGCAGCACGTGCAGGGCGCCGAAGTGCTTGTTGACGTTCTCCAAGACGACAAGGGGTGCGCCGGGGTGGACGGCGTCCTTGCCGACTTCGCTCTTGGTGAGCACCGGCGGCTTCGGTGTGGTGTCAGAGGCATCCGTCGTCACGATGGCGGGCTCCGTCCAGAGTCGTCCCGTATCTTTTTGCGCGACCGGGTGGCAGGTGGGTTCGAGGGCTCCCGGCGAGGCCGGGTGGTGCGTGACACTAAGGCAGGCAGCACCCCTCCAGTCAGTGCACTTGAGCTTGTCTTGAGGTCAAGAGTCGGTAACGGACCGTCAGATGTGAGGAACCACGTGCGCCTCCTGCTCGTTGAGGACGACCTGCGTGTCGCCGCGCCGCTACGCGCGGTGCTGGGCCGACACGGATTCACCGTGCGGCACGCCACCACCGGCGAGGAGGCCCTCGCCGCGCTCGACGACGTGCCCGACGTGGTGCTCCTGGACCTGTCGCTGCCCGACCACGACGGCTTCGAGGTGTGCAGCCGGATCCGCAGGCTGTGCGACGTCCCGGTGATCATGGTGACCGCGCGGGCGGACATTCGATCCCGGATACACGGGCTGAACCTGGGCGCCGACGACTACGTCACCAAGCCCTACGACATCGGCGAACTGCTGGCCCGAATACACGCGGTGAGCAGGCGTACGCGCAGCGACGCGCCCGCCGCGGAGACCCCGCCGTCCGCCAAGGGGCCCGGCGGCATCGAGCTGGACCCGGCCACCCGGCGGGTCACCGTCGGTGGCGTCGACGTGGTGCTCACCCGCAAGGAGTTCGACCTGCTCGCCCTCCTCGCCCAGCGTCCGGGCGTGGTCTTTCGCCGCGAACAGATCATCAGCGAGGTCTGGCACACCAGCTGGGCGGGCAACAATCGCACCCTGGAGGTGCACGTCGCGTCGCTGCGCTCCAAGCTCGGGAACCCGGCGATCGTCGAGACGGTGCGCGGCGTGGGCTACCGTGTCGTCCCCGAGGCCTGATCCCACCGGCTTCCCGAAGGATCGTCACCGGTTCCCGTGCGCACCCGCCTGCTCGCATTGCTCCTCGCCCTGATGACCGCGGTGCTGATCGCCCTCGGCATCCCGTTGGCCATCTCCCGTGCCGCCGCGCATCAGCAGGAGCTGATCCGCGATCGCGTGGACGACCTGACCCGCTTTGTTTCGGACACCCAGCTGACCGTGGTCTCGGACACGCTGCGCGCGCAGACCGAAAGCGACGTGCCGCCCGGACCGGACGCCGTCGACCTCGACATGCTCCGCTCCGAACTGGAGCGCTACGAGGCCGTCTACGGCATCCGGGTCGGCGCCTTCGACCGGCGCGGCCAGCCGATTGCCGTGTCCCATCAGGGATTTCGGGTCGATCCGCGCTCGCCCGCATTCACCGAGGCGCTGGCCGGACGGCGCAGCGACGACCCCGGACAGGTGTGGCCCTGGCAGCGCGATCGCATCGTGGTGGCGGTGCCGGTGATCCACCGGGGCGATGTGGTCGCGGTGGTGCTCACCGACTCGCCGACCGGTCGCATGCGTTCGAAGATCCAGCAGGTGTGGCTGATTCTGTTCGCCGGCGAAGTGGTCGCGGTACTGGCCGCGTTGCTGCTCGCGACCCGGCTGACCGGCTGGGTGCTGCGCCCGGTGCGAGTGCTCGACTCGGTGACCCACGAGATCGCCACCGGCCGGCTCGGGGCGCGCGTGGCCGGCGCCCAGGGGCCGCCGGAACTGCGGCGCCTGGCACGGTCGTTCAACGAGATGGCGGACCACGTGGAGACCGTGGTGGACCAGCAGCGGGCGTTCGCCGCCGACGCCTCGCACCAGTTGCGCAATCCGCTGTCGGCGCTGCTCCTGCGGATCGAGGAACTGGGTCTGTCGTTGCCGCCGGGACACGGCGAGACGCTGGAGGGGGTGCGGGACGAGGGCCGTCGGCTCACCCGCGTGTTGGACGAACTCCTCGAACTGGCACTGGCCGAGAACGCGCGCCCGTCCGCCCGGGCCGTCGACGTGGCGGCGCTGGTGCACGAGCGGGTGGACGCGTGGCAGACCCTGGCCCGCTCGCGCGCCCGGCGGTTCGAGCAGGAGGGCCCGCTCGCGCTCACCGGGAACGTGGACCCGGTCACGCTCGGCAGCGCGCTGGACGCGATCCTGGACAACGCGCTCAAGTTCGCCCCGGAGGACACCACGATCACCGTCGCGTGCGCGGCGGTGGGCGGCGAGGTGGAGATCCGGGTCAGCGACCGCGGCCCCGGGCTCACCTTCGAGGAGATGCGCCGGGTGGGCGACCGCTTCTGGCGCAGCCCCCGGCACCAGAACGTGGACGGCTCCGGTCTGGGACTGTCCATCGCCCGCACGCTGCTCGCCGCGAGCGGCGGCACGATCGACTTCGCCGCGCGCGAGGGTGGCGGCCTCACCGTCACGCTGACGGTCCCCAGGGCCGACTGAACCGGCGCCGCGCGAGAGGCGATCCACCCGGTGCCGAAGCCGCCTCCGGTTCACCTCGCGCCGGGTTCACCCGCGCGGACCCGGCCGCCGGGAAGGCGGACGCGGGCCCGTCCGGTCGGCGGCCTACTCGTTCACCCGGCACTGCGGCGCGCGCGGCTGCGGCAGGCCCAGCGGGCGCAACCGCGCGTCGTAGGCGCGCTGCCAGTCGCCGTTGGCGATGTGCCGGTTCAACGCGCCGCATACGGCTTCGGCGAGCGCCACGTCGCCCTTGCTCAGGCCCACTCCGTACGGCTCGTCGGAGAACGGCCGGCCCAGGATCCGCAGCGCCCCCGGGTGTTGCACGACGAAGCCGGACAGGATCGCGTCGTCGGTGCTGACCCCGCGCACTCTGCCGGCCAGCAACTCGTCCACACACTCCGAATACTTGCCGCGCTCCTCGACCCGCATGGTCGGGAACTCGCCGCGGATGCGCAACGCCGAGGTCGACTCGCGCACCACGCACACGGAACTGTGCGCGAGGTCCTCGGGGCCGTTGACCCCGGGATCGTCGGTGCGGACCAGGAAGTCCTGCCCGGCGATGTAGTACGGCCCGGCGAAGGAGACCTTCTGCGCGCGGATCGCGTTGATCGTGTAGCTCGCCACGACCAGGTCGACCTGGCCGCTGGTGATCCGGTACTCGCGGTTTTGCGTCTCCACGTCCATGAACGTGACGCGGTCCTTGAACCCCAGGTCCTCGGCGATCATCAGGGCCACGTCGTCGTCGAAGCCCTGATACGCCTGATCGCCGGTGCGCACGCTCCACCCCGGCTGGTCCGGCTTGACCCCGATGATCACCCGGCCCCGGGCCACCATCTCCCGGTAGGTCGGCGAGTTCTTGCGCAGGTTCGCGAGCGGGTCGGCCTGATGCGTGCCGCCCTCGGCCCGGTTGTTCTCCACCGCCAGCCACGACACCCCGACGGCGACCAGCAGGAAGGCCAGCGCGGCGGGCAGCGCGATCCGGGTACGCCGCCACCAGCGGGACGGGCGCGCCGGGCGCGCGGACGACTCGTCGGCCGGCGGCTCGCCCGCGAAGGTCGCGTCGACGTCCTCGTCCCGATCGGCGCGCTCGTCACGGCGGGGCAGCGGATCACCGCCCCACGTCACCGGCACCGAGTCCTGCACCACCCGGGTCAGCAGCGCGTCGGTCTCCTTGGCGTCCAGGCGCCGGGTCGGGTCCTTGCGCAACAGGCCCATGATCACCGACTCCAGCGGACCGGCGTGCCTGGGCGGCGCGGGCGGCGCGTTGACCACCGCGTCCACGACCTCCACCGGCGAGGCCCGGCGGAACGGGGCCATGCCCTCGACCATTTCGTACAGCGTCGCGCCCAACGACCACAGGTCCGAGGCGGGATCGAGCCCGTCCGGCCGGTCGGCGAGCGTGTGGTCCCCGTTCGCGTCGTCGGTGAGCACGCTAGGCCGGGACCGGGCGAACTGTTCCGCGCGCTCGGGCGCCAGATAGCCCGGCGTGCCGAGCAGTTCGCCGAACTGGGTCACCTGCGGCGCGTCGACGAAGGTGGCGATGCCGAAGTCGGTGAGCACCACCCGGCCGTCCATGCCGAGCAGGACGTTGGCCGGCTTCACGTCACGGTGCAGCACACCCTTGGCGTGCGCGGCGCGCAACGCCCGCAGTACGTCCAGGCCGATCCGGGCCGCCTCGGCGTGGTCGAGTCGACCCTCCGCGCGGATCACGTCGGCCAGCGACCGCGAAATCACCAATTCCATGACGATCCACGGCAAACCGTCTTCCTCGAAGACGTCGTGGACCGTCACCACGTTCTCGTGGCGAATACGGGCCGCCGCGATCGCCTCGCGCTTGCTGCGCTCCAGCCAGGAACGCTGGGATCCCGCGTCCAGCGACTTGGGCAGCAGCAGTTCCTTGATCGCGACCTCGCGACCGAGGGCGGTGTCGACGGCCAGCCAGACCTCGCCCATACCGCCTCGGCCGAGACTGCGGCTCAGCCGGTAACGATTGTTCAGTATTCGGCCGATCTCCCCCTCGGACACCGCGGTCGCACCCTCCTCCCGAGCAAGCGGGCCTCCCTGAACATGCTGTGCAGCCTTCCCCCCGGTCGGCTCACGGCGTCGGTTCGGGGACCGCGCACGGTCTGGCCCACAGGCTCAGAGCGTAGATGGCGGTCCCGAACACGATGACACGACCCAGCATGTGCCATCGAAGCCGTTCGCGCGACGCCCTGGGCATCACGATCTGTCCCATCAGGGTTTCACCGATCGGTACCACCGCAGCGCGCCCGTGTGCAGCGGCAGCGGATCGGTGAAGATCGCCGTCCTCGGGTCGACCAACTGGGCGGCGTGCACCTCGCGTCCGATCGCCTCGCGGTTCTCCATCACCGTCTCGGTCACCCGCCTGATCAGCTCCGGATCCTGCGACGCCCGGGTGACCAGCAGATTCGGCACCGCGATGGTCGGCGTCTCGGTCCCGCCGGGATAGGCGTCGGCCGGCACCACCGCCTCGCGGTACACCGGCCCGTAACGATCGCGCAGCTTGCCCGCGAGGTCGCCGAGTTGCACCAACCGCACCTGCCAGTGCTCGGCGAGATCGGAGACCGCGCCGGTGGGCAGCCCGCCGGACCAGAAGAACGCGTCGACGGTGCCGTCCCTGAGCCGCTCGGTGGCCTCGCCGATGCCGACCCGCACCGGGGTGATGGCCTGCTCCATGTCGCTCATGCCCACCTCGCTCAGCAGCCGGCGAGTGATCAACTCCACCCCCGAGCCGGGCAGCCCGACCACCACCCGACGCCCGCGCAGGTCGGTGATCTTCTGCACCGGCGAACCGACCGGCACCACGAGTTGCACGTAGTCGTCGTACAGCCGCGCCACCGCGCGCAACTGGTCCCGGTCGCCCGGTCCCAGGTCGGCCACCGCGTCGGCGGTGGAGATGCCGAAGGTGTCCACGCCCGCGACCACCCGACGCAGGTTCTCCACCGACCCTCCGCTGGCATCCACGCTCACCCGCACGCCCAGGTCCGCGGACAGCCGGGGCCGCAGCAGTTCGCCGTAGCGGTGGTACACCCCCATCGGCACCCCGGTGGCCAGCGAGACCGGCCCGCTCGGCGCCTGCCGGTCGTCCCGGCCGATCACCAGGTAACCCCCGACCAGGCAGAACAGCAGCAGCGTCGCCACCCCGGCCTGCACCAGGCGGGGGCGTCGCGCGTAGGCGTCGCGCAGGGAAACGGGGAGGAACGACAAGGAGGGCACGGCGGCGATATTGCCATGGAGGTCGGCCACACACGCCAGGAAGCAAACCCCGTACCCTGTCGGGTGTTATGACTGCGCGAAGCTATGAGGTCCGCACCTACGGGTGCCAGATGAACGTCCACGACTCCGAGCGGCTGTCCGGCCTTCTCGAGGAGGCGGGCTACGTCCGCGCGCCCAAGGGGGAGCCGGCCGACGTGGTCGTCTTCAACACGTGCGCCGTCCGGGAGAACGCGGACAACAAGCTGTACGGGAATCTGGGCCATCTCGCGCCCGCGAAGGCCGAACGCCCCGGGATGCAGATCGCGGTCGGCGGCTGCCTCGCGCAGAAGGACCGGGACACCATCGTGCGCAAGGCGCCGTGGGTCGACGTGGTCTTCGGCACGCACAACGTGGGTTCGCTGCCGGTGCTCCTGGAGCGGGCCCGGGTCGAGCAGGAGGCCCAGGTCGAGATCCTGGAATCGCTCGACGTGTTCCCCTCCACGCTGCCCACCCGCCGCGAGTCGGCCTACGCGGCCTGGGTGGCGATCTCGGTGGGCTGCAACAACACCTGCACGTTCTGCATCGTGCCCGCGCTGCGCGGCAAGGAGAAGGACCGCCGCCCCGGCGACGTGCTCGCCGAGATCGAGACGCTGGTCGGCGAGGGCGTGATCGAGGTCACCCTGCTCGGCCAGAACGTCAACGCGTACGGCTCCGACATGGGCGACCGCGAGGCGTTCTCCAAGCTGCTCCGCTCGTGCGGGCGGATCGACGGCCTGGAGCGGGTGCGCTTCACCTCGCCGCACCCGCGCGACTTCACCGACGACGTGATCGCCGCGATGGCCGAGACGCCGAACGTCATGCACCAGCTGCACATGCCGCTGCAGTCCGGGTCCGACTCGATGTTGCGGGCGATGCGCCGCTCCTACCGCCAGGACCGCTACCTGGGGATCATCGAGCGGGTGCGCGCGGCGATGCCCGACGCGGCCATCTCCACCGACATCATCGTGGGCTTCCCCGGGGAGACCGACGAGGACTTCGAGCAGACCCTGCACACGGTGCGCGAGGCCCGCTTCGCCGCCGCATTCACCTTCCAGTACTCCAAGCGCCCCGGCACCCCCGCCGCCACGATGGACGGCCAGGTGCCCAAGGAAGTGGTCACCGAGCGCTACCAGCGGCTGCTCGCGCTCCAGGAGGAGATCTCCTGGGCGGAGAACCGCACCCAGGTCGGTCGCACCCTCGAGGTGCTGGTCGCCGAGGGCGAGGGCCGCAAGGACCACGACACCGCGCGGTTGTCCGGGCGCGCCCCGGACAACCGGCTCGTGCACTTCGAGCGCCCCGCCGACGGCGTGCGGCCCGGCGACATGGTCGCGGTCGAGATCACCTACGCCGCGCCGCACCACCTGCTGGCCGAGCGCCCCCCGCTCGCTGTCCGGCGCACCCGCGCGGGCGACGCGTGGGAGCGCCGCACCTCGACCCCCGCGCCGAGCCCGGGCGTACTGCTCGGGATGCCGAGCATCGGCGCCCCGGTCACGGTGGGGGCGCCGTCGGCGCCGGCGGGTTGTTGCGACTGACCGGTGGGGCCGCGTTTGGGCCGTTCGGTCAGGACACGTTCCAGCCGAGCATCGCCGGCTGTTCACGCTCGTAGCCGAGGGTGGACAGCCGGGCGGTCTCCAGGCGGAACAGCCGGCCGTCCTCGGGCGGCAGGCCCAGCCAGCGGGCGGTGAGCACCCGGAGCAGGTGGCCGTGCGCGACCAGCACCGCGTCCTCGCCGCGCGCCAGCACCGGGCGCACCTTCTCCAGCACCCGGTCCACCCGCCGGCCCACGTCGGCGATCGACTCGCCGGGGTGGGCCGCGTCGCCGGGGATCACCCCGTCGCGCCACAACACCCAGCCGGGCACCCGCTCGCGGATCTGATCCGTGGTGATGCCCTCGTAGCCGCCGTAGTCCCACTCGACCAGGTCGGGTTCCGGGGTCCCGCCGGTGATCCCGGCCAGTTCGGCGGTCTGCCGGGCCCGGCTCAGCGGGCTCACCAGGGTCAACCCGAACTCGCGTCCGGCGAGCAGGTCGGCCACCGCCTTCGCCTGCGTCTCGCCCTCGGGGGTGAGCGGGATGTCGGTCAGCCCCGTGTGCCGCCCGGACCTGCTCCACTCGGTCTCACCGTGTCGCACCAGCATCAGTTCACGCATGTGATCCATCCCATCATGCGACCCGGGAGGCGTCGCGGCGGCCGCTTAGTACTCTCCCTGAATGCTCGTAGCCGCCGCGGTAGTCCCGTGCCCCCCGATGATCGTGCCCGAGCTGGCCCGCGGGGCCGTAGCGGAGCTGGACGCGCTGCGTGCGGCGTGCGATCAGGCGCTGGCCGCGCTGGCCGCGAGCGCGCCGGACCGGTTGGTGGTGGTGGGGGCGGGCCCCGTCGAGGCGACCCTCGGCGACGGCGGGATCGGCTCCTTCGCGCGGTACGGGGTCGACCTGGAGGTCACCCTCGGCGGCGGCGCGGACCACGAACTGCCGCCCGCGCTGGCCGTCGGCGCGTGGCTGCTCGGCCGTTCCCCGTGGGCCGCCGACCGGATCGCCGCGGGCACCGCCCCGAGCCCGGTGTCCGGCGCGGTGATCGCCGCCGACGCCGATCCGGCGCGCTGTGCGACGCGGGGTGCGGAGCTGGTCGCGGGAGCGGATCGGGTGGCGCTCCTGGTGGTGGGCGACGGGTCCGCGTGCCGGACCGAGAAGGCCCCCGGCTACCTCGACGCGCGCGCCGAGCCGTACGACGTCGCGCTCGCGGCGGCACTGGATGCGGCCGACCCGGCGGCGCTGGCGGCGCTCGACCCCGCGCTCGCCGACGAGCTGTGGGTGGGGGGCCGACCGGCGCTCCAGGTGTTGGCCGGGGCGACGGGCCCGGGCCGGAGCGGGCGGCTGCTGTATGACGAAGCGCCTTATGGCGTGGGGTATTTCGTGGCGCTGTGGTCCTGAGGCCTGAGGCCTGAGGCCTGAGGCACGCCTGACGGGTGACTGGTGGGAGGCCGCGGGCCGGCCGTCGGCCGCGCCGGTGGCGCCGCCGCCGTGCCCCGGTGCACGTGCCCCCGTGAACGCGACGGGCGGCGGTCACCGGATCCGGTGACCGCCGCCCGCTGTCCGACTCACGCGCCCGATGCCGCCGCGGGTTGCTTCCCGGCCGCCTCGGGCGCGGCGTCGCCGGTCTCGGCAGGCGCGTCCTCCGCGTCGGCGTCGTGGGCGACACCCGTGTCCGCCTCCTCCGGGGTCTGTGCCGCCTCCGCCGCGACGACCGCGTCCCCGGCGGTCCGGGGCGTCGGGGTGGCGACCGGTTCGTCGGTCTCGGTCGCGG
Organism: Embleya sp. NPDC055664; assembly: GCF_053618075.1. Taxonomy (NCBI): domain Bacteria; kingdom Bacillati; phylum Actinomycetota; class Actinomycetes; order Kitasatosporales; family Streptomycetaceae; genus Embleya; species Embleya sp. NPDC055664. Next base: position 220,708 of record NZ_JBSHGZ010000015.1, read on the forward strand.
CGTGCCCCTCGGCCGGCGTCCCGGGCCGGTCCTCGACCAGCGTGGCGGTGTCCGTGCCCGCCGTGTTGCCCGAGCAGCACGAGCCGCCCGTCTCCATCGTGTCGGGGCGCCGCTTGAACCAGTCGAAAACACTCACGTTTGCTCCTTGACCGTATGTCTGTGTCCGAGCTCAACGAGAGCGAACGTGGCCGGTCACGACCTTGCGCACGGCCGTACCGCAACGAGCGACGGCGCGCGCACGCCGGCGCGTGCCGGGACAGGCGCCGTCGTACCCCGCCGTGCGCGGCGACCGGTCGGCGATCCGGCAGACTTGGGGGGTGAGTCCCCGTGTCATTGCCGTCGTCGGTCCCACTGCGGCCGGAAAGTCCGATCTGGGGGTCGCCTTGGCCCGTGCGCTGGACGGGGAGGTGATCAATACCGACTCCATGCAGCTCTACCGAGGCATGGACATCGGTACCGCCAAGCTGACCGTCGCCGAGCGCGGCGGCGTCCCGCATCACCTGCTCGACGTGTGGGAGGTGACCAGCTCCGCCAGCGTGGCCGAATACCAACGCGACGCGCGGGCCGTGGTCGACGACCTGCTCGCGCGCGGGCGGACCCCGATCCTGGTCGGCGGCTCGGGGTTGTACGTCCGCGCCGTCCTCGACGACCTGGAGTTTCCCGGCACCGACCCGGAGATCCGGGCCCGCCTGGAGGCCGAGGCCGAGCGGGTGGGGCCCGGGCCGCTGCACGCGCGCCTGGCGGTCGCCGATCCGCCTGCCGCCGCGGTGATCCTGCCGAGCAACGCCCGGCGGATCGTACGCGCGCTGGAGGTCATCGAGCTGACCGGGCGGCCGTTCACCGCGACCCTGCCCACCCACCGCTCGCTCTACGACAGCGTGCAGATCGGGGTGGACGTTCCCCGGCCGGTGCTGGACGAGCGGATCACCACACGGGTGGACCGCATGTGGGCGGCGGGCCTGGTCGAGGAGGTGCGTGAGCTGGAGCGGGTCGGGCTGCGCGAGGGCCGCACCGCCTCCCGCGCGCTGGGCTACGCCCAGGTGCTGCGCATGCTCGCGGGCGAGTGCGGCGACGAGGAGGCCCGCGAGGACACGGTCCGCACCACGCGCCGGTTCGCCCGCCGCCAGGACACCTGGTTCCGCCGCGACCCGAGAATCGAATGGCTGGACCACACCCGCGCCGACCTGCTCGAAGCGGCCCTGGAAAAGGTGAGTGCTCCCTAGGTGTACTGCCCACCGGGCGGGTCGATGCGCGTCCGCTCCGCGCCGGGTGCGCGGTGGTGCGCACAACCGGGTGAACCTTGGCCCGGTCGGGGACTTGGGGGTGTTGCGGGTGGGGCCGGCGTGGCACGGTGGGGGTTCGTGACACACCGGAACCTGTTCGGGGGAGGCTGGTCGTGATTCGCTCGGTTCGTCGCGCCATGGCGTCGGTCGCGGCGCTGGGGCTCGCAATGACCATCCCGGGAGTGGCGTCCGCGTCGCCCGGTGAGCCGGCGCAGGCGCCGGCCAAACAACCCGTGGCCACCGGGTGGGGCGGCGCGGTGTCCAGCGTCGATCCCGACGCCACCCGGATCGGCCTGGACGTGCTGCGCCGGGGCGGCAACGCGGTGGACGCCGCGGTGGCCACGGCCGCCGCGCTGGGCGTGACCGAGCCGTACTCGTCGGGGATCGGCGGTGGCGGCTACTTCGTCTACTACGACGCGCGCAGTCGCAGCGTGCGCACCCTGGACGGGCGGGAGACGGCGCCCGCGAAGATGCGGGAGGACGCGTTCCTCGACCCCGCCACCGGGTTGCCCATCCCGTTCGACCAGGGGGTCAACTCCGGGCTTTCGGTGGGGGTTCCCGGCACGCCGCAGACGTGGAACACCGCGCTGCGCACGTGGGGTACGACCAGTCTGCGCTCCGCCCTCGAACCGGCTCGGCAACTGGCCGAGCGCGGGTTCGTGGTGGACCAGACGTTCCATGACCAGACCGCGGCGAACGCGTCCCGGTTCGACGACATCACGCCGACCGCGCAGTTGTTTCTGCCGAACGGGCAACCGCCGGTCGTGGGCAGCGTGTTCCGCAATCCGGACCTGGCCCGCACGTACGAGCAACTCGGTCGCAACGGCGTCGACTGGTTCTATCGCGGCGGCCTCGGCCGCGAGGTGGTGCGCACCGCGCAACAACCGCCGGTGGCACCGGGAGCCGACCGGGTCTTCCGGCCCGGACTGATCGAGAACGGCGACCTGGCGAACTACCGGATCCGGGAGCAGCGGCCGACCCACCTCGACTACCGGGGCCTGGACGTCTACGGCATGGCCCCGTCCTCGTCGGGCGGCTCCACCGTGGGCGAGGCGCTGAACATCCTGGAGACCACCGACCCGCGCACGCAGGACGAGGTCGCCGCGACGCACCACTACCTGGAGGCGTCGCGCCTGGCCTTCGCCGACCGCAACCGCTACGTGGGCGACCCCGCGTTCGTGGACGTGCCGCTCAAGGGCCTGCTCGCCGACGGTTTCGCCAAGGAACGCGCGTGCCTGATCGACCCGGACCACGCCGCGGTGAGCCCGGTGCCGCCGGGTGACCCGAAGCCGCCGTACGACCGGCCGTGCCGGGCGAGCGGCACGCCGGAGGCGACCGAGCCGATCGAGGGGTTGTCCACGACGCACCTGGTCACCGCCGACCGCTGGGGCAACGTGGTCTCCTACACGCTGACCATCGAGCAGACCGGCGGGAGTGCGATCACCGTGCCCGGACGCGGGTTCCTGCTCAACAACGAATTGACCGACTTCAACTTCGCGCCGCTGACCCCGGGCGTGTTCGACCCGAACCTGCCCGCGCCGGGCAAACGCCCGCGCAGCAGCATGTCGCCGACGATCGTGCTGCGCGACGGTCGGCCGTTCATCGCGGTGGGCTCGCCCGGTGGGGCGACCATCATCACCACGGTGCTCCAGGTGCTGACCGAGCGGCTCGATCGTGGCCTCTCGCTGCCGCAGGCGGTCGCGGCGCCGCGACTGTCGCAGCGCAACGGCGCGGCCACCGAGGTCGAACCGGGGGTGCCGGCGTGGTTGCGCACGGCGCTGGAACAACGCGGGCACGTGCTCAAGGCCAACCCGGAGATCGGCGCCGCGGCGGCGCTGGAATTCCTGCCCGGCGGGCGCGTCCAAGCGGTGGCCGAGCCCACCCGCCGGGGCGGCGGCGCGGCCGGCGTGGTGCACCCGGACCGATAACGGGCCAATGAAAACGCGCGAGCGGCCTCGGCGGAATCCGCCGAGGC